>CAUUTP010000057.1:0-13611 GCA_963548155.1 uncultured Eikenella sp.
CCTTGCAGGATAAGGCTTGCGGGGGGGCTTTAGCACCTTTTTTGTTACTTATGCCCCAAATCCCTACACAATCTCACCGCCTCGTCCAGCCGTTCCACGCCGAAGATTTCCAGGCCGGGGAATTCTTTTTTGCTGCGCGGCAGGTTGGCTTTGGGCACGATGGCGCGTTTGAAGCCGAGTTTTTCCGCTTCTTTCAGCCGCTCCTGCCCGCGCGCCACGGGGCGCACTTCGCCGCTTAATCCGACTTCCCCGAAGGCCACCATTTTTTCCGGCAGCGGCTTGTTGCGGAAGCTGGACACCATCGCCAGAATCACCGCCAAATCCGCCGCCGGTTCGCTGATTTTCACGCCGCCCACCGCGTTGATGAACACGTCTTGGTCGAAACAGGCGATGCCGGCATGGCGGTTGAGCACAGCCAAGAGCATGGCGAGGCGGTTTTGTTCGAGGCCGACGGTGAGTCGCTTGGGCGTGAAGCCGTGCGCGTCATCCACCAGCGCTTGGATTTCCACCAGCAGCGGGCGGCTGCCTTCTTGCGTTACCAGCACGCACGAGCCGGCCACGTCGTCGCGGTAGCTGGCGAGGAAGATAGCGGAGGGGTTGGACACGCCTTTGAGGCCGTTTTCCAGCATGGCGAACACGCCCAGCTCGTTGGCCGCGCCGAAGCGGTTTTTGATGGCGCGAATCATGCGGTAGTTGGAATGCTGGTCACCTTCGAAATACAGCACGGTATCGACCATATGCTCCAGCACGCGCGGGCCGGCAATCGCGCCGTCTTTGGTCACATGGCCGACAAAAATCATGGCGATGCCCATCTGCTTGGCCATGCGGGTGAACTGGGCGGCGCACTCGCGCACCTGCGACACGGAGCCGGGCGCGGAGGTGATTTGGTCGGAATACATGGTTTGAATTGAGTCGATGACCACCACGGCGGGCTGGTGCTGTTTCAAAGCAGCCTGCACCGCTTCCAAACGGATTTCCGCCAGCAGATGCACGCCGTCCGCATCCAGCCCCAGCCGCTGCGCGCGCAGGGCGACCTGTTGCGCCGATTCCTCGCCCGACACATACAGCACTTTGCGTTTTTTCGCCATCAGGGCAACGGTTTGCAGCAGCAGCGTGGATTTGCCGATGCCCGGGTCGCCGCCCAATAAAATCACCGCACCGTCCACCAGCCCGCCGCCAAGCACACGGTCGAGTTCGCCCATGCCGGTGGGCTCGCGCGGCACTTCGGCGGCAGTGACTTTGGAGAGTTCCTGCACTTGCGTGGTGTCCGCCGCCCACGATTGGAAGCGCGCATTCTTCGGCTCGGGCGCGGCCAGGCCTTCCTGCAAGGTGTTCCACTCGCCACAGTGCGGGCATTTGCCCTGCCACTTGGGCACGGTGCCGCCGCATTCGGTGCAGGTGTAGAGGATTTTGGGGGCTTTGGCCATTTGGGTTTCCTTTTATGGGGTGGGGTGCAGGCTGCTTTTGGGGTTTTCAGGTAGCCCTGCAGGCTGGGAAATCAGGGTTTTTGCCAAACACATAATGTGATTTTATCGCCGTGCAACTGCCGATAGCATTCCCAAATATTCGGCAGTCCGAAGCTACTATCGGAGATACGCCGCCGCTGTCTGTCCAGATAGAATACGCGGGCTGCGGAACGATAGCTCAAATCTTCTATTTCCTGCCTGACGGAAGTCAGGTAATAGTTTGGGTGGCGCTCGTCTTTCCAAGCATATGATGCGGTATAGATCAATGTACCGCCTATTTCATGTTTGACCGTCACACCGAGCGGGGCGGCTGCAGATATGAGCACATTCCTACATGGCGAAAGCCGGAAACTGCCGTTGCCGGTTTTCAACAGGCAGCGGGTATGTACCTCACCGAATCCTTCCCTCTGCGTAACCGTGTCCGCTTGACAAAGAGGGCTTATGGCAATGGCAGCCAAAAGGGATAACAATAATTTTTTCATAATAGCGCCTAGTAGTTTGGGATAGATGTTTATAGGTTAAAGCATCAACCCAGGGTCTGGGTTATCAATAATGGGATAACTTTCATCACAGAGAATAATCCGGGAATAGTACGTTAAATCATTTATCTGACTTAGCTTGGTCACCCCGACACCTTGCTTAATTGATCGATTCAGCCAGCAATATATGTTCACGCCGTCATTGCCATTCCACTGATTCGATGCGGTCGTCCTGCTGCAAAATATCGTTGAGCGCGGCGGCAAGGCGTGCCGTTACGGCGCGGGTATCGTGTTTGAACAGCCGCAGGCGGCGCACACAATCGGTGTGCGGTTCGATGAAGCAACGGAAGCGGTTTTCGCCGTCCGTCAAATTGGCGCAGCCGAGCCACAGAGGGAAATCCGCATTACCAACATCCACGCGCCAGCCCCAATCTTCCGCGTGGCAACCCGTCACGGAAAAGCCGCGCCGTGCCAGCCCTTCCGCCAAATATCGGGCGAGCGCCTTGCCGTAAATTTCAGGCGCGTTCGGTGTGTCGTCCGATTCGCAGGAAAAAGCAGCGCTGACAAACGAAACTTCGCGCGGAACGCCATCAATCTCATACAACGCGGCGTTGTGCAATGAGAGATAAGGCGGCGGCACGGCAGGCAGCCTGCACTTTTGCGGCGCGGAAAAATATCGGCACAACTCGGTCAGATAGCCGTCTGACAAAGCGTTCACGGCGGCAATTTCCGCAGGCATGCCCAATGCTTCCAACATGTCTGCACTACCATTCACCCACTCGGTAAACGCCTGCAATCGGGCAATATAATCATCGGGAAGCGGCAATACGCGCAAAAGCTCGTCGTCCGCCCAATTCAAATAGCCCGTGCGCAGATATTCATACACACTCTGCAGTTTGTGCCAACCGCCCGTCCAATCGCCAGCTTCCGCCAAAGCGTCATGGATATCGCGCGGATGCGTCTTGCGGTAATCCAGCCAGAACAAGGCAGCGTATGTGTTTTCGGGCAGCAGCGTTTTGGCCGCTTCGGTATATAGCCAACGTTCGAAATCGGCAGCGGACTGTCGACCGGCCAACACGGGCAGTAGCTGGGCAAACCATTCGGGGAGTTTGGGCATGGCGCGTCTTTCGTGATGGGGAAAGTGTAGGCTGCTTTTTTCGAGTTTTCCGGCTACCTGAAAACAGGGAACGGCACAGCCAGATCGGTTTTTTGCAAAGTAGAAACAGAGCTTTACTGTATGAAAGCGCGTGTACTTCTTCGTCAGGCGCGGATACGGCGTTCCAATTCATTCGACAGACGATTTCCTACACTAGTATTCAGCCAGGCGGATTGTAGCAAACCCTTTGCACGGCGGTTGGTTCAAAAAGGGAAAAGTTCTGCCGCGCAATACTGCTGCTACCCTAGGTAATGGCACAGCTGCGGCGATGTAAGGCTTGTTTTTTTATGCCGAACTGGCAATAATGCCGCTCTGCCTGATACATCGGCAAACTGTCCACTTCCCAATTTTCGGCCAATCCGTTGCTAAGGTGCGATACGGATTGGCTTCAAAAGTAAAGAGAGTATTCAAGCAAATGGCTTTATTGGTACAGAAATATGGCGGGACTTCAGTGGGAAGCCCCGAGCGCATTAAGAATGTGGCCAAACGCATTGCCCGCGCCCGTGCCGAAGGGCACGACGTGGTGGTGGTGGTGTCCGCCATGAGTGGCGAAACCAACCGCCTGGTGGCGTTGGCGCACGAAATTCAGGAGTTTCCCGACCCGCGCGAAATGGATGTGGTGTTGGCCACCGGCGAGCAGGTAACCATCGGTCTTTTGGCCATGGCGCTGATGGATATCGGCATTCCGGCCAAGAGCTACACCGGCTGGCAGGTGTTGGTACAAACCGATAATTCCCACACCAAAGCCCGCATCGAATACATCGACGACAGCAAAATGCGTACCGATTTGGCGGCGGGGAAAGTGGTGATTGTGGCCGGTTTCCAAGGCGTAGATGCCGAGGGCAACATCACCACGCTGGGGCGCGGCGGCTCCGATACTTCCGCCGTGGCGCTGGCCGCCGCACTCAAGGCAGACGAATGCCAAATCTACACCGATGTGGACGGCGTTTACACCACCGACCCGCGCGTGGTACCCGAAGCACGGCGCATGAACACCGTATCGTTTGAAGAAATGCTCGAACTGGCGAGCCTGGGCAGCAAAGTGCTGCAAATCCGCTCGGTGGAATTCGCCGGCAAATACAAAGTGCGCCTGCGCGTATTGAGCAGCCTCACCGATGGCGGCGAAGGCACCCTGATTACTTACGAGGAAGACCCAAACATGGAAAAAGCCATTGTATCCGGTATCGCATTCGACAAAAACCAAGCCCGCATCAACGTGCGCGGCGTACCCGACAAACCCGGCATCGCCTATCAGATTTTGGGCGCGGTGGCCGATGCCAACATCGATGTAGATATGATTATCCAAAATGCCGGCGAAGAAGGCACCACCGATTTCTCCTTCACCGTATCGCGCGGCGACTACCGCCACACAATCGAGCTGCTGCAAAGCGTGCAGGAAAGCATCGGCGCGGCCGATATTCACGGCGACGACACCGTATGCAAAGTATCCATCGTCGGCATTGGTATGCGCTCGCACATCGACGTGGCCTCCACCATGTTCCGCACCCTGGCCGAGGAAAACATCAATATTCAGCTGATTTCCACTTCCGAAATCAAAATTTCCGTGCTGATCGATGAAAAATACCTCGAGCTCGCCACCCGCGTGCTGCACAAAGCCTTCGGCCTCGACCGTCAACAGTAAGCATCCTGCCCCGCAGCCTCTCCGGCGCGGGGCATTTTTTACCCTGCACATTTTCAGGTAGCCTCAGCCCACACAGGAACACCACATATGATGAAAAACCGCAACTTCGGCAACATCACCGACCTGCTCGACGAGAAAAACATCAGCCCGGCCAAACGCCGCCGCATCCTCGCCACCGCCGCCGCACTGGATTTAATCGACACTGCCCTCAACAACACCGGCAGCCAGCACAAGCTCGAAGAAGAAATGGCACGCCTGCCGCAATACACCGCCGCCATCGAAGCCTTATTGAAGATAGATTAAAAGGGGCTCCGCTATCCCATCCCATTTTCAGGTAGCCCCTCCCCCAAAAGGCTACCTGAAAACACAATTTGAATATGCCAAGAGTGGGCCAACGTTACTATACCAGCCTTTTATTGGGCTACTCTAACCTGTATTCCAAGTAAAAAACTTTATCTTTTTGTAAACCAAGCATATTCACGAACCACTCTATCCCTGCTGCCCAAAAGGCTACCTGAAAGCCGCCTAGCCCTTCCCACGCACTGCCTTCCAGCCTACTAAAAATCAACAAAACCTAAAACAAATCAACAGAAACCAACAACCTCCAAACCAAACCACAACCCGTCACACCTAGGCCGCATCCGCCATTTCGCCTCATCGCCACACTACCGTGCATACAAACAAACAGAGTGTCGGCAAATCTCCCCTATCCCAGCCCAAGCCGCCGCCGCATTGCCTAAACCTGCCAATGAGGTAAAATAATGCCTTCCCAACCGTTCCCAAGCAGGAAAGACTTGCCATGAACATCGAAAAAAACACCGTAGTAACCCTGCATTATGAAATGTTTGATGCCAACAACCAGCTGATCGACAAAACAGAAGAGCCCATCGCCTATCTGCACGGCGGCTACGACGGCATTTTCCCGCTGGTGGAAGAAGCGCTGCACGGCAAAGCCGTAGGCGAAGAAGTGGATGTAACCCTTTCTCCTGACGACGCATTCGGCGAGCAAGACCCGGAATTGGTGCGCCTCGAGCCGCTCAATGTTTTCCCTGTGGAAGTGGAAGTGGGCATGATGTTTGAAGCCGACGACCCCGAAACCAGCGACACCCTGGTTTACCGCGTAACCGACATTGCCGACGGCAAAGCCGTGGTAGACGGCAACCACCCGCTGGCCGGCATGAAGCTGCGTTTTAAAGGCAAAGTGGCTGAAATCCGCCCTGCCACCGCTGAAGAAATCGCCCACGGTCATGCCCACGGCGAACACGGCCATCACCACTAATTATCATATTCGCCCAAATCAGGCGGGTTGCCATAAAGGCAGCCTGCCTGTTTGCTTTTCAAATCGCCCACAAACTTTAGTTTGGCAAAAATCCGCTCTCCTACGGCATCTACACTTTAGCTTCGCAGAAACTTCGTTGAAGCCGCGCTTTCAGGTAGCCTTCTGTTCCATATTGTCACGCAATAATCGCAACCTATTCTTTAAACAGCAAATAGCAAGATATGCTCCCACGATGGATTATCATATCTCTCTGACTTACCACCCTACATCCAAGAATATTGTTTCCGCCATAACAGCCTATAAATAAAGTATTTCAGCCATTACCTTGCCTGCCTCTAAGGCTACCTGAAACCTCTCCGCCACATCCTACCGCCACCGCCACGCCCACCCTACCTCAAACCACATATTTCGCGTATCATTAGCCAGTCTTAATTTTCATTATGACGGGTTAAAACCGGCAAAGAGCAACGCGGCCAAACTGCGTTGCTCGGGTTGCAATCCGCCATACCAACCCAAGAAGCTCAAGAGGAGCCCCAGCATGAACCTGCCGCCTCCCGTTTTGCGCCTGCAAGACAGTGCCCGCCAACAGAATTTTGCAGAAGATTTCCTCCCCTTCCTTGCCGGCTATTATCGCCAGGCCGACTTTGCCGACCTGGCCTGCTATAGCGACACCGAACTCTTATCTGCCGCCGATTCGCACCGCAAGCTCGCTCAAGAGCCCCGTGCCGCGGGCAAAGCAGTGGTACGCGTTTCGCCCACCGGCGACACCGTGCAGCACACATTGGTGGAAATTGTGGCCGACCACCTCCCCTTCTTGCTTGATTCCCTATTGATGCTGCTCAACCGTGAGCAGCGTGCGCCTTTGGCCGTGCTGCACAGTACATGGCAAGTAAAACGCAATGCAGACGGCAAAGCTGCCACTCTTGACGAAGCCGCCAAAGAAGGCAGCGCGCAGGAAACATTGGTGGCTGTATATCTGGAAGGC
This sequence comes from uncultured Eikenella sp., assembly GCA_963548155.1. Taxonomy (GTDB): domain Bacteria; phylum Pseudomonadota; class Gammaproteobacteria; order Burkholderiales; family Neisseriaceae; genus Eikenella. The sequence goes on from CAUUTP010000057.1 coordinate 7,008, forward strand.
GGCGAGGCCGCACAAGACCAAAAACTGGCCGAACAAATCCGCAACCTCTTAGCCGAACTGGGTACAGTTGTAGAGAGCGAACACAAACTGCGCGGTCAGCTCTTGCTGGTTAACCAGATGATTCTGAACGAAGGCCGCAGCCAAGATGCGGAAATCGTCTCCTTCCTCAGCTGGCTGGCCGACCGCCATTTCCTCCTGATGGGCTTCTGCGAATACGATTTGGTCAACCATTCCGGCAGCCCGCGCCTGCAGGCCAAAGCCAATACGGCGCAAGGCATTCTCGCCGGTAACAGCAATCTGATTGCCGATGATTTTGCCGCCCTCTCCGATGCCGACAAGAAACAATGGCTGCGCCACAACCGCCTGCTGCTCAACAAATCACAGCAGCGCAGCCGCATCCACCGTCCGGCCTATCTCAACCAAGTCAGCATCCACAAACTCAACGCCAACGGCCAAGTTATCGGCCAATGGTGCTTCATCGGTCTCTACACCGCCGCCGCCTACACCGACAGCATCTGGAGCATCCCCATACTGCGCGGCAAAGCCGAATATGTACTGAAACACTTTGATTTTGCCGATGGCAGCCATCAAGAACACAACCTGCGCCACCTGCTGCAAACCTACCCGCGCGACGAGCTGTTTGAATCCAGCAACGAAGAGCTAGCCGAAGCCGCTGCCGGCCTGCTTGCACTGTGCCATCGCCCGCGCGTGCGCCTGTTTGCCCGCAGCGATGTATTCAAACGCTACGTTTCCGTGCTGTGCTATCTACCCAAAGAACAATTCGGCAGCCAACTGTGCCAACGCATTGCAGGCTACCTGAAAACCACTCTGGCCGCCGAAAGCTGCGAATACGCCGTGCAACTGACCGACGACAATCCGCTCGCCTGCGTCCAATTCCTGTGCCGCACCAACGCCGGCAAACTGCCCGCCTTTACCCGCAATGAGCTGGAGCAACATGTTGCCAGCCTGGCGGCCAATGCCGGAGCCGATAATGCTGCCGAAGCCGCTTCGCAGGCTGCCGTGCCGCAAGCCAAAGCCGAGCAGAAAAAGCAGCCAGCAGCCAAACCCAAAGCCAAGGCCAAAGCTGCCTCTGCCGCTCACGAAGACGACACCGCCTTCTCTGCCGCCTACCGCGAAGCCTTCAGCCCCGATCAGGCGATTACCGATCTCAAACACGCCGAACTCCTCAACGACGACCACGAGTTGGTTACCGTCTTCTCCGAGCAGGAAAACCCGGCCGCGCCCTACGCACTGCGCCTCTACACCCCGCAAATCAGCCCGCCGCTGTCACAAACCCTGCCCATCATCGGCAACATGGGTTTCGATGTGCATACCGCTGTGCCCTATCCCCTGCACACCGCGAACAGTGCCGTCGGCCTGAACCACTTCTCCCTCAAACCCAATGTGCCTGTCCACGCGCAAGCCGATGGCTGCGATGCCTTGGGCAGCGAACTGCCCGCGCTGTTTGCCGAAGTATGGGCAGGCCGTGTGGAAAATGACCGCTTCAACGCCTTGGTACTCTCTGCCGGCATCACCTGGCGCAACAGCATGCTGCTGCGCGCCATCGCCAAATACCTGAAACAGGCCACCCTGCCGTTCTCCCAAGAGCGCATCGAGCAAACCCTCATTCGCCATGGCGTCATCGCCGCCAAACTGGTGGAACTGTTTGCTGCCCGCCTGCACCCCGAAGAAGCCGACGAGAACCGTGCCCTGATGATCAACAGCGAGCTCACCGGCCTCTTAGCCGACGTACCCTCGTTGGATGAAGAGCGCATCATCAACGCCTTCCGTTCCGTGATTTTGGCGGTGTGCCGCACCAACTTCTGGCAAACCGACAAAGAAGGCTGCCCGAAATCCGAAATCAGCCTGAAAATCAAATCTAAAGACATCCCCTTCCTACCCAAGCCGCTCCCGCTGTTTGAAATTTGGGTGTACAGCCCGCGCGTGGAAGGCACCCACCTACGCGGCAGCAAAGTGGCACGTGGCGGCCTGCGCTGGTCCGACCGCTTCGACGACTTCCGTACTGAAGTGCTGGGCTTGGTGAAAGCGCAGATGGTGAAAAACGCCGTGATCGTGCCCGGCGGCTCCAAAGGCGGTTTCGTGTGCAAACAACTGCCCGATGCCGCTACCGACCGCGAAGGCTACCTGAAAGAAGGCATCGCCTGCTATCGGATATTCATCAACGCCTTGCTCGATCTCACCGACAACCGCACCACCGAAGGCATCGAGCCGCCGCAGCAGCTGCACCGCCGCGACGGTGATGATCCCTACTTGGTAGTGGCTGCCGACAAAGGCACCGCCTCCTTCTCCGATACCGCCAACGCTATCTCTGCCGAACACGGCTTCTGGTTGGACGACGCCTTCGCCTCCGGCGGCAGCGCCGGCTACGACCACAAAGGCATGGGCATCACTGCGCGTGGTACGTGGGAATCGGTAAAGCGCCATTTCCGTCATTTGGGCAAAGACATCCAAAATGAAGACTTCACCGTAGTCGGCATTGGCGACATGGGTGGTGACGTATTCGGCAACGGTATGCTGCTGTCCGAGCACATCCTGCTCAAAGCCGCCTTCAACCACCGCCACATCTTCATCGACCCGAACCCCAGCGCCGCTAAGAGCTTTGAAGAGCGCAAACGCCTGTTCCAAAGCGGCGGCGGTTGGGAAAAATACAGCCGTGCGCAGATTTCGCAAGGCGGCGGCGTGTATGAACGCAGCGCCAAGTCCATCGAGATTACGCCTGAAGTGAAAGCCTGGCTTGGTATCGAAGCCGACAGCCTCACCCCCAACGAGCTCATCCGTGAGCTGCTCAAAGCCGATGTGGAACTGATCTACAACGGCGGTATCGGCACCTACATCAAAGCCGCTTCCGAAAGCCACGCCGACGTGCGCGACAAAGCCAACGACGAAGTGCGCGTGAACGGCGGCGAAATGCGCGCCAAAGTGTTGGGCGAAGGCGGCAACCTCGGCGCCACCCAGCTGGGCCGTATCGAATACTGGCAAAATGGCGGCCGCTGCTGCACTGACGCCATCGATAATTCCGCCGGCGTAGACTGCTCCGACCACGAAGTAAACATCAAAATCCTGCTCGGCGAAACCGTGCGCGCCGAACGCCTAACGCTGGAAGAGCGCGATGAGTTGCTCCGGGACATGACCGGCGAAGTGGCGCAACTGGTGTTGCAAGACAACTATCTGCAAACCCAAGCCCTCTCCGTTGCCCAGCTCAACCCGGCAGGCTACCTGAAAACCGCTGCCGCGCTCATCCGCTATCTGGAAGAAAACGCCGGCCTCGACCGCGCCGTGGAATTCCTGCCGGATGAAGCCGAAATCAAACGCCGCGCCGAAGCCGGAGAAGGCCTGAGCAACCCGGAAATTGCAGTATTGCTGTCCTACAGCAAAATGCACTGCCAAGACAACCTCTTGGGCAGCGACCTTCCCGACGACCCCAACTTCCTGCCCGCGCTTATCCGCTATTTCCCCGCCCCGCTCCAGCAGCAATACGGCAGCGAAATGCAGCAGCACTACCTGCGGCGCGAAATCATCGCCAACCAGCTGGCCAACCGCGTCATCAACCGCATGGGTATGCACTTCATCCAGCGTTGCAGCGAAGAAAACCAAGCTTCCGTGGCCGATGTGGTACGCGCCTACTGGGTGGCCGATATCCTGCTCGACGGCGAAGAGCGTTTCCGCGCCGTGCAGGCGCTCGACAACCGCCTGCCTGCCGAAGCGCAAATGCGCCTGTGTGCCGACATTGCCGAGCTTATCGGCCATGTAGCCGGCCAGCTGCTGCGCAGCAAACGCCCCTTCGACAACATCGGCAGCCTCATCAGCCACTACCGCGCTCCCACCACCGAGTTCATGCAGCAACTGCCGGAGCGCATCCAGGCCGAAGAGCACCCCAGCATCGCCGAACGCGAAACCTGGCTCAGCAGCTACGATGTGCTCAGCCAGCAGGATGTGGCCATGCTCGCACGTCTGCCCTTTGCCGCCAATGTGTTGGCCGTAGTGGACTTGGCTGCCAAAATCGGCAAGCCCATTGCCACCGTTGCCAAAGCCTACTTCATGCTCTCCGAAAAACTGAACATGAGCTGGATCTACCGTGCCATCGCCAAACTGCCGAGCGACAACCAATGGCAGTCGCAAGCCGGTTTGGCCATGTATGAAGACGCCACCAACATCCATTTGGCGTTCACGCGCGACTTCCTGCAGGCCGGCAGCAACAGCCGTGCCGCCGCCAAAATCGCCGCAGCACGCAGCCAGATTGCCGACATGCAGCACTACGAACCGGCCGACTTATCTATGCTCTCCGCGCTGGTACGTAATCTGTCCAAAATCGTGGCAGCCAACTGAAGTTGCACAGCATGAACCACAGCATTTCCACCAAACAGCCGCTGCTCGCCATCGACACCTCCACCCAGTGGTTGTCGTTGGCGCTGCGGCACAACGGCCATACCAGTCTATTCCATCAGGAGACCGGCAACCGGCAGTCTGAACTCATCCTGCCGCAGATTGCCACCCTGCTGGATGCAGCCGGGTTGGCTGTGCACGAACTGGCCGCCATCGCCTATGCCCAAGGCCCGGGCGCATTTACCGGCCTGCGCATCGGTGCCGGTGTGGCGCAAGGCCTGGCTGCACCGTTTGGCATCACGCTCATCCCCGTGCCCTGCCTCGATGCGGTTGCTTCGCTCTGCCCCGGCCAAACTGCCATACTGGCTGCCACCGATGCGCGCATGGGCGAAGTGTTCTATGCCTGGTTCAACACCCAAACCCAACAATGCTTGAGCGATTACCAAGTGGGCAAAGCTGCTGAAATCAGGCTACCTGAAAACCTTTCAGGTAGCCTCAACCCGAGCAGCATCAGCGGCATCGGCAACGCTTTTGCCCTGCCCGAGCCCCCGCCCTTCCCCGGCTGTTCTGATATGCCCACCGCCGAGCACTACCTGGCGCTGGCCGCCTCCGGCCGCTATCCCGCTGTTTCCGCCGCCGAGGCCGAACTACTCTACGTGCGCAACAAAGTTGCCCTCACCGCTGCCGAACAGGCTGCGCGCAAAGGGGCGGCATGATTATCCGCCTTGCCCGCCCAGGCGACAGCGCCGCCTTGGCCGCGCTTGATGCGCAGTGTAATCCCTCACCTTGGTCGGAAAAGCAATTTGTCGCCTGCATCGGCCACGCCAACGAAACCGTGCTGCTGGCCGAACAAGGCCGCAAGCTGGCCGGGCTCATCGTGTGGCAAACCATCCTCGACGAAGCCGAACTGCACCTCATCGATACCGCCCCCGCCTACCGCCGCCAAGGCGTGGCCAGCCTGCTGCTCAGCCACCTGCTCAAACAGGCCGATGCCCAAAACATCCGCCGCATCTTCCTCGAAGTGCGCCACAGCAACCAAGCCGCCATTGCCCTGTATCAACAACACGGCTTCATTCCCTGTGGCAGCCGCCCCGGCTACTATCCCCGCCCCGACGGCAGCCGTGAAGACGCCCTGCTGATGGAGAAATCATGCTGAGCAGCCGCTACCTCCGCCTGCACGAAGCCCTCGGCCTCGGCCCCATGTGGCTCAAACGCAGCGCCCGCATTGCCGAACCAACCCTGCCTAGCCACAGCCAGCCTAAATCCCCTGCCAGGCTACCTGAAAGCGGCCACGGCGAGCTTCGCCCAAGCGGGCAAAACGAACTTCCAGCAAGTCCGGCTCACCCTACCGCCCCCGCAGCCCAACCCAGGCTACCTGAAAACAATCAAAGCGAACTTCGGCAAACTTCGGCCGGTGAGCTTCAGCAACATCCAAACCACACCCTTGCGCCAAACCAACCAGCTGCCCGCACCGCACAGCCCCCGCAAGGCCACCGCGCCGACGTGTTGGCTGCCATAGCCGCTCCGCAGCCATTCCAGCCCACTCCTGCTCAAACCGACAACGAAATCGACCCGCTCGCCGCCGTGCAACGTCTGTGGGCAGCACTGTCCCCAGCCACCTTCGCCAGCATTGAAGAGCTGCGACAGCAAGCCGCTGCCTGTGCCGCCTGTTCCCTGCACAGCCAGCGCAAACAAGCCCTCAGCGGCTACGGCGCCATACCCGCCCGCCTCATGGTGATCAGCCTCAACCCCGCCCCCAGCGACGACGAAACCGGCCAGCTCATCAGCGGCCGGCACGGCCGGCTGCTCGACAACATGCTCGCCGCCATCGGCCTGTCGCCCGAACAAGCCTTCCGCACCGCCTGGCTGCGCTGCACGCCGCGCATCGCCCTCAAAACCACCCCCGAAGAACAGGTGCGCTGCGCCGCCTTTATCCGCCAAGAATTCGCCTGGGTACAACCGCAAGCCGTTCTCCTGCTCGGCAACAGCTTCTACGATCCTGCCCGCCGCTGGCTGCTCGAACAGCTCATCGGCCACACCACCGCTTTCACCGTCCCCCACCCTGCCATCCTTCTACGCCAGCCCGAACTCAAAGCCCAAGCCTGGCTCACCCTCAAACAGCTCAAAGCCGCCTTGGCCAAAGCCTGAGTAAGCCGCACAATATTTTTCAGGTAGCCTTTCCCAGCAGGCTACCTGAAAATTTTTGGCATAAGTAACAAAAAAGGTGCTAAAGCCTCCCGCAAGCCTTATCCTGCAAGGC
>CAUUTP010000058.1:0-13497 GCA_963548155.1 uncultured Eikenella sp.
ACTTACTGGCAAGGTTCTCTGAAATAGCACCTTTTTTGTTACTTATGCCGGATTTTTCAGGTAGCCTCAAGTACAGGCAAAACAAAACCCTGCCATTATCTGGCAGGGCTTTCCGATGTTGAAACCAAGGTTATTCCCACTCAATCGTGGCGGGCGGTTTGCCGCTCACGTCGTACACCACGCGGTTGATGCCTTTGATTTCGTTGATAATGCGGTTGGACACTTTGCCCAAGAGCGAGTAGGGCAGCTCGGCCCAGTGCGCGGTCATGAAGTCGCTGGTGATGACGGCGCGCAGGGCGACCACGTAGTCATAAGTGCGGCCATCGCCCATCACGCCCACGGATTTCACGGGCAGGAACACGGCAAATGCTTGGCTGGTGAGGTCGTACCAAGAGGTGCCGTTTTCGTCTTTGTGGTTGCGCAGTTCCTGAATGAAAATGTCGTCTGCCTGGCGCAGCAGGTCGGCGTATTCGCGCTTCACTTCGCCCAGAATCCGCACGCCCAAGCCGGGGCCGGGGAAGGGGTGGCGGTACACCATTTCGCGCGGCAGGCCGAGCGCTACGCCCAGTTCGCGCACTTCGTCTTTGAACAAATCGCGCAGCGGTTCGAGCAGCTTCAGCTTCATGTTTTCAGGTAGCCCGCCCACGTTGTGGTGCGATTTGATGGCGTGGGCTTTTTTGGTTTTCGCGCCGGCGGATTCGATTACGTCGGGGTAAATCGTGCCTTGCGCCAGCCATTTGGCGTTGGTGAGTTTTTTCTCTTCGGCGTCAAATACTTCAATGAATTCTGCGCCGATAATTTTGCGTTTTTGCTCGGGGTCGGTAACGCCGGCGAGTTTCGCCATAAACTGTTCGCTGGCGTCCACATGAATCACGCGCACGCCCAAGTTGTTGGCAAACATTTTCATCACGTTTTCGGCTTCGTTCAGGCGCAGCAGGCCGTGGTCGACGAAGACGCAGGTGAGCTGGTCGCCGATGGCGCGGTGGATCAGCGCGGCGGCCACGGAGGAATCCACGCCGCCGGACAAGCCCAAAATCACTTCGTCGCTGCCGACTTGTTCGCGGATTTTAGCCACGGCTTCGTCGATGTAGTTCGGCATGGTCCAGCTGGGCTGTGCGCCGCAGATGTCGAGCACGAAGCGGTTGATGAGGGCGCGGCCTTGTTTGGTGTGGGTCACTTCGGGGTGGAATTGGATGCCGTAGAAGCGGCGTTCTGCGTTTTCCATCATGGCGATGGGGCAGGAGGGCGTGCTGCCGATAGTGCGGAAGTTTTCAGGCAGCCTGCACACTTTGTCGCCGTGGCTCATCCACACGTCCAAGGTGTTCGATGCGCCGTCTTGAATGCCGCTGGTGAGCGCGCTGTCTTGCGTTTGCACTTGCGCGTAACCGAATTCGCGCTGGTTGCCGGCCTGCACTTCGCCGCCCAAGTGGTGCGCCATAAACTGCATGCCGTAGCAGATGCCGAGCACGGGCACGCCCAAATCGAACAGCCCCGTGTCGGCCTGGTATTCGCTGTCGTACACGGAATTAGGGCCGCCGGAAAGGATGATGCCTTTCGGGTTGAAGGCTTTGATGTCGGCCAGCGGCATGTCGTAGGGGTGCAGCTCGCAATACACATGGGCTTCGCGCACGCGGCGGGCGATAAGCTGGGTGACTTGCGAACCAAAGTCGAGGATGAGGATTTTGTCGGGGCTGGTCATATCGGTATCTCTGTGTGGATTTGGATAGGATTTCTGGTTTCAGGTAGCCTCTGCCCGCTTTGGCAGTAAGTTCAGGCTACCTGAAATATGGGGGTTAAACGCGGCAAGGTTGGTCGGTTTAACGGTAGCGCCGCAAGATGCGCTGGATGTGTGAGCGGCGCTGCCGGCATACTGCCGCTGTGTCTGCATCGGTGCCGGTGTCGTAACGGTTGCGCTCGGCTTCCACCTGTGCGCCGTTTTGCCGCCACCATGCTTCTTGGTCGCGGTTGAAGCAGGGTTTGCTTAACTGCATCAGCTTGTCGGCTTGCTGCTCGGCGGCTTGGGGGAGCGCGAAAGTGTCGTTGTCGGTACAAGCAAACAGATAAGTCATAACTTCGATACTGTCGCGGTTAATCTGCCGGCATTGCCGGGCGGTGGGCTGGGCAGCCGCAGCCAGGGGCAGCAGGACCAATATCATCACTAAACGTTTCATGCCTACTCCTTGCGTGAGAAAAATAGACAAACGAAATATTGGGATAGTGTTTTCAGGTAGCCTCACCATCATGGCAGGCTACCTGAAAGCTCAAGCAAACAGTTTTTGCACTTCCGCGCCTACATCGTCGGCACGCATGAAGGTTTCGCCGATTAGGAAGCTGTGTACGCCGTGGCTGCGCATGAATTGCACGTCTTCGCGGCTGCGGATGCCGCTTTCGGTAATCACGATGCGGCCTTCGCCGGTGATTTCGGGCAGCAAATCCAGGGTTTGCTGCAGGCTCACTTCAAAGGTGCGCAGGTTGCGGTTGTTCACGCCGCGCAGCGGGGTGGTGAGGCGGCGGCATTTTTCCAGCTCGTCGGCGTGGTGCAGCTCCAGCAGCACGGCCATGCCCGATTCGTGGGCGATGCCTTCGAATTCTTCCAGCTGGGTTTGGCTGAGCGCGGCGGCAATCAGCAGCACGGCGTCGGCGCCCATGGCGCGGGATTGGTGGATTTGATAGGCGCTCACCATAAAGTCTTTGCGCAAGACTGGCAGCGCCACGGCGGCACGGGCGGTTTTCAGGTAGCCTGCCGAGCCTTGGAAGTAGGGTTCGTCGGTGAGCACGGACAGGCAGGCGGCGCTGGCGGTTTCGTAGGCGCGCGCCAGCTGCTCGGGATGGAAGTCCGGCCGGATCAGCCCCTTGCTGGGGCTGGCTTTTTTGATTTCGGCAATCAGCGCGGCGCGGCCTTGGCTGTGTTGGGCACGCATGGCTTGCACGAAGCCGCGCGGCGGCGGCATATCGGCGGCCCGGGCGCGCAGTTCGGCCAAGGGCAGGGCGGCTTGTGCGGCGGCCACTTCTTGCTGTTTGGTGGCGAGGATGCGGGTGAGGATGTCGCTCATCGGTGGGTGTGCTCTTCGGGCAGGGCGGCGTGGCGCCGGTTGAACTGCTCCAGGGTTTCCAGATTGTGCAGGAAGCGCGAAAGCTCCCGCAGGGCATTGGTGTACACGTCTTTTTTAAATTCAATTACTTCGTCGATGGGCGCCCAATAGTCGTGCCAGCGCCAGGCGTCGAATTCCGGCTGGCTGCTGGCGCGCAGGTGCACATCGCTTTCGCGGCCGGTGAGCCGCAGCAAATACCAAATCTGTTTCTGCCCGCGATACGCGCCGCGCCATTGGCGGCGCACCCAGTTGCCGGGCACGTCGTAGCGCAGCCAGTCGCGGGTGCGGCCGAGGATTTTCACGTGGTGCGGCAAAAGGCCGACTTCTTCGGCCAGCTCGCGATACATGGCGGCCTCGGGACTTTCGCCGGGCTTGATGCCGCCCTGCGGAAACTGCCAGGAATGCTCCTGCACGCGTTTGCCCCAGAACACTTCGTTGCGCTGGTTGGTGATGATGATGCCGACATTGGGGCGATAACCTTCTCTGTCCAACATAATATTTTCGCCCAATTTGAATAATTTTAAACGTACGGATTTTCCCACAAAACGGCACGGCAGGCTACCTGAAAGCTTTCAGGTAGCCTGCTGCCTTGCCTATTTTCATTTGAATCCGCGATATCTTACCTACCCACGCGGATGGTGCTGCGCCACCAGCCGTTTGAGCCGCTCGTTGGCCACGTGGGTGTAGATTTGCGTGGTGTTCAGGCTGGCGTGGCCAAGCATCATCTGCACGCTGCGCAGGTCGGCGCCGTGGTTCACCAGATGGGTGGCGAAGGCGTGGCGCAGGCCGTGCGGGCTGAGCTCGCTGATGCCGGCTTCTGCGGCGTAGCGTTTCACCATCTGCCACACCAATTGGCGGCTGATGCCGCTGCGTTTTTGCCCCACGAATACGAAATCGCACGGGGCGTGTTTGAGCAATTCTCCGCGCGCGGTTTTCAGGTAGCGTTCCAGCCAATACACGGCTTCGGCACCCAGCGGCACGATGCGCTGCTTGTTGCCCTTGCCGATTACGGTAACCACGCCGCGCTGCAAGTCTAAATCTTGCAGCTGCATTTGGGCGGCTTCGGACACGCGCAGTCCGGTGGCATACAGTGTTTCCAGCACGGCTTTGTCGCGCAGGCCGAAGACGGTTTCCGTGTCGGGCGCGGCCAGAAGCGTGTCGATTTGCGCTTCGCCGATCAGCGGCGGCAGGGCGCGGCCTTGGCGCGGCGGACGCAGGTGTTGCGCGGGGTTGTCGCTACGGCGGTTTTGCAGCTGCAAAAAGCCGTAGAGCTGTTTGACGGCGGAGAGGGCGCGCGCTTGGGAAGCGGGTTTTTCATCCGGGGCATACACGGCATCGGCCAAGGCATCGGCATCGGCCTGCTGCCAATCCAAACTTTGTACGTGCAGGCGGCGGGCGACTTTTTCCAAGTCGCGCCGGTAGCCGGCCAGAGTGTTGGCGGCGAGGCGGCGGGTGAGGAAGAGCTCGTCCAGCGTTTGCTCGATGGGCTCTTGCCAGGCGGCAGGCAGCGGCTCGGCCGGGTTCACAATGCCACTCCTTCGTGCGCAAGCAGCCAGCGTTTCACCGCCAGGCTGCGTTCGGTACCTCCGCCCATGCTGAAGCCGCCCAGCCCGTTGGCCGAGAGCACGCGGTGGCAGGGAATCAATAGCGGCAGCGGGTTTTTGCCGCAGGCGCCGCCCACGGGGCGCGGGTGGCTGCCGATGCGTTTGGCAATCCATTGGTAGCTGCGGGTTTCGCCGAACGGAATCTGCGCAATCTGCGCCCACACGGCCTGCTGAAACGCCGTGCCTGCGGGCGGCATAAACGGCGGCAGCGGGGCAGGGCTACCTGAAAAATAGCTGTCCAGCCATTGTGCCAGCGGGGTGTCGTTGGGCAGTGCGGGCAGGAAGGGCGCGGCGCTGTGCTGCAGCAGGATTTCGGCGGGCAGGCCGTTGTGCAGGCGGCACAGCAGCGTGCCTAAGGGGGCTTGGTAACAGTATTGCATGGCGGTGTTCCGCTAGGCCGTTTCGCGCAGCGCGTCGAGCACGGCTTGGGCGTGGCCGGCGGCTTTCACTTTGCGCCATTCGCGCGTGATGTGGCCTTGTGCATCCAAAACGAAGGTGCTGCGTTCGATGCCGAACACTTTTTTGCCATACATATTTTTTTCTTTGATGACATCGAACAGGCGGCACACGGTTTCATCCTTATCCGACAAGAGCGGCACTTCCAGCGCGTATTTGCACACGAATTTCTGATGGCTGGCCACGCTGTCGCGCGATATGCCGGCTACCTGAAAACCGAGCGCCTGAAATTCGGGCAAAAGCGCGCTGAATTCCTGCGCTTCGGTGGTGCAGCCGGGCGTGCTGTCTTTGGGGTAGAAATACAGCACCAGCGGCAGGTGGTCGGCGGCGGCGAAATCGTTGCCGTTTTGGTCGGGTAGGGTGAAAAGATAATTGGCGCTCATGGCGGCTCCTAAGGGGATGAAATCGGCTGGCATTATAGCGTTAAACCGGATAGGTATTGGGAAAGCGTTCGGCTTAGGGTTTGTTGGGGCAAGTGTTTCAGCTAGCCTTTTTGGGTTTCAGGTAGCCTTAATGTGTGGTATAAGCACGGCGTTTCGTTTTAACGCACACTTTAAGGATTAAGCCCATGAATGCCCTGGATTTGCTCACCACCCGCCGCTCTGTGCGCCAGCTCACCGAGCCTGCACCCAACGATGCCCAGCTGGAAATTATTTTGCAGGCCGCCACGCAAGTGCCTGACCACGGCAATCTCACGCCGTGGCATTTTGTGGTGGTGCAAAGCGAGGAGGGGCGGCAGGTCTTCCGCCAAATTTTGAAGCAGTGTGCCGAAGAAATCGGAGGCGAAGCGGCGCGCAAGGCTGAAGTGGTGGGGCAGATGGCGCCGATGGTGATCGGCGTGGTGTCCAAACCCAAGCTGGATTGCCTCAAGCCGAAGCTGGAGTGGGAGCAAATGCTTAGCGCCGGCTGCGCCGCCTATGCCGCCCAACTGGCGGCCAAGGCGCAAGGTTTCGACAATGTGTGGATTACCGGGCTGTGGGTCAACACCGCCGCGCTGCGCGAAGCCTTCGGCTGTGGCGAACACGACAAAATCATCGGCCTGCTGATGATCGGCACGGCGCAGAAAGAGGTCGACGGCCCGAAAAATACGGACTTGAGCGAGTTGGTCAGCCGTTGGTAATGCGGTTGGTAAAAGGCTACCTGAAAGCATAAGCTTCAACACAGTTGAAACGGGCAATGCGAGTTGCTGCGAAGCTAAAATTTTCAGGTAGCCTTTTGCCGACTTGTTACTGGGAGTAGGTGGTTCTAACTTATCGTTAAATTGCAGCTGATGTGCGAGAAGTACAAGCTGCCTGTTATTTGGCTTGAATTTTGTTGCAGCGGAAGCTTTCAGGTAGCCTTTATTGCATAACGCTATCTGGATTGTCCCAACAACAAAAAGGCTACCTGAAAATTTCAGGTAGCCTTTTATTCAGCTGAATGCCAATCTTACTTGGCGGCTTGGTCTACGCGTTCGCGCAATTCCTTGCCGGCTTTGAAGTGCGGCACGTATTTCTCGGGCACGTTCACTTTTTCGCCTGTTTTCGGATTGCGGCCGATGCGAGCCGGACGATGGTTCAGGTCGAAACTGCCGAACCCGCGAATCTCGATACGCTGACCACGAGCCAGCGCACGGGTCATGGCATCCACCAAAACCTTCACGCTTTGCTCCACATCCTTAACAGCCAGGCGGGAATGCCCTTGAGCCAGGTACTTCTCGGCCAGATGGGCCATCAACTCTGATTTGGTCATTTTGCGCTATCCTTATTCGTTTTCGCCGCCCAGCTTGGCCTTGAGCAAGTCGCCCAGGCTGGTGGTGCCGGCGTGGCTGGCCGCTGCGTTCACGGTGTTGAGCGCTTCGCGGTTTTCTTTGGCAGTGCGGGCTTTTACCGACAGCTTAATATTGCGGTTTTTGCGGTCTACGGTAACGATGACGGCTTCCACTTCGTCGCCTTCTTTGAGCTTGGTGGTCAAGTCTTCCACGCGCTCGCTGTCGAACTCGGAAGCAGGCAGGTAGGCCACCACTTCGTCGGCCAGCTGCACTTCGGCGCCTTTGGCTTCAACAGATTTCACGGTGCCTTTCACCAAGGCGCCTTTGTCGTTGATGCTGATGTAGCTGCCGAAGGGGTCGCCTTCGAGCTGTTTGATGCCCAAGCTGATGCGTTCTTTCTCTACATCGATAGACAATACAACGGCTTCCACATCTTCGCCTTTTTTGTATTTGCGTACGGCTTCTTCGCCGCTTTCGCTCCAAGAGAGGTCGGAGAGGTGTACCAGGCCGTCGATGTTGCCGGGCAGACCCACGAAAATACCGAAATCGGTGATGGATTTAACCGCGCCGGTGAGTTTGTCGCCTTTGTTGAAGTTGGCGGCAAATTCTTCCCACGGATTGGCTTGGCATTGTTTCATGCCCAGGCTGATGCGGCGGCGGTCTTCGTCGATGTCCAGAATCATCACTTCTACTTCGTCGCCCAGCTGAACCACTTTGCTCGGGTGAACGTTTTTGTTGGTCCAGTCCATTTCGGAAACGTGTACCAAACCTTCGATGCCCTGTTCGATTTCAACGAATGCACCGTAGTCGGTCAGGTTGGTTACCTTGCCGAACAGGCGGGTGCGGGCGGGGTAACGGCGAGCGAGGCCGCTCCAGGGGTCTTCGCCCAGCTGTTTCATACCCAAAGATACGCGGCTGCGGTCTTGGTCGAATTTCAATACTTTGGCTTCTACTTCCTGGCCCACTTCCAGCACTTCGCTGGGGTGCTTCACGCGGCGCCATGCCAAATCGGTGATGTGCAACAGGCCGTCGATGCCGCCCAAGTCTACGAATGCGCCGTAGTCGGTGATGTTCTTCACGATACCTTTCACCACGGTGCCTTCCTGCAGGGTTTCCAGCAGAGCCTGGCGCTCTTCGCCCAGGGTTTCTTCCAGCACGGCGCGACGGGATACCACTACGTTGTTGCGTTTGCGATCCAGTTTGATCACTTTGAATTCAACTTCTTTGCCTTCAAAGTGAGAAGTGTCTTTCACCGGGCGCACGTCTACCAGAGAGCCTGGCAGGAAAGCGCGGATGCTGTTGATCATCACGGTGAGGCCGCCTTTGACCTTGCCGTTGATCACGCCGGAGAGAATCTCGCCGCTTTCCATGGCTTCTTCCAAAGCCAGCCAATCGGCAGCGCGTTTGGCTTTTTCGCGGGAGAGTTTGGTTTCGCCGAAGCCGTTTTCTACGGATTCGATGGTTACGGTAACGAAATCGCCGACTTTAACTTCCAGTTCGCCCTGGGCGTTTTTGAATTCGTTCAAATCAATCAGGGATTCGGATTTCAGGCCGGCGTTCACGATAACGTGTTTGTCGGTAATCGCCACCACTTCGGCGGTAATCACCTCGCCCTGATTCATTTCTTGTACGGCTGAGTATTCTTCCAGTAACTGGGCAAAATTTTCCATAAGGTTTTGTCTTTTCCACGCACGGCCAAGGAGTGCGGAGGGTTGGAGTTGATGGAAGCCTGCCACCCTTGGCATGGCAGGCGTGAGTTAAATCAATTGTTTATACAACACAGCCGCGCCCAAGCGGAACGGATGCGCCGAAAACGCGGCATTATACAGTAACTTTATTTTTCCCGATACCAATCAAGCACTTTTTTTACCGATTCTTCAATCGTCAGTGCCGAAGTGTCGAGCAGATGGGCTTCGGGCAGCTTTTGCAGCGGCGCAACGGCTCGGTTGCGGTCGGCTTCGTCGCGCGCTTCGATGTCGGCCAAAATGCGCTCAAAACCAGCACCATCAAGCGGTACGCCGATTTGTTTGGCGCGGCGTTCGGCACGCACTTGCGGCGAAGCGGTGAGGAAAACTTTGAGCACGGCATCGGGGAAGACCACCGAACCCATATCGCGCCCGTCGGCCACCAGCCCCTGTTCGGTTAGAAACGCGCGCTGCCGCTGCAACAAAGCCGTGCGTACAGCAGGCAGCGCCGCCACCCGTGATGCCCCCATGCCGATTTCTTCGCTGCGGATGGCGGCGGAAACATCTTCCCCGTCCAACAGCACCACGCCCTCGACAAATTCCGCCGGCAAAACCTGCGCCAGCGCGGCCACAGCAGCTTCGTTATCCCAAGCGATTTGGCGGTTGCGCGCATAGAGTGCGGTGATGCGGTAGAGTGCGCCCGAATCCAGATAACGCCAGCCCAAGGCATCCGCCACCCGCTGCGCCACCGTGCCTTTGCCCGATGCGCTCGGCCCGTCGATTGCGATTACTTTCTGCGGCATAGCTGTCTCCGAAAAAAAACGCCATCTTACCTGAGATTGCCGATGAACGGGGCAGGAATGGCGCAGATAGGGGAGGTGTGGGCAGGAAAGGCTACCTGAAAAATGGGGCGGCTAAATGGTAGACAACAGGTTTTCAGCCAACCTTCTAATCCGCTCCCCCCAGCATCCCCAGCAACTCTTCTTCACTCAACACGGCCACGCCCAGCGCCTGCGCCTTTTCCAGTTTGCTGCCTGCGGCTTCGCCCGCCACCACGAAATCGGTTTTTTTGGACACGCTGCCGCTCACTTTGCCGCCGGCGGCTTCGATGAGGGCGGCGGCTTGGTCGCGTTTCAGGGTGGGCAGGGTGCCGGTTAGGACAAAGGTTTTGCCGGCGATCAGGCTGTTTTCGGGGAGCAGGCTGCCTGAAACGTTGTCTGCGCCGCTTTCAGACAGCGCTTCGGTGAAGGTGATGATGTCTTGCAGCAAGGCGGCGTGTGCAGGCTGCCTGCGCCAGTCTTGCCATTCTTGCGGCAGGGCTTGGTCGGTTTGCAGGGCGTGCAGGCTGCCTGCGAGTTGCCAGAGTTCGGCGGCGCGTTTTTCGCTGAGTTTAATGTCGGGCAGGCGTTGCAGCCATTGTTCGGGGGCGGCGTGGGCGCGGGTTTGGGGCGATGGGGCGGCGGCTTGCGGGACGACGTATTGCAATAGGTCGTCCAGCATTTTTTGCTGTGCAGGCTGCCTGAAATAGTGGGCGATGGCGTGGGCGACGACGCTGCCGATGTCGGGCAGGCAGGCGAGTATGGGTTCGGGGGCGCGGCGCACGGTGTCGAGGTTGCCGAATGCGGATGCCAGCTGTTTGGCGGTGCTTTCGCCGACGTGGCGGATGCCGAGGGCGAACAGGAAGCGGGCGAGCGGCGGGGTGCGGCTTTGGGCGATGCTGTCCAAGATATTCTGCGCCCATTTGGTGGCGGCGGATTTGCTGTCTTTGATGGTTTGCAGTTGGGTGATATCCAGTTGATAAATATCGGCAAAACTGTGCAATACGTCGGCGGCGACGAGGGCTTCGATTTGCTTGTCGCCCAGCCCGGCGATGTCCATGGCTTTGCGGCTGGCGAAGTGGATAAGCCCTTGCGCGCGCTGGGCTTGGCAGAGCATGCCGCCGGTGCAGCGGGCAACGGCTTCGCCTGCTTCGCGTTCGACCGCGCTGCCGCACACGGGGCAGGTTTCGGGCAGTTTGAACGGCTCGTGCAGCGGTTCGAGGCTACCTGGAAACAGGTCGCCGCCGAGTGCAGGCTGCTTTTCAACCATCGGGCGGCGTTCGGGCAGCACGCGCACCACTTCGGGAATCACGTCGCCTGCGCGGCGCACGACCACGGTATCGCCCACGCGCACGTCTTTGCGCGCCACTTCGTCTTGGTTGTGCAGCGTGGCGTTGGTCACGGTAACGCCGCCCACGAATACGGGCGCCAGCCGCGCCACGGGGGTGATTGCGCCAGTGCGGCCGACTTGCACGTCAATCGCTTCCACGGTGGTGAGCGCTTCTTCGGCGGGGAATTTGTGCGCAATCGCCCAACGCGGCGCGCGCGACACGAAGCCGAGTTGTTGCTGTTCGGCCAACGAGTTCACTTTGACCACCATGCCGTCGATTTCATACGGCAGGCGGGGGCGGTGTTCGGCCAGCCGTTCGTATTCGCGCAACACGGCCGCCGCGCCGGTGTACGCGCCGAAATAGCCTTCGGGCAGCGAAAAGCCGAGTTCGTGCAGCAGCGCGAGCTCTTCCATGTGGCTTTCAGGTAGCCTCTCCGCGCCCGAAAGCTGGGCGATGCCGTAGGCGAAAAAATGCAGTTTGCGCTGCGCGGTGATTTTGGAATCGAGCTGGCGCAGGCTGCCTGCGGCGGCGTTGCGCGGATTGGCGAAAGGCTTTTGGTTCGCCTCGAGCTGGCGTTGGTTCAGCGCGGCAAAATCGGCTTTGAGCATCAGCACTTCGCCGCGCACTTCCAACAGTGCAGGCTGCTTTTCGCCGTGCAGTTTCAGCGGGATGTTGCGCACGGTTTTGATGTTTTCGGTCACGTTTTCGCCCGTGGTGCCGTCGCCGCGCGTGGCCGCCTGCACCAAAATCCCGTTTTGATACAACAGGCTGACCGCCAGCCCGTCAAATTTCGGTTCGGCGGCGTATTCCACCTGCGACACGCCCAATTCCTTGCACACGCGCTCGTCAAACGCCAAAAATTCGGCGTGGTCGAACGCGCCCGTTTCGTCGTCGCGCGGCGAAAACGCGTTGTTCAGCGACAACATCGGCACGGCGTGCACCACGGTTTCAAAGCCGTCCAGCACCGCGCCGCCCACCCGCTGCGTGGGGCTTTCGGGCAGCCTGAACTGCGGATATTCGGCTTCCAGTGCTTCCAGTTCGCGGTAGAGCCGGTCGTATTCGGCATCGGGTACGCTGGGCGCGTCCAAAGTGTAGTATTCGTGGGCGTAGCGGTTGAGCTGGCGGGTAAGATCGTGGATACGTTGTTGGGCGGTCATGGCGGCGGTGTAAACAAAATAAAACGGCGCATATTATCACGCGCCCAAGGGGAAGAGGCTACCTGAAAGCAATGAATAAAGGCTTTCAGGTAGCCTGTATAATACGCGGCATCTCTAAAGAAGGAGCCTGCCATGGCCGAACTGAATGACCATATCTACGAGCAAATCACCGCGCTGTGCGAACAAGGCGACGAGCTGGCTGATGCAGAACGCTATGCCGAAGCTATCGAACGTTTTTGGCAGGCATGGGATTTACTGCCCGAGCCGCAAGCCGAATGGGAAGCCGCCACTTGGATACTGGCTGCGGTGGGCGACACCGAATTTTTGCGCGGCAGCCACGAAGCCGCCCGCGATACCCTCAGCCACGCCATGCACTGCCCCGATGGCATCGGCAACCCCTTTTTGCATCTGCGGCTCGGTCAGGCGCAATTTGAATTGGGCAACTTCGAGCGCGCCGCCGACGAGCTCATCCGCGCCTACGCGCTGGGCGAAGAGGAAATGTGGGCAGGCGAAGACCCGAAATACCTCGACTTCCTTGCCACCGTGTGCGAGGACATCGAAAACTACAGCCGTAAACATTGAGCCGCGTTGTTTTGCCATTTAAGGCTACCTGAAGGTACAGCTTCAATGAAGTTATAGTGAATTAACAAAAACCAGTACAGCGTTGACTCGCCTTGCCGTAACGTGTGTACTGTCTGCGGCTCGCCGCCTTGTCCTGATTTTTGTTAATCCACTATAAAACAAAGCTTCCGTAGGAAGCTGAGTTTCTGCGAAGCAGGCCGAGGCTGCAACGAAGTGAAGCAAGCCGAGTTGCTGCATAGTTAAACTGTAAGCTATTGTTTCCATATGGCCAGCAATTTTCAGGTAGCCTCTTACCCTATGGATTGATAAACCACCCATGCCCCCACGTTCCCGCCCGCTCACCCCCGCCGAAACAAAGCTCGCCCGCAGCGTGTTTGGCAGCGGGCTGCGTTATGAACGCATCCGCCTGCACGGCGGCGCGTGGTGGCTGCCTACCCGCAATATTGCCATCGCCCCCTTCGGCCATGTTTACTTCCCCGCCAATCGCTTCTGCCCCGATTTCGCCAAGCGCCCCTTGATCGAACGCGCCTGGCTGGTGCACGAGCTGACGCACGTTTGGCAGCATCAAAACGGCTTCCCCGTGTGGCTTGGAGGCAGTTTGCTGGCCCTGCGTTTGGGCTACCTGAAAAATCGTGCCTACCGCCTGCCCATGCTCGACACCGTGCCGCACTTCAACCGGCTCAATATGGAACAGCAGGCCGAAATCTTCGCCCTATATTACCGCGCCGCCATTTGCTGCGACCCGGCTGCCGCCCCTTATTTGCCGCAGTTGCAACGCTTATTGCAGCCGTTTTTTGCCAACCCGAGAAGCCGCGAACTGTGGCCGAAGTGGCTTTGAGGGTAGGGTGTGGCTGTGTTTTCGCTGCGCAGAAACTCTTTTAACTTCGTTGAAGCTGCGTTTTCAGGTAGCCTTTGGGGTGTGATGCAAGGCTACCTGAATTTATTCAGCTTAGACTTTTTGCTTCTATCGGCATAAGTAACAAAAAAGGTGCTATTTCAGAGAACCTTGCCAGTAAGTAACA
>CAUUTP010000059.1:0-13334 GCA_963548155.1 uncultured Eikenella sp.
AAAAACCTTGCGGGATTGGTGTGGAATTTAGGGCTAATCTAGTACAGCCCCAAACGCTATCTGCTATGCACCCTGCTGCTCCTGCCGTTCACCTTGATATTGGCACAATTCATCTCCCTGCTGTTTGGCCACAGCATGGCGCAGTTCCACATCTCCGGCAACCCCTCATTTAGCTCAGCTATGGTCTCGCCGTGGTTCCTCCTCATTTTTGCTGCCATCATTGAAGAGCTGGCCTGGCACAGCCATGGCACCGATGCACTATTGAGCCGATTCAGTATGTTCACCGCCTCCATGATCTTTACCGTATATTGGGCGCTGTGGCATCTGCCGCTGGCTTTTATTCAGGGCTACTACCACACCAGGTGGTGGCCGAAGGCGCGCTATATACCGCCAATTTTGTGTTCAGCATGATTGAATTCGTGTTGCTTTCCAACTGGTTGTATCTGAAAAGCGACCGCAGTATCCTGATTGCCGTGCTGTTCCACCTATCCACCAACCTCGGCGACGAAATTTTTGCCACTCATCCCGACAGTAAAATCATTCAAACTGGCCTATTGCTGATATTCATTCTCTGGATTATTAGCAAAGACAAAGCCTTATTTTTCCGCAAACCTTAAGCTTAAACCATACCCAACGGCCAAAATAATTTTCAGGTAGCCTGCTGTATGAAGAGGCTACCTGAAAACGAGATTTTCATAGAAAGGCAAGTTTCTGCAAAACTAAGATTTTTATTCCCGATATGGCATCAATCCGTGTTGCTGCACCGGCTTGACCAATTAGCAAACCTGCCCCAATGGAAAATCAGATGCTTTGCAGCAAAGCTGCCATATCTTCCCGGCCGAAGCCAGCTTCCACCTCGGCTTGACCGAGCTGTTTGAGAATAACAAGACGGATTTGGCCGGCTTGATTTTTTTTGTCGTGCTGCATGTGGGCAAGCCAGGTATCAATCGCAAACTCTGGCGGTGCAACGGGCAATCGTGCGGCTTGCAGCAGGCAGATAATACGTTCGGTGTCGGCGGTTTTCAGGTAGCCTTTATGCTCGGAAAGTCGCGCAGCAAGCACCATGCCGGCAGCTACAGCTTCGCCGTGCAGCCAGTTGCCGTAGCCCATCTGGGTTTCGATGGCATGGCCGAAGGTATGGCCGAGATTGAGAAGGGCGCGGATGCCCTGTTCTTTTTCATCCTGCTCAACGATGTGCGCTTTCATTTGGCAGCAATGGCTGATGGTATCGGCGAGGGCGGTTTGCTCTTGCTGCATAATGCTGGGCATGGTTTGTTCGAGTCGGGCGAGAAAATCAATGTCACCGAGCAAGGCGTATTTGATGACTTCGGCAAGCCCCGCGGAAAATTCACGCGGAGGAAGGGTTTGCAGGGTAGCGGTATCGGCAATGACGGCTTGGGGCTGGTAAAACGCGCCGATCATGTTTTTGCCGAGGGGATGGTTGATACCGGTTTTCCCCCCTACGGATGAATCAACTTGGCTGAGCAGGGTGGTGGGAATTTGGATGAAGGGGATACCGCGCTGGTAGGTAGCGGCAGCAAAGCCGGCAAGATCGCCGATTACGCCTCCACCGAGAGCCAAGATAGTGGTGCGCCGATCGGCATGATGCTGCAGCAGGCCAGTGTAGATTTGCTGGAGAGATTCATTATTTTTGTATTGTTCGCCGTCAGGCAGGATGATGTCGCAAACGCTGATACCAAGATGTTGGCAGGCTGCTTGAACGGGAGCAAGATAAAGTGGGGCAACAGTTTGATTACTGATGATGACGGCTTTGCTGCTGATATACGGGCGGATATGTTCGGCTAAATTATCGAGCAAGCGAGAACCAATGTGGATGGGATAGCTGTGGCCGGGGGTATGGACGTGCAGAGTTTGCATTATCGGTTTTCTTGGCTATGTTGATGTTGTTGAATCAGCTGCAACAGCTGCTTAGTAATTTGCGGGCAGGAGTGCTGCGGAGGAATATTAAACACGAGATGGGCTGTTTTGCGGTAAAGCTGGTCGCGCTGTTGATAGAGTGCTTCAAGTTTGTCGAGTGGATCGGCTACCTGAAGCAGGGGGCGATTTTTATCGTATTGGATACGCCGATATAGGACTTCAGGAGTGGCGTGCAGATAGATCACAGTACCGCGCGTATGCAAACAATGGCGATTGTCAGGAGACAAGACAGCTCCACCACCAGTAGCGAGGATGATGGGATGGCAGAGGGTCAGTTCGTCAATAATGGCAGCTTCGCGCTTGCGAAAGCCACCCTCCCCTTCCAGCTCGAAAATAGTGGAAATAGCAACACCGGTGCGCTGGCAAATCAGTTGGTCACTATCGACAAAATCGCGTTGCAATAACGTTGCCAACTGCTTCCCATGCGTGGTCTTGCCCGCACCCATCAATCCGATAAAAAAAATATTGCCTGCCATGGTATCCATGGCAGGCATTGTAACCGAATCAATCGGCAAAGTGTGGCTTAGTAGCGCAGAACGTTACCTTCACTACCCATGATACGCGGAGTGATGAAGATCAGCAATTCGTTTTTGCTGTTATTACGTTTAGTACCACGGAACAAGTTGCCAACAAGCGGAATATCACCCAGCAACGGTACCTTGTATTGGGCAGTAGAGTTATCTTCCTCATAGATACCACCCAAGATGATGGTACCACCATCTTCAACCATCGCGCGGGTAACCAGCTCTTTAGTGCTGATACACGGAGTACCCAGTACGCTACAGTTTTCATCCACTGAATCTTTATTCAGCTTGATGTCCATAATCACATTGCCATCAGGCGTGATTTGTGGGGTAACAGTCAAACCTAATACTGCTTCTTTGAAGCTAGTGCTGGTAGCGCCACTGGAAGAAGCTTCTTGGTAAGGAATCTCTCGACCAGCCTTGATGGTGGCTTCTTTGCGGTCTTGGGTCAGCACGCGCGGGCTGGAAATAATCTTACCGCGGTTTTGCTCCTGCATAGCCGTCAATTCCAATCCTAAAGCACCGGAAGACAATGCACGGACAATGGTAATGGAAGAGGTCGCAGATGCAGCTGGCAGGTTCACGTTCGGTACAATAGAGAAAGTATTACCGTTGGCACCACCGCCACTACCCAATCCACTACCAATTCTAGTTGAACCAGAAGTACGGTTATAGCCAAACTTCACGCCCAATGCACGGGAAAAGCCATCACTAGCTTCAACAATTCGAGCCTCAATCATTACTTGACGAGCAGGAACGTCCAACTGTTCAATTAATCGCTCAAACTCTTTGATAACATTCTGGTTATCTTTAATGATCAGAGTATTTGTCGCCGGATCAATCACTGCTGAACCACGGCTACTCAATAAAGAGTTATTATTATTGCCACTATTATTAGATCCACCATTCTCATTAATGTTCAGAATTTTGCGGAATTCATTGACATCTTTATACTTCAATTGGAACGTACGAGATACTAGAGGGCCAAGCTCCTCAATACGCTTAGCATTTTCCAGAGTCTCAACATCAATTTTACGGAACTCTTCCGCCGGAGCAACACGGATAATGTTACCGTTACGACGCGACTCTAATCCACGTGACTGCATTACCAAATCCAAGGCCTGATCCCAAGGCACATCTTTCAATGATAATGTCATTTTGCCAGAAACACTGTCACTGGCCACAATATTCATATTAGATTCTTTAGCCAAAATCTGCAGAATAGTACGTACATCTACGTCTTGGAAGTCTAAAGAAACACGTTTACCAGTAAAATTACGGTTACGATTACGGTTAATACCATCTTCAGCTACTGTAGATTTAGGAGAAACCGTAATAGTATATCGCCCAGCAGACTGGTTAGCCTTATGTTCCCAACCACCCTGATTTTTGATAGTGATCTCTGTATCGTTACCCAAACGGCGCAAGCTGATGGTGCGAACCGGAGTGCTGAAATCGGTTACATCTAAATTACGCTGAGCAGCAATCGGCAGTTGGTTATTTTTCAACAAAATGACCAAATTATTGGCACGCTGTTTAACTTCAGGAGTGCCCTGATAGCCGGCAGTATTAATTTCAATCACACCTGAATTATTTGTACCTTTGTGAAAATCAACGGCCACATTCGCAGTATTGCTACCAAGAGCATTCTGACCTGCAGTTGCTCTAGTCTCAGTCACACCAATAGACTCTTGCTGAATTTGGTTGCTGGGAGCCGCGGCTCTCACAGCTGGAGAAGATGCCTGACCTGTCTCATTCAAATAAATCCAAACTTCATTACCTCTGATTTCAGCATTGTACTGCCCAGGTCTATTCAAATTGAGCAAAACACGAGTCTTATTGCTGTCTTGAGCAACTGCAATTTGGCTGAGTAACGAGTCATTATATTGAAGTACCGGCTGACTAAGGTTAGCACCAGTATTCGGGAAGTCCAAAGCAATACGGGCAGGTGTAGTAGTAATGAAACCGCTGGGTTTCAGCATATCCCGATCAAAACGAATTTTGATCACTTTTTGATTGTTCGGCAAAGCAGAAACGTTGATATCTGTAATATTACCAGCCAGTACGCCTTGCATGGCCAAGCTCATACCTAAAGCAGTTAGATATTGCAGTTTTTTGATTTTCATAGCGTAAATCCCTTGGTAAGTTTAATTAGGTTTTGATTGATTAGAAGCGTCTGGAGTTGTGTTCAACTCTAATTCCGCTGTTCGACGTTGCCATGCACCATAGCTATCTTCAGTTACCTCCGACAAAATCAACTTATCCGGAGTAATCGCTGTAATTTGCCCATAGTTTTGGCCAAGATAATTACCAACGCGTACGGTGTAGGTATGACCACCTGCCTCAACGAAAGCGGAAACTTGTCCACCACGTTTAATAGAACCCACATAACGTAAGCTTTCCAAGCTAAAGTTTTCCAAAATCTCTTTTGGTCTATCAGGATTTGGAGCATTAATGCCTGATTGTTGGTTCACACGCAGTCGTTTAGGGTCAAATATATTTAACCCATTAATGACAGGGTCAACATACTCAGGAGACTTTGAAATAGTCGGTATCTGTGGTTGGCGTACCTTACTTCTTGCTTCTGCCTGGGCATTATCCATCCACTGCTGCAAATTACCCTCTGTCAAAGAACAGGCTGTCAGCAAAAAAATTGCTGAACACCATAGTATATTTTTCTTCATTATAAAATCCTTTATAAAGAACCAGTCTTATCATTCAGCTTGTGATGCAGCTGAAGCAGCAACTACTTCACTCTGAGCCAACGCCTTATAAGTATTCGCGTTAGCAGTTAAGGTGAGCATGCCATTGCTATCTTTTGCATCTGCAGGAACAAGATTGATCTTATCTAAGGTTACGATACGGGACAGACGACCTACATCTCGTATAAATTGTGCAATTTGCTCATAATTTCCTGAAATAGAAATTTCATAAGGTAATTGCTGTACGTTATCAAGATCCACAGGAGGCAAAGGCTTCACACTATTCATGCGCATACTATTTTTAGCCCCAGCTTGATGCAGCTCCTGAATCAGGTTTGGAATTTCTGCATCCGTTGGCAGCTGTTTTAGTAACACGTTAAATGCAGTGCGGATTTTTTCTAGCTCATCCTTCAAAACTGGCAGATTGGCTGCTTGATCTGCTTTGCTTTGATACTCCTGCTTCAACTGTTCTTCTTTCTGCTGTAAAGTTTCAAACTCTTCCCATTGTCCTTTAAACACAGCAAAGTAACCTGCAACTAAAAGGAGAAGAACAATAACGATACCAGCACCAAGCTGAACCAGCTTGTTCTGTTTATATAAGGTATTAAGATCAATTTTTTGTGCCATGATTTCATCCTTCCATTAATTCGCAGGGGAGGAAGTAGCTGTAGCAGATGACGCAGGTGCTACAGGCGTATTGGGTACTGATGCAGAAATATTACCAGTAGCAGAAGCAGACTCTGCCGGCATTACAACGGGAGCAATATTTGCAGAATCACTATTCATCGGTGCCGAGGCAGAAACAGCTACAGTTAATTCAAACTCTTGTACCGACTCTACTTTATTAATACTATCCAATGAAGGCTGACCAAACACATTGGTACTTGGAATCACGCGCATAAAATCAGCAATTTTGCTATCACTAGTAGCCTTACCCGACAGGGTATAAGTGCTAACATCTTTTGCCTTAATTCCTGTCAGATAGACACCCTCAGGTGCAACAGTATTCAAGGAGTCAATCATTCTAGCTGCTTCAAAACGTTTGTTTTCCAGCTCTTCTACTTTTGCTTTCCGAGCCAAGAAGTCCCGCTTTTCAGCCTCCAAGGTTTCCACTTCTTTGATTTGGATATCCAGTTGCGCAATACCATCAGTTAATTGCTGATTGCGAGACTCTTGGTTCAAAATCATGCCGCTAAGTGATACATAAGTCAGTACCAGCAAACCAACACCAACCAAACCAGAGAACACCATCAGTCTGGTAAACTGTGCTTTTTTCTGTTTATCCTGCTCCTCACGATAGGGGAGCATATTTAGTTGAATTAATGGAATCATTTTACAATCCTCTTACAGCCAATCCAAATGCAACGGTCAGTTGCCCGGATTCCAAATTAAATTTCGAAGTTTCGGCTTGTTTGCCGCCTTGCGTACTAGCAATAGGCTCTACTTGCTGAGTAGAAATATTGGTTTGAGCGTACACGCTTTTTGCAAGACCGAAAGGCTGCATAAACGGACATCCAGAGATTAAGATATGCTTAACGCTATCTTGGTAATCACTGCTAACCGTAGTGTAATAGAATTGCAGAACCCTTTGAATTTCCTGGGTAAGCTGACTATTAAAATGATCAGCCACAGTACCTTGAAAATCTGCAGGCTTATTGCTTTTGAAACGCATACTCCATGCATCATCCTCACTCAATTTATATTGGCGCTGGATGTTATGAGTCAGCTGTTTATTACCAAAATTGGTTTCTTGTTTATATACAATATTGCCATTTTGGAGAATTAAAGCTTTGGTCTGATCTTCATCCACATGGAAGATAGCCAGTTTTTGATGCTCCAAATCGGGAGCGAATTGATCAATCCACACAGAGAATGCATTTACAACAGCAAAAGTATCCACATCCAGCTGTGACAACGGGATATCAGCATCCGCGAACAAATCTGTGCGCAGATCCACATCATCACGTTTAGCGGCAGCCATGACGATTTCCTGCACATTACCGTTTTGCAGCTCGGCGGTAACTTGGAAATCATAGCTCAGGTTATCAGAACCGATGGTTTGGCTGGCTTCCAACTCAACGAACTCATCTATCGGCAAATCAGAGCTACGGGCATCGTAAGTAATCGTTTGTATATTGGTTAAAGCCTGCGGCAGGGCTGCTGTTACATTCTTGCAACTACTACCAAGCTGTTGGTAAGCTTGTTGTAAATATGACACGAGTTGGTCATGATCTTCGATGTTGCCGTTTATAATAACGCCTTTGGGTAGGGGCTGGATGGTGTAATTTTCCAACCGAAGATTACCCGGAACACTGCCGGCAAGATGTACCATATTAATGGCGGTTGGCGTAATATCCACGCCCAAGCAGCCTTTGCTGCCAAAAGACATTTTTATCTTTTGTTTTGATTTTCTTGGTTTTTTTGATATTCGCATCTTTGAGCCTCCCTTTAAAAGACCGGTTGAATGGTCACAGGTAAATTTATATCAGGTTTTGCGTTTTCTTGCATAAATTAAGGTATAGTTTACTTTAGTCAAAGTACTTATTGATAGAAAAATTTGTAACTATGTTTAGAAAAATATTTAAAACTGTCTTTGGATTATTGTTGGGGCTGGCCTTATTCGGTATCGGACTGCTGGCTATTGCAGTTTTGGTAACTTATCCGAAACTCCCCAGCTTAGAGACGGTAACTAATTATCAACCCAGGATGCCGCTGACTATTTATTCATCAGATGGCAAACTCATCGGCATGTATGGCGAAGAGCGTCGCGCGTTTACCAAAATTGACGAATTCCCGCCGGTATTAATCAATGCCGTTATCGCGGCAGAAGATAAACGCTTCTACCAACACTGGGGGGTAGACGTTACTGGTGTAGCTCGTGCTCTGATCGGCAACTTCCGTGCCGGCGGTGTGCAATCTGGCGCCAGTACCATTACCCAGCAGGTAGCCCGCAACTTTTACCTCACCAACGAGCGCAGCTACCGCCGTAAATTCAATGAGGCACTATTGGCCTACAAAATCGAGCAATCGCTAAGCAAACAACAGATTTTGGAGCTGTATTTCAACCAAATCTACTTAGGCCAGCGCGCCTATGGCTTTGCTGCCGCTTCGCAGATTTACTTCAATAAGCCAGTTAAAGAGCTGACTTTGGCCGAAGCCACCATCCTGGCCGGCCTGCCTAAAGCGCCCTCTTCCTTCAACCCGATCGTGAACCCCGAACGTGCCCGCTTGCGCCAGCGTTATATTCTCAATAATATGGTTGAAGAAAAGATGATTACGCCTGCAGAACGTGACCAAGCGCTGGCTGAAGAACTGCATTACCGACGCCAACAGGTAGAAATTGACCAAAACTCTCTATATGTAGCTGAAATGGTTCGCCAAGAAATGTACGACCGATACGGCGAAGATGCCTATACTCAAGGCTTCCGTGTGTACACCACCGTTAGCTCAGAAAGCCAAAGAGTGGCCACCCTAGCCCTGCGCCGTGCCCTGAAAGGCTTCGGGCTGGGTGCTTATCGTGGTGCAGAAGCCTTTATCGATTTAAAAACGATAGAAGCCGATGCCTTAGATGAAAACTTAGATCAATATCTGGATACGGTTTACACTGTAGACGGCCTACAACCGGCTGTGGTATTGCAGGCCAGCCGCTCTTCGATTGAAGCCTACACACAAGGCGGCAACCGCATCAAAATCAGTGGCAACGCACTTAATTATGTAGCGCGCACCATCAACAACGGCAAAGACAACGCCATTCGCCCCGGTGCGATTATCCGCGTGCGTAAACTCGATCGCGGTTGGCAAATCAGCCAAATGCCCGAGCTGCAAGGTGCGTTTGTAGCATTAGACAGCAAAACCGGCGCCATCCGCGCCTTGGTGGGCGGTTTCGACTTCCACAGTAAGAGCTTCAACCGTGCCACCCAGGCTGAACGCCAGCCCGGCTCTACCTTCAAGCCCTTCGTGTACTCCGCTGCCTTGGCTAAAGGCATGACCGCCGCCACCACCATCAACGATGCCCCGATCGAATTGCCCGGCATGGGCACCGGCGGTCGGCCGTGGCGCCCGAAAAACTCCGATGGCCGCTATTCCGGCTTCATCACCCTGCGCCAGGCGCTTACTGCATCTAAAAACATGGTTTCCATCCGCATCGTGATGGCGCTCGGCGTGCACGAAGTGCATCAATACGTACAGCGTTTCGGCTTTAATGCCCGCCAGATTCCCGATTCACTGTCGATGGCCCTGGGCAGCGGTGTGGTTACCCCGCTGCAAATGGCGCAGGCCTATGCCGTGTTTGCCAACGGCGGCTATAAAGTATCTCCCTACGTGATTGACCGTATTGAAGATAACCAAGGCCGATTGCGCGCCCAGATGAAGCCCTTGGTGGCCGGAGAAAGTGCGCCGCAAGTTATCGATCCGCGCAACGCCTACATCATGTACACCATCATGCAAGACGTAGTACGCCGAGGCACCGGTGCCCGCGCCAACGCCCTGGGTCGACGCGATATTGCCGGTAAAACAGGTACCACCAACGAAAACAAAGACGCCTGGTTTGCCGGCTTCAACCCCGACTTGGTGGGCGTGGTGTATATCGGTTTCGACAAACCGCGCAGCATGGGCCGCGCCGGCTTCGGCGGCACGATTGCTCTGCCGGTATGGGTAGAATACATGCGTTACGCGCTCCAAGGCGTGCCGCAAAAAGGCATGCCGATGCCCGCGAAAATCGTACGCAAGGGCGGCGAATACTTCCTGCAAGAGCAGCAGAGCACCAGCCCGCGCCTGGCCATCGATAACCGTGGCGCTACGCCTGATGCCGAAGATATCCAAGCTGCGGGCGGCGATCCGGTGATCCCGGAGGAAACCGCAGTAGAGCCGGTACAGCCGCAAAGCGGCGGTGGCGCAGCACCCTCGCAAGAGATTGACGCCCTGTTCTAAACCAATCGTTCTACCCAATAGCAAAGGCTACCTGAAAACCCTATCCCGTATTTTCAGGTAGCCTTTTTCTCTAGTCGAAATATATGCGGCATCACCAAGCCAATACAGTTGCCGTGTGAGAGCAAGTTACTTATTCTCCGCCACAGGCTACCTAAAAACATAAGGCTTCAACCAAGTTCAAGCAAGCATTGCCAGTTTCCGCAAAGCCAAAATTTATTTTCAGGTAGCCTCTAATCCAAACTGGCATTATCCGTCTGCTAATCACCACCAAAGCAACAACATGACAACAAAACTGCATTTTAAAAACTAAACGCCATTAAATAAGCAATAACGTGAGAATATGCCAAAAACCAGGCGCGCAAAAATCGCAAACCATATAGTCAAGCCAAGCCCCTGCCCTGTATAATTCCCATCCGGCCGCTGCTGATTTGGGCGGCCGTTTCATTTCCCTGCCCGAGGGTGTGGCGGAAGCAATGATTGGTTCCTACACGGCGGCGAGCCGCAAATATGGCAATCAGTAAGGCAAGCCAACGCAGCAGGAAGCAATTCAGTGCTTTAACCATACCCAAAACCCACTCCATACCCACATCACCATGAATCAAAAACCCTCCGTACTCGGCGGCGCTATGATTATCGCTGGCACCGTAATCGGCGCCGGCATGCTCGCCAACCCCACCGCCACTGCCGGCATCTGGTTTGCCGGCTCGCTCATTGTGCTGCTCTACACCTGGTTTTCCATGCTCTCCAGCGGCCTGATGATTCTCGAAGCCACCACCCACTATCCGCCCGGCGCCAACTTCGACACCATCGTTAAAGACCTGCTCGGCCGCGGCTGGAGCATCATCACCGGCCTCTCCGTGGCCTTTGTGCTCTATCTGCTCACCTACGCCTACATCTTCACCGGTGGCAACCTTACCGCCCAAGCTCTCCAAGCCCCGCTTTGGGTGGGCCAGATTGTGTTTGCCCTCGTCTTTGCGGGCTGCGTGTGGTGGTCCACCTTTTGGGTAGACCGCGGCACCACCATCCTCATCGGCGGCATGATTATGACCTTCCTCTGGGCCAACGGCGGCCTGCTCATTTCCGCCCAACCCGCCGTATTGTTCGATACTGCCGGCAGCGGAAACGGCAGCTACTGGATCTACCTCGGCACCGCCCTGCCCGTTTGCCTCGCCTCCTTCGGCTTCCATGGCAACGTGTCCGGCCTGTTCGACTACTTCCGGGGCGACGCCAAAAAAGTGGCCCGCTCGCTCTGGCTCGGCACCTTGGTGGCGCTGGTGATCTACGCCCTCTGGCAGTTCGCCGTGCAAGGCAATCTGCCGCGCAGCCAGTTCGGCCCCGTAATTGCCGCGCAAGACAACGTGGCCGCCCTGCTCGCCGCCCTCTCCCAAGTGGCCGGCAGCGGGCTGGTGCGCGTGCTCTCCCTGTTTTCCTACATGGCCATCGCCTCATCCTTCCTCGGCGTAACCCTCGGCCTGCTCGACTACCTCACCGACCTGTTCGGCTTCGGCACCAGCCGCGCCGGCCGCAGCAAAGCCGCCGCCCTTACCTTCCTGCCTCCACTCGTTGCCTGCCTGCTGTTCCCCACCGGCTTCGTGCTCGCCATCAGCTACGTTGGCTTTGCCGCCACCGTGTGGACGGCATTCGTGCCCGCCCTGCTGCTCTACGCCTGCCGCAAAAAATTCGGCGAAGGCAAAGGCTACCGCGTATATGGCGGAAAATGGCTGATGGCTTGGGTGTTCTTCTTCGGCCTGGCCAACGTGGCCGCCCAAATCCTCAGCCGCGCCAATATCCTGCCCGTGTTCAATGGCTGATACCCGCCAAAAATTTCAGGTAGCCTTCGGATAGCGGCTACCTGAAAAATGGTGGAGAACAGACTTTCCTCCATCTACAACAAAACGAAAGGCTACCTGAAATTTTTCAGGTAGCCTTTTGCTCTTGGTTCTGCTTAACTTTCGTGCACTGCCGCCCCGTCCGACGCCGGCAGCAACTTACGCACCAGCAGCGTCAGCGCAAACGTGGCCGCAATCACCGGCAGCGTGGTGCCCAGCGGCGGCTGCCATTGCAGCATCAGGCGGTAGAACACAAAACCCGCCAGCCACAAAGCCAAGCTCACCCAATCCACTTCCCCCGAAGCCGGCTTGCGTTTCAGCACAAAATAATCCGCAATCTGCACCGCAATCATCGGCGCAAACACCGAGCCGATAAAATACAGAAACCCTTCAAAGCGGCTCACATCAAACACCAGCGCCAGCAGCGTGCCCAGCAGCGTAACCGCCGCCGCCACCGCCACTTCACCAAAACGGCTGCTGATGCTGTTGAAGCTCACCCCGGCCGAATACGCATCCAAAAACGTCGTGCTCACCGTAGACAACACCACCACCAAAACCCCGGCCGCGCCCAGCCCGGCATATTGCAGCATCGGCGCGATTTCGCTCTGACCGGCAAACAACGCCGCTGCCAGCCCGATAGCATACATCCACGAGCTGGTGCAGAAATAAGCCAGCGTAGCCGAAAGCGTGGCTGCCCGCGCCTTGGCTGCGCGGCGGGTGTAGTCCGACACCAGCGGCAGCCACGACAGCGGCATCACCGCCGCCAGCTCCACCGCCAGCCCGAAACTCATCGCCTCCACATCTGCCTGCCCGGCTGCCGCCGGCTCGCCGGAGGCTACCTGAACACTCAACCACAGCGTCAGTGCAAACAGCGTCCCCATCGACACAAAATTGATTTTGCTGAAATTCCGCATCCCAATACGCAGCCACAGCAAAATCAGCGCACCGATAATCACGCTCCAGCCTATCTGCGCACCGCTCCAGCCTGCCGTGAGCGCCGCCGCAGCCTGCGCCCCGGTGAAAATCATAATCGCCGTCCAACCCACCAGCTGCACCACGTTGGCTGCCGAAAACAGCAGCGAGCCGCGCCGGCCGAAGGAAAGCTGTACCGTTTCCATCGCACTGCGCCCCGTTTGCGCGCCAATCAGCCCGGCCAGATAAAACAGCACCCCGCCGATCACATGGCCAATCGCCACCGCCAAAAGCCCCATGCGCCAACCCAACGGCGCAAACAGCATGCCGGTGAGGATTTCCGCCACCGACACCGCCGCCCCAAACCAAATCACCGCCGAAGCGGTAACCGAAAGTTTATCTGCCTGCTGTTCCATCAAATTGTTTCCTCTATGATATTTAAAAAAGGCATAAGTAACAAAAAAGGTGCTAAAGCCCCCCGCAAGCCTTATCCTGCAAGG
>CAUUTP010000060.1:0-13138 GCA_963548155.1 uncultured Eikenella sp.
CAGCTTGGCAAACAAGACATCGTGTTTGCCGGCGGCGGCGAAGAAGTATCTTGGCAGATGAGCTCCCTGTTCGACGCGATGGGCGCATTATCGAGCAAATACAACGATACGCCCGAACAGGCCAGCCGCGCCTACGATGCCGACCGTGACGGCTTCGTGATTTCCGGCGGCGGCAGCATTTTGGTGATGGAAGAATACGAACACGCCAAAGCACGCGGTGCCAACATCCTGTGCGAACTCACCGGCTATGGTGCCACTTCCGACGGCCATGATATGGTGCAGCCGTCCGGCGAAGGCGCAGTGCGCTGCATGCAGATGGCGCTGGCCCAGCACGGCGGCAGCGTAGACTACATCAATGCCCACGGCACATCCACCCCAGTGGGCGACACCAAAGAACTCGGCGCCATCCGCGAAACCTTTGAAGGCAAAGAGGTGCCGCTCATCAGCTCCACCAAATCCCTCTCCGGCCACGCACTGGGCGCGGCAGGCTCGAACGAGGCGATTTACTCTATTCTGATGATGCTCAACGATTTCGTGTGTGCCAGCGCCAATGTGCTGAACTTAGATGAAAAAGCCGCCGGCCTGCCGATTGTGCGCGAAAACATCAGCAAAAAGCTCAATGCCGTGATGTCGAACAGCTTCGGCTTCGGCGGCACCAATGCCACGCTGATTTTCAACCGCGTGTAGAGGCTACCTGAAAAACAGCCGAACTTGCTTTGAGGTTCGGCTGTTTTTATATGGTTTTTTCTGGCGTAAAAATCGGCAACTTCAGCATACCGTATCCGTTTACCTGATAATGAGGCAAAGCATGCAACAGTGTTTGTAAAGTTTTCGCCAATTTTTTCAGGTAGCCTTGATAATTACCCAGCCTACTATTATCTTAGTAACGATAGATTTTTAAAAACACACTTGCTGATGTGATTTATTCTGATTTTTTGGTTAAGACGAGCTTTTTAGCTAGATAATTTTGCCAAGTATGGTCAATAACTTGACCTTAATCAAGAAAATCAATAATCCGCATATTATGGGCTTGAGTTATATAATAAACTGAATCAATACCCTGATCGTTAACAGGGAATTAATTATAAAAACCACACAAAAATTTAATTATAAAAACCACACAAAAATGTTGCCAACTACTTCGTCTGTACCAAGGGAGATCGCGATGATCAAGCATTCCAAACATTCTTCGCTAAATATTGCGTTAATACAGGCGCGCGAAGCGTTGATGACGCATTTTCGCCCGCTGCTCAACGAAATCGGCCTCACCGACCAGCAATGGCGTATCCTGCGCCTCTTGGCCGAAAACGGTACGA
This sequence comes from uncultured Eikenella sp., assembly GCA_963548155.1. GTDB lineage: Bacteria > Pseudomonadota > Gammaproteobacteria > Burkholderiales > Neisseriaceae > Eikenella. The sequence goes on from CAUUTP010000060.1 coordinate 1,317, forward strand.
TGGATTTTCAAGACTTGGCCCGCAGTGCCTGCATCCTGCGCCCCAGCCTTACCGGCATCCTTACCCGCTTGGAAAAAATGAAGCTGGTGGTGCGCCTGCGCCCGGCCAACGACCACCGCCGCGTTTACCTCAAACTCACCGAAGAAGGCGAGCGTACCTTCAACGACTTTGTCGGCAAAATCGATGCCTGCTACGACGATATCGAAAGCCAGCTCTCCAAAGAGAAACTGGAACAGCTGCATGAACTGCTGAACCAAATGGCTGCTATTCATGTGGCCACGATGGCGCGGATGTAAGGCCTTACTATATTCCATAAAGGCTACCTGAAACCTCTGCTTGGTTTTTCAGGTAGCCTTTTTCTATAGTTAAAGCACTTCGCTGCCTATTGTACTGGCTTGCCTCCCAAATTACCCATTCTGTCTGCGGCTTGCCGCCTAATGGGAAAAATCATTGTTTTAGCTATAAGTAAGGCTATTTCGCTTATAATCCTGCAATCAAAACCAATATGCCAAAGGCTACCTGAAAGAACCCAACCATGCTCAAACACCGAATTCTCACCGCCCTGGTTTTACTGCCACTGATGCTCGGCATGCTGTTTGCCGCCAATAGCGGACTATGGGCACTGTTTTCCGGCCTGATTGCCCTGCTCGCCCTGTGGGAATACAGTCGGCTATGCAACATGCCAGAACAAGTGCAGCGGCCCTATTTGGCCGGCACCGCACTATTTATGGCGCTGGCCTGGGGCGGCGGTTGGCGGCTGCCGACAGCGGCATGGGCAATCGTACTGGCTTTCTGGCTGCTCGGCATGCCTGCCTGGCTGCGTTTTAAATGGCGTTTGCAGGCCGATTGGAAAGGCATGGCCGCCGGCTGGCTGCTGATGCTGCCTTTCTGGTTTGCCCTGCTGGAATTGCGTCCCAACGGCCAATCTGCGCTTTATCTCTTGGCTGTGATGATGCTGGTGTGGATTGCCGATGTGTTTGCCTATGTGTTCGGCCGGCTGTGGGGCAAACACAAACTGGCCCCCACCATCAGCCCCGGCAAAAGCTGGGAAGGTGTGTTTGGCGGGCTGTTGTGCGTACTGGTGTATGCCTCATTGGCACGCGCTGCCGGCTGGTTCGGCTTCAATATTTCCTGGCTCGGCATCATGCTCACCGCCACTGTGCTTACCTTCGTAGGCATCGGCGGCGACCTTTTGGAAAGCTGGTTCAAACGTGCTGCCGGCGTGAAAGACAGCAGCAATCTGCTTCCCGGCCACGGCGGCGTGTTTGACCGTGTGGATTCACTGATAGCCGTGTTGAGCGTATATGCCGCCATCGGCATGTTGTTCAGCTGAATAGAAAAGGCTACCTGAAAAGTGTTAGCTTTGCGGAAACTTAGCTACGTTCACACTTCGCCTTCAGGTAGCCTTCCTGAGAAACTGCCTGTTTCTATGCTAAAATCCGCCCCCCTCAATATTTCAACCCCGAAAAGCGGTTTCCCCTTTTAAATGAATATATTCTACGAAGAAAGCGGCCAATTCAAAGTAGCCGCCGTGGTGCAGAAAAACGATAGCACCTATCAGGCCACCACCCAGCATGGCAAACGCGCCAAAATCAAAGCCAATAATGTTTTCGTGGAATTCACCGAGCCGATGGACGCTTTTCTCGAACGCGCCCAGGCCGAAGCCGCCCAAATCGATACCAACTTATTGTGGGAGTTTTGCGGCGAAGACGAATTTACTGCCCAAAACATTGCAGCCGACTACTTCGGTCATCCTCCAAGCCAGCACGAACTGGCTGCCACCCTGATTGCGCTCTATGCCGCACCGATGTATTTCTACAAAAAGGGCAAAGGCATATTCAAAGCCGCGCCGGAAGACACCTTGAAACAGGCATTGGCCGCCATCGAGCGCAAAAAACAGCAAGACGCACAAATAGCCGCTTGGGCGGAAGAATTAGCACAAGGCCGCCTACCTACCGAAATCACCGCCGATTTGCGCAGCATCCTGCATAACCCAGACAAACAATCACTCACCTACAAAGCGTTCACCAAAGCCGCTGCCGAACTGAAAATTTCTGCCTATCAGCTGGCCCGGCAAACCGGCGGTGTCAACTCATTGCCGCAATACCTGCTCGACGGTTTTTGCTGCAAGCATTTCCCGCAGGGTACTGCAACACCAGAAATCGCCGTACCTGCTATCCCCGAACTGCCAGATGCCGCCGATTTACTCACATTCTCCATTGATGATGCCGAAACCAGCGAAATCGATGACGCTTTATCGGTGCAGGATTTGCCAGACGGCAGCAAACGTGTCGGTATCCACATTGCTGTACCCACCTTGGCTATTACTAACGGTAGCCCGATTGAAACCCTTATCAAACAACGACAAAGCACGGCTTACTATCCTGGCGGCAAAATCACCATGCTGCCAGACAATTGGATTAAAACCTTCAGCTTAGATGAAGGCAAACGGCCGGTATTGAGCCTGTATGTAGAAGTGGATGCCGATTTTCAGGTAGCCTCCACACCGCAAACCCGCCTCGAAAATCTAACTATCAAGCATAACCTGCGTATCCAAGACATCGAGCCGCATTTCAACGCCAACACCGGCCTCTCCGAGAACGAGCCCATACAATTCCCCTGCCAACCGCAGCTGCGCTGGCTGTATCGCTTCGCCATCGAACGCCAAAAACAGCGCGACCGCTACGAAGAAAACCACGCCCCGCAATACGATTACGGCATCGAATTCAATCCCGATGGCAGCGTGCGCATCAGCCGCCGCGAGCGCGGTTCACCCATCGATACGCTAGTATCTGAAATGATGATTCTGGCCAACAGCACCTGGGCGCAAATGCTGGATAAAAACGGCCTGCCCGGTTTATTCCGCGTGCAAACCAGCGGTAAAGTACGCATGAGTACCCAATCCGAGCCACATATCGGTATGGGGGTGGCGCATTACGGCTGGTTCACCTCCCCATTGCGTCGTGCAGCCGACTGCATCAACCAGCTCCAGCTGCTTAGCTTAATCGAGCCCGATTTGCCGCCGCGTTTTGAAAAAAACAGCAACGATCTGTTCGCCGCCCTGCGCGATTTTGACGCCACCTATACTGCCTATGCCGACTTCCAACGCCAAATGGAGGCTTACTGGAGCTTAATATATCTGGAACAAGAACAATGCCGCGAGCTGACTGCCGTATTGTTGAAAGAAGACCTGGTGCGTATTGATGGTCTGCCGCTAGTCAACCGTGTGCACGGCATACCGATCGACATCCTGCCTAAAACCCGTGTGAAACTGGCCATTACTCAATTGGATGCCGAACAGCAGCTGTTGTCTTTGAAATATTTGAACGTATTGCCACCAGAACCAGCTGCTTAAATAATATGGCACTGGCTCAGCATGGCAACAGCTTATTTCCACTATTCTCTGCGGACAAAGCAGGCAAATAATCGATTTATCCACAAACAGCCGATTAAACCAGCCACTATTCCACAATAATCCACAGTTGAACGACAAGTAAACAACAGGGATTAATTAGCTTATCTAAATGGTTTTAATGAATTTTCTGGATAATCCACTATTTTTATGCTGCTTCAATATAAACAACAAAAAATTAATTAAAAAATTAGATTAAAGAAAACCAATTCAGTTCAATCTAACCCAATACTAAATCTTAAACTTTGTAATCTAAAAATATCATGCAAAACCCTCTTCACAATAAAAGCGATATTGCCGTTATCGGCCTGGCCGTTATGGGGCAGAACCTGATTCTGAACATGAACGATCACAGCTTCCAAGTGAGCGCTTACAACCGCACAGCGGCCAAAACCGAGCAATTCCTTAACGGCTCGGCCAAAGGCACAAAAATTATCGGCGCTTACAGTTTGGAAGAACTAATCGGCCAATTAAAGCAGCCGCGCAAGGTAATGTTGATGGTGCAGGCCGGGCGGGCGGTAGACGAATTGATTGCGCAGCTGGTGCCGCTCCTGGATAAGGGCGACATCATCATTGATGGCGGCAATGCCCATTATCCCGATACCGAACGGCGTACTGCCGAGCTAGCTGCACAAGGCGTTTTATTCATCGGTACCGGTATTTCCGGCGGTGAAGAAGGTGCGCGCCGTGGGCCGTCTATTATGCCTGGCGGTAACCCGGAAGCTTGGCCGGCAGTGAAGCCGATTTTGCAGGCAGTAGCGGCCAAAACGGCTGAAGGCGAAGTATGTTGCCATTGGGTGGGCAAGAACGGTGCCGGTCATTTTGTCAAAATGGTGCACAATGGCATTGAATATGGCGATATGCAGCTTATCTGCGAAGCCTACCAGTTTATGAAAGACGGCTTGGGTATGAGCCATGCCGAGATGCAGGCAGTCTTTGCCGAATGGAATAAGACCGAGCTCAATAGCTATCTGGTTCAAATTACCGCCGATATTTTGGGTACGAACGACACAGACGGCACGTCGCTGGTAGAAAAAATCCTTGACCGTGCCGGCCAAAAGGGCACCGGAAAATGGACCGGCATCAATGCCTTAGATTTAGGCACCCCGCTCACGCTGATTACCGAAGCAGTGTTTGCCCGTTGTATTTCCGCGCTGAAAATCCAACGGGTACAGGCCGAAGCAGCCTTCGGGCATAAAATCGAGCCGGTGGCCGGTAAGCGGGAAGAATGGCTGGCTGCTTTGCGCCAAGCATTGCTGGCTTCCAAAATTATTTCTTATGCCCAAGGCTTTATGCTGATGCGTCAGGCCAGTGAGCATTACGGTTGGGATTTGGATTATGGGAATACTGCTTTGTTATGGCGCGAAGGCTGCATCATCCGCAGCGCGTTTTTAGGCAACATCCGCGATGCCTACGCCGCCAATCCAGATTTAGTGTTCCTTGGCAGCGATGCCTACTTCAAAAGCCTGTTGCAGCAAGCCCTACCAGGCTGGCGCAAAGTGGCCGCCGCCGCGATGCAGCACAGTTTGCCAATGCCTTGTACCGTATCTGCCCTCTCCTTCCTCGACAGTTATACCTGCGGTCGCCTGCCCGCCAACCTGTTGCAGGCGCAACGCGACTACTTCGGCGCCCACACCTATGAGCGCATCGATCGGCCGGAAGGCGAATTTTTCCACACTAATTGGACAGGCACCGGCGGCGATACCGCTTCCACCGCTTACAATGTTTGAGGCTACCTGAAAGCTGATGTAGCTTAGTGGCACTCTAAAATTAAAGGCTACCTGAAAACCTTTTGTTGGTTTTCAGGTAGCCTTTTATCTGCTTGCCGGTTTATGCCGCAGCCGGCATGGCGTGGAAAGCGGCGGGCAGATTTTGGTTATGCGGGAAGGTGACCCATTCGTAGCTTTCTGGATCGGCAAGAATAGCGCGTAAGAGCGCATTGTTGATGGCGTGGCCGGATTTGTGACCTTCGAATGCGCCGATAATCGGCGCGCCGATTACATATAAATCGCCCACGGCATCGAGGATTTTGTGGCGCACGAATTCGTCGGGGTAGCGCAAGCCTTCGGGATTGAGTACATCGTTGTCATCGATTACCACAGCATTGCTCAGGTTGCCGCCCAAGCCTAGGCCGTGTGCGCGCATCATTTCCACTTCCTGCATGAAGCCGAAGGTGCGGGCGCGGGCGATTTCTTTCACATACGATGCGCCGGCAAAATCGATTTCAAAGGTGGGGTTGCTGCGGTTGAATACGGGGTGGTCGAAATTGATGGTGAGGCTGACTTTAAAGCCATCATACGGGGTAAAGCGCACCCATTTGCCCGGTTCTTGTACTTCTACCGGCTTCAAAATACGCAGAAAGCATTTTTCGGCTTTTTGATCCACAATGCCCGCGTCCTGCAATAGATACAAAAAAGGCAGGCTGGAGCCGTCCATAATCGGGATTTCCAGCGCATTCAATTCAATCAGCACATTATCAATACCGTAGGCAGCCAGTGCCGACATTAAATGCTCGATCGTGCCCACCCGTACGCCGTCTTCGGTAACGATGGTGGAGGAAAGGCGGGTGTCGTTAATCAGTTCGGGCACGAGCTTGATCGGGCGGCTCTGTTCACCGGCCAAATCGGTGCGGCGGAATACGATGCCGCTGTTTTCGGCAGCTGGATGCAGGGTGAGCAAAACCCGCTCGCCGGAATGCAGGCCGACGCCGGTGGCTTGAACGGATTGGGCTAGGGTGCGCTGTTTCATAAAAACTCCGAAAAATCTGCATAAAGCAGCTGTCATCATACTGGAAATATGATTGCCTGTCTTTCCGATTAAATTTGGCTATGGTTTGTTTTCAGGTAGCCCTAAAGGAAAAGGCTGATACAGCCTACTTGCCCAGCTTCATCTTGTATAGTGGATTAAAATCGCAATGCTACGGCGTTGGCTCGCCTTGACGTACTAACCTGTACTGTCTGCGGCTCGCCGCCTGGTATCATTTTTATTTTAATCCACTATAATTCCACCCGTTCCAACCAACTGATTTCTCCCCGATGAAGATTCTACTGGTGCGCCTCTCCAGCATGGGCGATCTTATCCACACCCTGCCGGCAGTGCAGGATTTGGCTCGGCATTGCCCGCAGGTGGAGCTGCATTGGCTGGCCGAGGCCGGGTTTGCCGATATTGCGCGCTTGCATCCGTTTGTGGCCAAGGTGATTCCGATGCGTTGGCGGCAATGGCGCAAACGGCTGTTTGCAGCGGATACACGGCAGCAGATGCGTGCATTGAAACAGGAATTGGCCGGTGGCGGCTATGATTTTGTGCTCGACAGCCAAGGCCTGATAAAAAGCGCGTGGTTTGCCCGCCAAGCGGGTGTGCCGGTAAAAGGTTTGGATAAACACAGCGCACGCGAAGGCTGGGCCGCAGCATTTTATGCGCAAGGTTTTCAGGTAGCCAAAGGACGCGATGCGGTGTGGCGCAACCGCGAGCTGTTTGCCCAAGTGTTCGGTTATCGGTTTGACGGCACGGCGGATTTCGGTGTGTGTGTGCCGGAAGGTGCGGCGGTGCAGGGGCTACCTGAAAACTACCGCGTGGCTTTGCACGCCACCAGCCGTGAGAGCAAATTGTGGCCTGACGAATATTGGGTGGAATTGTTGAATCGGCTGCATGCAGCAGATGGTGCGGCGGTGTGGCTGCCGTGGGGCAGCGAGGCGGAACGGCAGCGCGCATTGGCATTGGCCAATCAGATCGAGGCGGCGAAGGTGCCGGAAGAAAAGTTCAACCTGCTGCAGGCGGCCTATGTATTGCATGGCGCGCGCAGCGTTATCGGCGTGGATACCGGCCTGCTGCATTTGGCCAATGCGCTAAATAAGCCGCTGATCGGTATTTATACCGACAGCGATTCGGTAAAAACCGGCGTGCAGTCTTCGGCTTGGGCAGAAAATATGGGCGGTATCGGCTGCCCACCGCAGCCGGAGAAAGTGTTTGAACGTTTGCTTCTGCTGGAGCAGGCTTATCAAGACAGCAGGAAGGTTTTCAGGTAGCCTAGAAGTTTGCGGCTGTATTTTGGCCATACTTGCATTATTCCCGCCAAATCGGCACAATCAGCCCGTTTTGCCGGACAAGTGAATCACTAAATAGAGAGAAGGAAAAGGAAATTTCATGAAAGCACTGGTTGCCGTAAAGCGGGTGGTGGATTACAACGTGAAGGTGCGGGTGAAGGCCGACGGTTCGGATGTGGACATCGGCAATGTGAAAATGTCGATGAACCCGTTTGACGAAATCGCTATGGAAGAGGCTGTGCGCCTGAAAGAGGCCGGAAAAATCAGCGAAATCGTGGTGGTATCGTTGGGTGTGAAGCAGTGCGAAGAAACGCTGCGTACCGCGTTGGCCATGGGAGGCGACCGCGCCATCCATGTGCAAACTGATGATTATTTGGAGCCTTTGGCTGTAGCCAAGCTGTTGCGCAAAATCGCCGAGCGTGAGCAGCCGCAGCTGATTTTGTTAGGCAAACAGGCGATTGACGATGACGCCAACCAAACCGCGCAAATGCTGGCCGCCTTGCTCAATGCGCCGCAGGGCACGTTTGCCAGCAAAGTGGAACTGAGCGAAAACGAAGTAACCGTGGTGCGCGAAGTGGACGGCGGTTTGGAAACCGTGGCTCTGAAGTTGCCGGCAGTGGTCAGCGCCGATTTGCGCTTGAACGAGCCGCGTTATGTAAAGCTGCCCAATATCATGCAAGCCAAGAAAAAACCGCTGGAAAAGCTTGCAGTGGAAGAATTGGGTGTGGACATTACACCTAAATTGCAGCAGCAGAAAGTGGCCGAGCCCAAACCGCGCAGCGGCGGCGTGAAAGTGCAAAGCGTGGCCGAACTGGTGGCCAAATTGAAAAACGAAGCCAAAGTAATTTGAGGATAAAGCCATGACTGTATTGATTATTGCCGAACACGACAACCAACATTTGGCCGCCGCTACGCGGCATGCCGTTACTGCCGGCAGCAAGCTGGGCGAAGTACATGTATTGGTGGCCGGTAGCGGCGCGGCAGCGGTGGCCGAACAGGCCAAACAAGTGGCCGGCGTGGCCAAAGTGTTGCTGGCTGATGCCGAATATTATGCCGGCGGTTTGGCGGAAGAGCTTGCACCTTTAGTAGTGAAATTGGCAGTGGGCTACCGCTACATTACTGCTGCCGCCAGTACCTTCGGTAAAAACTTGCTGCCACGTGTGGCCGCTTTGATAGATTGTCCGCAGGTTTCCGATTTAACCGAAATCGTAGACGGCAAAACTTTTGTGCGCCCGATTTATGCCGGCAATGCCTTTGCCACTGTTTCCAGCGATGCGGCAACTTTGGTGCTTACCTTCCGCACCACTGCTTTTGCCGAAGCTGCTGCTAGCGGCGGACAGGCCGAAGTGGTGCAGGTAGAGGCCACTCCGGCTCAAGGCTTGAGCCGTTTCATCAGCCGCGAGTTGGTGAAATCCGATCGTCCGGAGCTTACTCAAGCCAGAGTGGTGGTTTCCGGTGGGCGTGCCTTGGGTAGTGTTGAGCAGTTCAACGAATTGCTGCTGCCCCTGGCTGATAAACTCGGTGCCGCCATCGGTGCTTCACGTGCGGCGGTTGATGCCGACTATGCGCCCAATGATTGCCAAGTGGGTCAAACCGGAAAAGTGGTGGCACCGGAGCTGTATATTGCCATCGGTATTTCTGGCGCCATACAGCACACCGCCGGTATGCAGGACAGCAAAGTCATCGTGGCCATCAACAAAGATCCGGAAGCGGCTATTTTCAATGTTGCCGACTACGGTTTGGTGGCCGACCTGTTTGAAGCCGTGCCGGAACTGACTGCGGCATTGAGTAATTAAGCGTTTCATGCATTCGTGTTTCACGTGAAACACAGCAGGCTACCTGAAAACAATCTGCTTTCAGGTAGCCTGTTTCTTATATAATCTGCCTATTTCCTGAAACCACCGCTGCCATGTCCTCTTCTGATATCTCCTGCACCTATCGCACTTTGGCCGAACCCGGGCAAGCCGAGTTCAAAGACAAAGGCAGCCGTTTTATTGCCTTTGCCTATCCCGTGCGCACGTCAGCGGAAGTGAAAAACCATGTGGACGCATTGCGGCAGGAACACTACAAGGCGCGGCATTGGTGTTATGCCTACCGTTTGGGCACAGACGGCTTGCAGTTTCGTGCCAACGACGACGGCGAACCTTCCGGCAGCGCCGGCCGGCCGATTTTGGGGCAGATTGATTCAGCCGGGCTAACCGATGTTTTGGTGGTGGTGGTGCGCTATTTCGGCGGCACACTGCTGGGCGTGTCCGGCCTGATTTATGCCTACAAAACTGCTACCCAAATGGCCTTGCAGCAAACTGCGCAGGTGGAAAAAAATATTGAAAAACGGGTAACCCTGCGCTGCGATTACCCGCATTTGAGCGAGGTTTTGCGGCTGGCTAAACAGCACGGCGTGGAAGTGTTGCAACAGGATTTGCAACTAGATTGCCGGCTGCATTGCGCTGTGCCGCTGGCCAATTATGCTGCTTGTATTGATGCCTGGCAGAAAATACGTGCAGTGGAAATTTTAGAAGATACGCAAAGCAATGAAGAGGCTACCTGAAAACCGGAAGCAGGTTTTCAGGTAGCCTTTATGACAAATTACACCTTTTGAAAAGGACAACTCTATGAAATTACTCGTTATCGGCGGTGGCGGGCGTGAGCACGCGTTGGCGTGGAAACTGGCGCAGTCACCCAAAGTGCAAACCGTGTTTGTCGCACCCGGCAATGCCGGCACTGCGCAGGAACCTAAGCTGCAAAACCTGCCTTTGAAAACACATCAGGAACTGATTGATTTTTGCCGCCGCGAGCAGATTGCCTTCACTGTGGTTGGCCCTGAAGCGCCGCTGGCAGCCGGCATAGTGGACGATTTCCGCGCTGCCGGCCTACCCGTGTTCGGCCCCACCCGCGCTGCCGCCCAGCTGGAAAGCTCCAAAGATTTCGCCAAAGCCTTTATGGCGCGGCACGGCATCCCCACCGCGCAATATCAAACCTTTGCCGATGCCGCCGCCGCACATAATTATGTGGCTGCCAAAGGCGCGCCGATTGTGATTAAGGCAGACGGTTTGGCTGCCGGGAAAGGCGTAGTAGTGGCGCAAACTGAAGAACAAGCACATCAGGCCATCGATCAAATGCTGCTCGACAATAAGATGGGCGATGCCGGCGCGCTCGTGGTGATTGAAGACTTTTTGCAGGGTGAAGAAGCCAGCTTTATCGTAATGGTGGACGGCGAAAACGTGCTGCCAATGGCCACCAGCCAAGACCACAAACGCCTGCTCGACGGCGACCTCGGCCCGAATACCGGCGGCATGGGCGCATACAGCCCCACGCCCATCGTTACGCCCGAGGTGTATCAGCGCGCCATGGAAGAAATCATTTTGCCTACCGTACGCGGTATGCGTGAAGAAGACCATGAATTCACAGGTTTTCTCTATGCCGGCCTGATGATTGATGCCGATGGTGCACCTTATACCGTGGAATTCAACTGCCGCTTCGGCGACCCGGAAACCCAGCCGATTATGAGCCGTTTGGACAGCGATTTGGTGGATTTGATCCAAGCTGCGTTGGATCGGAAACTGGATACGGCTAAAGCAGAATGGAAAGCACAAAGTGCCGTGGGCGTGGTGCTGGCTTCCGCTGGCTATCCCGAACGTTCCGGCAAAGGCGACATCATCGAAGGCATCGAAGCCGCCAACCGCATCAGCAAAGTATTCCACGCCGGTACGGATGCAGATGCCGGTCACACTATTACTAACGGTGGCCGCGTGCTGTGCGTGGTGGGTTTGGGCGACGATTTGGCCGCTGCCAAACAGCAGGCCTACCGCGCCGTGGCAGAGATTGATTTCCCTGGCATGCAATATCGCCGTGATATTGCTGATAAGGCTTTGCGTTGAAACGATGTTTGAAAACATAGAACGCGGCTCTGGGTGAGCCGCGTTTTTTTTGCGTAGATGGATTAAGCTATAGATTAATAAGTTTCAGGTAGCCTTTATGGCCCTGTTATCTATCAAATAGCTAAGCGCTTTTTGCTATAATTACATCCTTTGTTTTCCCTAAATTTTTCCAGCGCCATGCCCCATCCCGATTTCTCCCAAACCCTCTCCAAAGACCGCCATTTTCTACGTTCCGCCTTCAAAAATCCCAACAAATACGGCGGTTTGTCCAAAGTCGAAGAAAAATACCGAAAATCGCACGAAATCTTTTTGAAGCGTTTGGCCGCATTGCCCAACCCCAAATTCGACAACACCCTGCCCGTTCACGAAAAACTCGACGAAATCAAAAAAGCCATTGCCGAAAATCAGGTAACAATTATTTGCGGCGAAACCGGCTCGGGCAAAACCACGCAGTTGCCCAAGATTTGTTTGGAACTCGGGCGCGGGGCG
>CAUUTP010000061.1:0-13027 GCA_963548155.1 uncultured Eikenella sp.
CTCTCGGCGCCAGAACCTAAATCTGGTGCGTCTACCAATTTCGCCACGTCCGCAGGAAAGGCGGCATTATACTGCAATATGCCGGTTTGGCAAGATGCTGTTTGAAATCGGATTATATTGCGGAATAACAAATCAACCAACACCGATACAGCTTTGGCCTGCCCTACATGAAAAAATGCGCAGCCACCCTACTCTTTTTCTTCGGGCTTCGGCCGCCACAGCACCAGCTGTTTACCGATGTGCTGTACCAGTTCGGCGCCGGTGGCGGCGCAAAGGGCTTCGGCGATGGCGATGCGCTCCTGCCTGTCGTCGCCGGCCACTTGCACTTTGATCAACTCGCGGGCGGTAAGGCGGGTGTCGGTTTCTTTGATAACAGCCTCGGTGAGCCCTTGCTTGCCGATGAGCACGGTGGGGCGCAGTTGATGGGCTTGTTGTTTGAAGCGGCGGATGTCTTCGTTGCTGAGTGTTGCCATTTTATTGATTAATATTTGCTAAGTGATTGGAAAAGGCTACCTGAAAATGCCGAACGGGCTTTCAGGTAGCCTGTTTCATAAGGCAGGCGCTTAGGCGGCCACGCTTTCAAAACGGCGGGCGGCTTCGTCCCAGTTGACTACTTGCCAGAAGGCTTTGATGTAGTCGGGGCGGCGGTTTTGGAATTTCAGGTAGTAGGCGTGTTCCCACACGTCCAAGCCGATAATCGGGTAGCCGGATGCGCCGGATGCGGCCTGACCCATCAGCGGGGAGTCTTGGTTGGCGGTAGAAACGACTTTGAGCTTGCCGTCTTCATACACCAACCAAGCCCAGCCTGAACCGAAACGGGTGGCAGCGGCTTTTTCAAACTCGGCCTGGAAGGCTTCCATGCTGCCGAAATCGCGCTCGATGGCGGCTTTGAGCTTGCCTTGTAGGGTGGTGCCGGTTTTCAGGATTTGCCAAAACAGGCTGTGGTTGGCGTGGCCGCCGGCGTTGTTGCGCAGCGGGGTGCGCACATTTTCGGGCAGCTCGGCCAAACGGGCGATCAGCTCTTCAGCAGACAGTTTTTCCCACTCAGGCAGGTTGGCCAACACGGCATTGGCGTTATTTACATAGGCCTGATGGTGCTTGCTGTGGTGGATTTCCATAGTTTGCGCATCGAAATGCGGCTCTAGCGCGTCGTAGGCGTAGGGCAGTGCGGGCAGTTGGTATGCCATAATTGGTTTCCTTTTTCAGATGTGTTTTGCATGGCTGGAGCACTGATTTCTACCTATTGTGTCGGCTTGCCTGCCGTACAATTCGTACTGCCTGCGGCTCGCCGCCTGATGAGGAGAAATAATTGCTTCAGCGATAAAAGCGGCAATGATAAGTGCTATCCATTGGCAATTCAAGGTTTTTTATCGCCGCCTAATCGAGATAATGCGACAGCGGCTTGCTTCATCCCACCCGGAGCAACCATACAAGATAAAAGGCTACCTGAAACTTTCAGGTAGCCTTTGGCTTATTCGCTCAAACCGTTTATTTCCGACAAGGTGCACGGCGCAGGTGGGAGTAGCGGCTGATAACGCTGCTGATGCCGGCGGCGGCATTATCGTCTACGTTCATAAACGTTATCTGCATTTTGGATTCGCCCAATTCGGCAGATTGTTCGCCGCCGCTTGAGCCGGTACGGATGATTTGCGGATTAAGGCCGGCTTGGCGGGCTCTGGCAGCAGTTTGCTCAGCCTGCTGTTCGCTGCTAAACGAGCCGAGGCTCATGCGGCCGCCGGCGACGCTGGCGTTACGGAAACCCTGCGAACGCACTTTGGCGGTAAATTCCTGCACATCGCCTTCAATGGTTACGCTCACTTGGTAGCGTTCGCTGCCACGCTGGGGGCGGCCGGAATCGCGGCGGCGCTCCACCACGCGGGTGGCGGCGTGCGGCCAGCGGGCGAGCAGACCTTTGATACGATGATAGTCGTCTTCCGGCAACACGGCCACGGCGGTGCAGGCGGTGTTGGGGGCGCGAATGCCGCTTTCTGGGGTGGGCTTGGGCTGGGCTTCACCAGCGGGCTTGGCTGCAGTATTAGGGCGGCCGGGGGCGGCAGGCGCAGTGCGGGGGCGGTTGGCATCTGCCGGCAGCACAGGCGTGGCCGACTGCTGCGGGTCGGCGGGCTGGGCGGGCGCAGCATGCACCACTACGGTGGTGGGCTGCGGCTGTTGCGGCTGCGCAACGGGCGCGGGCTGCTGTTGTTGCGCCATGCGCGTTACCAGCATCCCGCCGAAAACGATGATGTTTAATGCCACCAAAACGGCAAACAGCCACTTCATGTTTGTGCAGCCCAGTTGAGTAATCCGTGAAGCACGAGATTATCCACAATTTGAATGGGGTTGTCCAAAGCAAATTGTTCAGGTAGCCCTTGTTTTACCTTGGCGGCACCGCCACCGGTGATGATCACGGCCACGATTTGGCCGGGGTGTTTCTGCTGCAATCGAGTATGCATCAGCAAAACCGCGCCGCAGATGGCATCGAGCATGCCGCCGGCCATGGCGTTGGCGGTGGTGGTGCCAAAGGGGTAGGCACGGCCGGTGGGGCGGTTGAGATTGGCGGTATGTTGCGCCATTGCCTCTTTCATCAGGTTGAAGCCGGGCATAATGCTGCCGCCCAAATAATGATTGTCGGCGGTGAGGGCGTCGATGGTTACGGCGGTGCCGCAGCTCACCACCACGCAGGCGTGTTCGGTGAAAAGGCGGCTGCCGAGGATGTTGAACCAGCGGTCGGCACCGTGTTCGCTCACGCGGCGGTAGTGGTTGCGGATGCCCAAGGCCTGCGGCATGGAGCCGAGCCATTCCGGCTCGCGGCCGAGCTGTTCGGCCACGGCCTGCTGCTTGGCTTCGCCGCACACTGCCGAGCCGATGATGCGCACATGTTCGCCGCCATGCTGCTGCCAGCTGTGGGCAAGCGGCTCGAGATTCCAATAGGCGGCTTTGTCTGCCGCCGTGATGCGGCCGTTTTCCACCCATGCCCATTTGAGTTTGCTATTGCCGGCATCGAGCAGCAGCATTTTGTCTTGTTTGCCATCGGGCGTGGCGGCATTTTGGCTGTGCAGCGGGCGCAAGCTGATTTCGCCGCTCACTACATGATGTTCCGTGCCTTCGGCATCGAGAATACGCAGCGCACCACCCTCATCTACACCCAAGGCTGTGCCTTGCAGCAGGGTTTGTCCGTCGCGCAGCAGGCGAACGGGCTGGTTTTGGTCGCGGTGGCAGGCGTGGTAGCCCGCGAGGAAAAGGGAGAGGCCTTCGCGGTCGAACTGCTCGAAAGTATCCGCCAACTCGGGCAGCAGGCGTTCGGTGAGGCGGCTTACGGCGATATTGGGCGCACTGCCCTGCACGGCTTCGGCATCGGCCACGGCTTTGGGCTGCACAAAATTGATGCCGATGCCGATCACAACCGCAGTTTGGCCGTTGCAGCGCACGGTTTCGGTGAGGATGCCGCCGAGCTTTTCGCCGCCGATCACCAAATCGTTCGGCCATTTAATCTGCGCGGGCACGCCCAAATCGCGCAGCACGCGGCAGCAAGCCAGCGCGGCGGCAAGCGTGAGGCCGCCCAGCTCGGCCGGCGGGCGGGAAAAACACCAGCCGGCGCTGAACATTAAGCATTCGCCGATGCGGCTCTGCCAACTGCGCCCCTGGCGGCCGCGGCCTTTGGTTTGATCGTGCACAAACGCGATGCGACGGTAGATCTGGCTGCCTGCTTTGGCTTGGGCGATGAGGTAGCTGTTGCTGGAAGGGTGCTCGTGCAACAGTTCGGCTTGCCAGCCGGCGGCTGCGGCCTGCTGTTGCAAAACGGCGTTATCCAAAATCGCCAGCGGGCGCACCAGCCGCCAGCGGCCGTCTTGCTGGCGCAGCAGGCCGCGGATGTGCGGCGGCACTTGCTGCCAGAGCGCGTTGAGCTGCGGCGGCTTGCGGCCGATGCGGCGCGCCAGCTCGGTAACGTGGTGCGGCCGGCCGTCTGCCAAAGCGGCCAGCAGCTGCCAGTGCACGGCCTGCATCATGAACCTTGCTCCGCGGCACGGATTTTGGCCAGGGTTTGGGTGGTGGAAGTTTGGTGCAGGAAGGGAATGGAATACACTTGGCCGCCGCGCGCCAAGGTTCCGGCAGCGCCGACGATGTTTTCAGGTAGCCAGTCGCCGCCTTTCACCAAGATATCGGGGCGCACCAATTCGATGAGTTCGGCGGGAGTGTCGCTATCGAACCAAGTCACCAAATCCACGCTCGCCAGCGAGGCGGCCACGGCAGCGCGGTTGGCCAGCGGATTGATGGGGCGGTCGCTGCCTTTACCCAAGCGGCGCACGGAAGCATCGGTGTTGAGCGCGAGCACCATCGCCGCGCCGAGCGCGCGGGCTTGGGCGAGGTAGGTAACGTGGCCGCGGTGCAGGATGTCGAAGCAGCCGTTGGTGAACACCAATGGGCGCGGCAGCTCGGCCAATTTCCCGGCCAACGCCTCGGGCGGGCAGATTTTGCGTTCGAAATCGGGGGTGGGCCAGGCAGTCATGGCAGCTCTTCCAAGATAATAAAGCGCGGATGATACCATTTCTGCGCTGCCGCTTGGTGTTGGGCTGGCAGGAATTGCCGTATAATCTGCAGTCTGTTTTCAGGTAGCCTCAAACGGCGTTTTCCAAAAGGCTACCTGAAACCCATTCACTCCCAAGCTCACATCATGATCCGTTTCGAACAAGTTTCCAAAACCTATCCCGGCGGCTTCCACGCCCTGCAAAACGTCAGCTTCAAAATCAGCAAGGGCGAGATGATTTTCGTGGCCGGGCATTCCGGCGCGGGCAAATCCACCGTGCTCAAGCTGATTGCCGGCATCACCAAGCCCACTTCCGGCAAAGTGTGGATGAACAACCAAGACCTCGGCACGCTCAACGACAGCCGTCTGGGCTATCTGCGCCAGCACATCGGCTTAGTATTTCAAGACCACAAAATCCTGTTCAACCGCAATGTGCTGCAAAACGTATTGCTGCCGCTGCGCATCATCGGCTACGACCGAGCAACCGCCGAAAAACGCGCCCGCATCGCCATTGAAAAAGTGGGCTTGGGCGGGCGCGAAACGGCCGATCCGATCACCCTGTCCGGCGGCGAGCAGCAGCGCCTGTGCATTGCCCGCGCCGTGGTGCACCAACCCGGGCTGTTGATTGCCGACGAGCCTTCCGCCAACCTCGACCGCGCCTACGCGCTCGATATTATGGAGCTCTTCAAAACCTTCCACGAAGCCGGCACCACCGTCATCGTGGCCGCCCACGACGAAACCCTGATGGCCGACTACGGCCACCGCATTTTGCGTTTGCAGGAAGGCAGGTTTGCCGCATGAAACACTATCTCTCGCTGCATTTGGAAGCCGCCGGCCAGGCCTTTGCCCGCCTCGTGCGCCAGCCCTTGGGCACATTGCTGGTGCTGCTGATGCTGGCCGCCGCCATGACCTTGCCGCTGATGCTCTATTTGGGCGTGCAAAGCAGCACCGAAGTGCTCGGCCGGCTCAACCAAGCCCCGCAGATGACGATCTACCTCACGCCCGAAGCCGCCGAGGCCGACATCGCCGCCATCCGCGCCAAGCTGGCGGAAGACAGCCGCATCGAAAAAGCCGAATACGTGAGCAAACAACAGGGCATGGCCGAGCTGCAGCAGGCGTTTCAGGGGCAGGATTTGGTGTCGATGCTCGATGCCAACCCGCTGCCCGACGCCTTCGTGATCACGCCCAAAGACGGCGCCACCCCCGAAGAGCAAACCGCCCTGCGGGCCGATTTGGCCGCGCTGCCCAAGGCCGAGAGCGTGCAAATGGATGCCGAATGGATGCAAACCCTGTTCCAAATCAACGAATTTGTGCATCAGGTGTTCCGCTTTTTGGTGATCACGCTGGGCACGGCGCTGGTGTTGGTGGCGTATAACACCAGCCGCCTGCAAATCCTCAGCCGGCGCGAAGAAATCGAAATCACCAAGCTGTTGGGCGCGCCCGCTTCCTTCATCCGCCGCCCCTTCCTCTATCAGGCCTTATGGCAGGGCGTACTGTCTTCCGCCTTGAGCCTGGTGCTGTGCGGCTGGCTGATGCGCAGCACCCGCCCGCTGGTGGACCGCATTTTCAGCCCCTACGGCCTGAACTTAGACTGGCGCTTCTTCCACGGCTGGGAAATGGCCGTGATTATCGCCGTGGTGTGCGGCCTGGGCATGGCCGGCGCCTGGCTGGCCGGCAGCCGGCATTTGCAGGAATTCAAAGCCAAAAGCCATTAACCGCAAAGGCTACCTGAAAGCCCTAAAACCATTTTTCAGGTAGCCTGACGCCATACCGATAAAGGCTACCTGAAAAACCAAAAGCCCCGGCAACCCACAGCGCCTTTGGCATGAAGTTTCAGGTAGCCTTTAATCATGTCTAGAGGCTACCTGAAAACTACAAACCACTTACTAATCAAGTTGCAACCAACTCCCTCTTCCCCATTCCCCAGCCCGCATTTTTGCCCTCAAACCGCAATCTGTTACAATCGCTCCCCCTTTTTTCGTGAGGCTACCTGAAAAGGTGGCCGCAGTTTTTTCGCACCTCCGCTGCCGGCTCTGGCCGGAGCAACAAAAAGGAAGCCCATGTTCACACGCAAACCACAACACACGCTACCTGAAACCATCAGCCGCGCCGCCGCCGAAGGCAACGCGCTGGGTGTGTTGCAGGCAGTGGTGACTTGGCTGCGGCAAGGCGGCGCGGCAGGCGCGCCGGTGCGGTTCGGCATTTTGTGCCGCCACCTGCGGCAAGAAGGCGGCGAAGGCAAAACCATCGCCACCCTGCTGTGCCGCTGGCTCTCCAGCGTGCGCGTGTATCCCACCCTGATCACCATCGGCATTTTCTCCCGCTCCGGTTTCAGCCACGAATTCCGCCACCGCCTCTACGAGCGCCTCAACCCTGCCTATAAAGACTGCAACGACTTGCGCGACGTGCTCTCGCTGCTGTTTTGCGGCAGCAACGACGGCGAATGGCTCGCCGCCATCCCGCTTTCCGCCTGGCTGCGCCTCCTGAGCACCATCCAGCGGCAAACCGAGCCCGCCGTGCGCGAAATGTGCGGCCGCCACCTGCGCGACGAAAGCCTGTATGCCGTGGAAATGCTTTCCATATGGGTGGCCGCCGAAGACCTCGACCACGACCTGATCCGCCTCGAGCCCAGGCTGCTCGATGTGGATTCGCCCTTTGTCAGCCTGATGCGCGAAGTGTCCGACTGGCTCGATTTTCAGCGCAGCCGCCAACCCGGCTCCCGCACCACCTACGATGCCGGCCATTTAGACGTGATGCTGGCGCAATGCCGCACCCTCATCGAACGCCTGCAACGCAAAGGTACCGGTGCCGGCGCCGGCTCTTCCATGGCCGTGGCACACCTATTGCAACGCCTCCAGCAAACCCTCACCCGCATGGAACGGCTCATGGCGCTGTTTGCCGCGCGCAACCGCACCCAAAGCCTGCTGCGCACCCTGCTCCTGGCCAACGAAATCGCCGTGGCCGTGGTGGCGCAGCGGCGCATCATGCCCTTGTGGCGCAGCAACGTGAAAATGCTCGCCCGCAGCATCAGCCAAAATTCCAGCCGCCACGGCGAACACTACATCACCCGCAACCGCAGCGAATACTGGAGCATGCTGCGCTCCGCAGCCGGCGGCGGCGTGCTCATCGCCCTGATGGCGCTGATCAAAATCCACATTAGCAGCCTGCCCGGCAGCCACCTCTACCACGCCGTGCTCGCCAGCCTCAACTACGGCATCGGCTTCGTGCTTATCCACATGCTGCACTTCACCGTGGCCACCAAACAACCCGCCATGACCGCCGCCCGCTTCGCCCAAGCCGTGGAACGCAGTAGCAGCGGTCGTGCTGTGAACCAGAAGCTCGCCCAGCTATTGATTGACGTAATCCGCTCGCAGGGCGTGGCCGTGTTTGGCAACGTCATCGTGTCTGTACTGCTGGCCGTTTTCATCAGCCACGCCTTCGCCCACCATTTCGGCAGCCCCCTGCTGGATACGGCCACCACCGCCTACCAGCTCAAATCCCTCGTCGTGTTCAGCACCCCCGCGCTCTTGTTTGCCGCCATCGCCGGCGTGTGGCTGTTTTGCTCCGGCATCATCGCCGGCTTCTTCGACAACCGCGCCGACTACCTCAACCTCAAGCTGCGCCTGCGCGAACACCCCCTGCTCAAACGCATCCTGCCCGCCGCCTGGCGGCAGCGTTTGGCCGATTACATCCACCACCACTACGGCGCCATCATGGGCAACTTCTGCTTCGGCTGGCTCCTCGGCATGACCGGCTACCTCGGCCACCTCACCGGCCTGCCGCTCGACATCCGCCACGTTGCCTTCTCCTCCGCCAACCTGGGCTACGCCGCCGTGAGCGGCGACATCGGCTTCTTCTCTTTCGCCGCCTATTTATTGATGGTGCTGCTCATCGGCGCGGTGAACCTGCTGGTGAGCTTCTCCATCACCCTGTGGGTGGCCCTGCGCTCGCGCGACGCCGTACTGGACAACCCGCTGCAAATCATCGGCAGCACCATCTCGCTGGTGAAACAAAAACCCAAAAGCCTGTTCTTCCCGCCCAGCGACACGCCAGAAGCCGAGAAAAAGCCTGCTGCGCCAGGCAAATAGCGGCATAGCAGGCAGGGAAAGGCTACCTGAAAAAGCGCAGCCGTAGATCAGATTCTTGAATCCGACACTCTACCCCAAAGCTATCTAAAGACTGTATTGGTATAAATATCCGCCCTAAACTCACTATGCTTGTCTAGATATACAAGGAAATAAAATGGATAGTATAGATATATTTATTGATTCTTATCTTGATATTTCATTTAGGGCAATGACAAGGGAAGGGATTACTGATGATGACTGCGATAACCTGATAAATTCTTTATTGGTTGTCAAAGAAGAATATCAGGATAACGACTGCATTCCTAAAAAACTTGTGAACGTATTTATTGATATGCTGTTATATCTTTGGCATTGTTTAGAACAACAAGAAAACATCTATAACAATATAGAGCAGGCAAATAAACTAAAATATTTAGTAAACCAATTACAATATATTGCGTCATCCATGACAGCAAGTTAGGACGGGTACTCGCTGCCTACATACTCCCTGCAGGCTACCTGAAAACCATTATGAGCATAAATTCCAGCTTATACCATTCCGCCCACGCCACGTTCGCCGCATAATCTTCAGGTAGCCCGTACGAGGAAAGAAATGATTGAAGAAACCAAACCGGGCAACCGCCCCTCCGCCTCCAAACCGCCGTATTCGTGGCGGGTGTTGATTATTTACAGCCTGTTCGGCCCGCCCTTGGGCATAGTGTCGCTCATACTGTTCCTCATAGTGGAGTTCCATGTTATCGCGTCTGAGCCACTACCTCCCTCAAATCAGTTTTTCAGAAACATGCCAAAATTCTTCCTGGCCGGTTACTGGGTTGGCGGCATCCCCGCCTTCCTCACCGGCCTCTTGGCCATGCTGCTGCGCCTGAAGCGCAACCTGCCCGGCATCGCTGCCGTAACGGCAGCAGGCGCCCTGCTGTCGGTCATCTGTCAGGCCGTCATGTTCGACCTGTCTGGTTCGTCTGATAACTTGTTGTTTTTGGGTTTCGGCGCAACGGCGGCTTTCGTGTTATCGGTATTCCTGCCCAAACCGGCAAAATAAATTTTCAGGTAGCCTTCTACCAACAGCCTAAAGGCTACCTGAAACCCATCTGAAAAGGACGCCCATGAAATACTGGATCGGCACGGTTTCCAAAGAGCACGTCCTGCGCGGCGTGGCAGGCGGCTTCTGCCAAGTGTGCCACGGCAAGGCCGCGCCGCTCAACCGTATGCAACGCGGCGATTGGCTGCTCTACTACAGCCCGAAAATCCGCTTGGACGGCCACGACAAACTGCAAGCCTTCACCGCACTCGGGCAGATTACCGACGACCAGGCCTACCCGTTTCAGATGAGCGCAAGCTTTATCCCCTTCCGCCGCAACGTGGCCTATGCCGAAATCCGGCGCGAATGCCCGATTGCCGTTATCCGCACGCATCCGGAATGGAAAAAATATGCCGCCCGGCTGCGCTACGGCCATTTTGAAATCAGCGAAGATTTCTTCAACTTTGTGCGCACTTATATGCTGGCGCAGCCCGAAACACCGGAAACCAACGCCCGGCAGGAAAGCCTGTTTTAGCTGGCAGCCATGCCGAATCTGCCCCTCCATTCTTAATCTACTCAATCTCAGGCTACCTGAAAGCTTCAGGTAGCCTATAATCTGCCCGTTTGAACTGTTCCACCCACCGCACACAAGGAATCCCCCATGCCTGCCGATATGATTGCCCATGCCCGCCGTTTTTCCCTTTGGCTGTCGCGCCAGCTGGATGGCGGGCAAATCGATGTTGCACGTTTGCAGCCTATGCTCGCGCAGCCTTTGCAGCCGCAGGATTTGGCCGGCTTCGCACCGTGGGCAGACATCGCGGCAGCGGCGGATGAGGCCGAGTTGGCGCGGCAGTTGCGGCTGCTGCGCCGTTATGTGCTCGCGCAGATTATGGTGCGCGATTTGTGCGGCGCGGCCGAGCTGGCGGAAGTAACGGCTTCCATCACGCATCTGGCCGATTTTGCGGTGCACACCGCGCTCGCTTTTGCCGAGGCGCACTACACCGCGCTCTACGGCACGCCCATCGGCCGCTATAGCGGCGCGGCGCAGCATTTGAGCGTGGTGGCCATGGGCAAGGCGGG
The DNA here is from genome assembly GCA_963548155.1 of uncultured Eikenella sp. GTDB lineage: Bacteria > Pseudomonadota > Gammaproteobacteria > Burkholderiales > Neisseriaceae > Eikenella. The sequence continues at coordinate 10,712 of CAUUTP010000061.1, forward strand.
CGGGTTTGAATTAAACGTGTCGTCTGATTTGGATTTGATTTTTGTCTATCCCGAATCGGGCGAAACCGACGGGCGGCGCAGCCGCAGCAATCAGGAATTTTTTACCAAGGTGGGGCAGAAGCTGATTGCGCTGTTGAACGACATCACCGCCGACGGCCAAGTGTTCCGCATCGATATGCGCCTGCGCCCCGACGGCGACAGCGGCGCGCTGGTGTTGAGCGAAACCGCACTGGAGCAGTATTTGGTGGCGCAGGGGCGCGAGTGGGAGCGTTATGCCTGGTGCAAAGGCCGCGTGGTCACGCCGCACGCCAACGGCATCCGCAGCGTGGTGCAGCCCTTCGTGTTCCGCAAATATCTGGACTACGGCGCCTACGAAGCCCTGCGCGGGCTGCACCGCCAAATCCGCAGCGAAGTGAGCAAAAAAGGCATGGCCGGCAACATCAAGCTCGGTGCGGGCGGCATCCGCGAAGTAGAATTTATCGCGCAGGTGTTCCAGATGATTCGCGGCGGGCAAAACCGCAGCCTCCAGCTCAAAGGCACGCAGGAAACGCTGGCCGCGCTGGCCGAAGCCGGCATCCTCGCGCCCGAAGCTGCCGCCCGGCTGCTCGAAGCCTACCGCTTCCTGCGCCGCCTCGAACACCGCCTGCAATACTGGGACGACCAGCAAACCCAAACGCTACCTGAAAACCCCGAACAGCAGCAGCTGTTGGCCGAAAGCATGGGCTTTGCCGATTACGAAGAATTTTCAGGTAGCCTCAACGCACAACGCGCCCAGGTAAGCGCCCAGTTCAACCAAACCTTGAGCAGCCCCGAAGAGAGCGATAGCGAGGCCGAACAGCCGCTGGCCGGGCTGTGGCAAGACGATGCCGCAGCTGCCGAATGGACGGCGCAGCTGGCCGATTTGGGCTTTGCCAACGCGCCCGAAGCTGCCGAGCGGCTGGCGCATATCCGCAGCAGCAGCCGCTATCGGCATTTGTCGGCCCGCGCCCAGCAGCGTTTCGACGCCGTGCTGCCGCGCGTGGTGGCCGCCGCCGCCGAAAGCAGCCGCCCCGAAGCCGCCCTGCCGCGCCTGCTCGACTTTCTCGACAGCATTAGCCGCCGCTCCGCCTATCTCGCCTTTTTGCAGGAATACCCCGCCGCGCTCGCCCAAGTGGCCGAACTCATGGCGCAAAGCCCCTGGCTGGCCGAATATTTGCAGCAACACCCCGTGCTGCTGGACGAATTATTGTCCGCCCAATTAATGGAACACCCCAACTGGCCGCAATTCATCGGCACGCTTTCAGGTAGCCTCCAAGCCGCCGGCGACCCCGAAGCCAAAATGGACGTGCTGCGCCGCTTCAAACACGCCCAAACCTTCCGCCTGGCCGTGCAGGATTTGGCCGGCCTCTGGCCGCTCGAAGCCCTGAGCGACCAGCTCTCCTACTTGGCCGACATCCTGCTCGAACACACCATGTGGCAAGTATGGCAGGCCATGCCCAAAACCCACCGCCCCATCCCCCGCTTCGCCATCATCGGCTACGGCAAGCTCGGCGGCAAAGAGCTGGCCTACGGCTCCGATTTGGATTTGGTGTATCTGTATGACGACAGCGCGCCCGAAGCCGCCGACATCTACAGCAAATACGCCCGCCGCCTCACCACCTGGCTCTCCGGCAACACCGGCGCCGGCAGCCTCTACCAAACCGACCTGCGCCTGCGCCCCAACGGCGACAGCGGCTTCCAAGCCCACAGCCTCGAAGCCTTCGCCAAATACCAGCACGAAAACGCCTGGATCTGGGAACACCAAGCCCTCAGCAGGGCCCGTTTCGTGGCCGGCAGCCCCGAAGTGGGTCGCAAATTTGAAGCCGTCCGCCGCCAAATCCTCAGCCTGCCGCGCGAAGAAAACCCGCTGCGGCAGGAAGTCGCCCAAATGCGCAGCAAAATGCTGCCCACCCACCCCGCCCGCGAAGACAACGTGAAATACGCCCGCGGCGGCGTGGTGGACGTGGAATTCATCGTGCAATTCTTCGTACTGCTCCATGCCCGGCAGTATCCCGAGCTGTTGGAAAACTACGGCAACATCGCCCTGCTCGATATGGCCGCCCGCCGCGGCCTGCTCAGCCAAGATGCCGCCGCGCGCACCGCCGCCGCCTACCGCCACTACCGCCAAGTACAACACCGCCAGCAGCTGCACGGCGCCGGCGCAGTACAAGTAGACGACACCCTGCGCGAACACTACGAACAAGTGGCTGCACTGTGGCGCCAAGTATTCGGTGAAGAGATTCGGGCATAAGTAACAAAAAAGGTGCTAAAGCCCCCCGCAAGCCTTATCCTGCAAGG
>CAUUTP010000062.1:0-12350 GCA_963548155.1 uncultured Eikenella sp.
GGCGCGGCGGTACAGGCGGGTGAGGATGAGGCCGAGTACGAACAGGGCGGCAAGAATAACGCCGGCAATGATGCCGATGGAAACTAGGGTCATGGGTTTTCCTTTCTTGGAGAAGGTTTTTTTCAGACGGCTTCCTGCTGCCTGAAACAGGTTTGGAGAAAATCAAACAAATACAGTGGATTAAAATAGAAATACCTGCATTGTCATTCCCGCGCAAGTGGGAATCCAGACTTCGGGATTCCAAGGCAATATTCAAAGATTACCACAATTCTAAACCTCTGGATTCCTGCCTGCGCGGGAATGACGGTATGGGTATTTTTATTTGGATTTACATTAAGGCGGCCTATATTTTCAGACGGCCTAAGGACGGCTGAAACGCAGTTCGCGGGCAAACAGGCTGCGGCGTACATAGACCGTTTCGCCGTCGGGCGTTTCAAAACTGCCTTCGCACCAACTGCCGTCAAAATCGCGATGACTTTCGGGCAGGCAGACGGCAAGCTGCCGCCGGCGGCCATAGCGTCCGCAGCGTCCTTCAACGGTCATTTCCACCGCCACACGCTCGAACGGTTTACCCCACAGGCTGGCCGCGCCCGACAGCGAAGCCAACGACCACACGCACAACGCGCCTATGGCCAGCCAGAACAGGGCGGTTTTGCCACCCGTGGTTAAAAAAACCCTGATGCGGCCGATTGCCGTTTGCCGCAGATAATGGTTGGACGGCAGGCCGAATACGGTTTCTCCGACCAGCACCTTGCGGCTCATCCAAGCCAAAGGCAGCAGCCATGCGGCGGTCAGCGCGGCGGCGGCCTGCCAGGCAAGGGGCGACAAGAGCATGTTGCCGAATATTTGCCGCACGCACGCCAACAGCACCGTTGCCGACACCAGCCCTATCAGTATCCGCCAGCCGCGCCTTTTTCTTTTGTCCAAATTGTCGAACAACTCCATAAAGCCGTTTTGCATCGCAACCGACATTTCCCAGCCCCGATCTACCGCGCCCAACTCTGCAATCAAAGCGGCGGTATTGCGGCACAAGGAGGTGGAAAAGCAGCGGCTATGTCCGTCGGGCGAGATGGTGCGAAAAGAGAAGATGCGGCACCGCACACTGCACAGATAATCGAACCGCCAATCGGTCGGACAGCGGAAACGCGTGCGGCCGAATGCACCGTACAGCACCAATTCCCCGCCGCCGATGGAGGCAAAACGGCGGCAGGTCAGGCCGAACCACCAGCCTTCCGAGCGTTTCAGGCCGTAGAGCAAAAACACACACGCCGCCGCTTTTGCCGCCCAATCGTGCACCGTCGGCAAAAATCCGCTGACGGCAAGGAAAACCAACAATGCGATAAAGACCAATAGCAACCCTGTTACCAAAGGCATAAACAGCGTGCCCCAAAAAGAGGTGGCAAATACCGTCCGTCTGCCTTCGCGCCGCACTCCTGCCTGCGGTTGCCTGCCGAGGCCGGCCCAAGATACCGAATCGAATCGCTGTCTGTTGCGGTTTTGGCGGTAGCGCGATTTTTTACGTTGTTTGCCCATTATTGTTTGCCTTTTGTTTTTCAGACGGCCTTTTCGGATGGTTCGATATATTCCAGCAGCGGCAGCCCCGTGGCACGGCTGATTTGTTTAGCCGTTATCTCCGCCGCCTGCCGGTTGTTGCGCAACAGAAAATTAGCCTCCAGCAGCCGCACGTTTTTGCCGCCCGCCTTGCCCGCCAGCCAGATTTCGCTCAAGTCCACGCCCACGCCGTTGCACCGCACGCGGCTGTAAATACCGCAAAACTCCGATAGCGCATAGCGTTTTTCAGGTAGCCACTTGAAACTGTGCAGGCGGTACACAATCAATTCGTCTCCCAGCACGCTGTAACGTACTTTGCGCAAGGTATGCCAACGGTGCGCCAGCCGCCCGGCGATAAACAGCAGCGCCACCAGCCAAAACAGCCGCCAGCCGACCCCTCCCTCAATCCACACCATCCCAAATGCAAACAGCAGGAACATTAGGCGCGAGAGCAAAGTGCCGACCGAATACACAGCAAATTCCGCCCCATCCGCAAGCTTCGGCGCGGCACGTTCCGGCAGCTTCGGCTGCGGCTCATGTTCCGCCTGCCGTGCTGCCGCCAGCGCGGCTTTAATTTCTGAGGGCTGCCGCCAAGCAGTTTGTGTTTGCGCCGTTTTCCGGCCGCGCCACGCACGAAACACCCCGCGCACTTCCGACACCACTACCGCCAGCAACCCGAGCGCCAACAGCCCCGCGCCGAAATACAGCGGCTTGGGCAGGCTGCCGCTTTGCCAATCCGCCGCGAAACGCAGCAACCGGACCGCCAGCCAAGTCCACAACCCGGCCGCTGCCAGATTCACCGCCTGCCGCCACGCAGGAAGCGTTTTCGCTTGCAAAGGCTGCAACTGTGCCGGATTGGCCGCCGTCTCCTCCGCCGCACGGATTATTGTGTTGATTACCGGCCGTTTGGCCAAACCCGTTGCCTGCGCGATATGGTTCTGAATTCTGTCTAATTCGTTCAGCGAACCCTTATGCGGCAGGAAATTTTCCTCCAGCACCAAATCGTTCCGCCCATCCGCCGATTCCAGCCACAAGCGCCCGTAGTAGCCACGGTAATCATTCTGCACCTTCTCCGCCACCACTGCCACAAACATCGAGAGCGGGTATTCCCGCTGCACCTGCCAGCCCCAGCGCCAGCGACCGTGCAGCAGTATCCCTCGCACTGTGTCCAGCCGCAGGAAGTTTTTGCCAATTAGTTTATGCCACCAGTCATACAGCAGCTCGCCAGCCAGTATCATGATTAAGCCAACCACCAGCACCCGCAACACCACTAACACAAATTCAAACCAAAATCCGTTACCCAACCAGCCGCCAGTCGTATCTATCAGCACATACATTGTCCACAATAAGAACCCCCACACAAAAGCCGTCTGCCAGGCCAGCATTTGTCCAGAATACGGATACAGCATCACGATTTTGCTTTTATTCTGTTGCATGGTTTCCTCTTTAGATACGGCAGGCTACCTGAAAATGTTGTGACATCTGTTTTGGGCACTGCAGAAATTCGGCTGCTATTTTCAGGTAGCCTCACCGGATTCCAACACAGGCAGCCCGGTGGCTTGGCTCAAATCTGCCAAACCGGCCGCAAAGCGTTTCTGCAGCGCGCCCGTGCCTAAAAATATCCTGTCTAGCAGCACATCCTGCCCGCCATTTTTGCCTGCCAACCACACTTCGGCAATCGAGCCCTTGCCGCCGCGATACAACCCGGCAAATCCGTCCAACGGATAACGAGCTACCAACCGCCAACCGCTCAGCGACACGGCATATACCAGCAGGCAATCCTCCGCTGCGCGATAACGGATTTTGCGCTGCCGCTGCCAAAACCGGCTCAAGAAAAAACCGCTCAGCAGCAAACTGCTAATCTGTTGCAGCCGCAGCGCGGTATCCGCCGATCCCGTCAGACAAGACAGGGCAATCAGCAGCCACACCAACGATGCCGCCGTCAGCAATCCCAACTGCCGGAACACCAGCTCCGTATTGTGCCGGCTGGAAGGCTCGGCTCTGGGCAGCAATTTTTTGATTTCATTTGACATAGTTTTCTCTCCATCCAGCTATAGCCCAACTTCTTCTATCCGATGTGACCAACTGTTTTGTCTTATCCCAAATATTTTCAGGTAGCCCCTATCGCTCCAATATCGGCAAACCCGTTGCTTTGCCAAACTCATCCATCATTTGCAAAAGCTGCTGCTTCAGCTGTTTGGAATTGCCGCTCCAGCCAATCATCACATTCCCTCTGTCATCTTTCCCCTTCAGCCACACTTCCCCGCCGCTCAATCCGCCGCTCGCATATATCCCGCAAAAATTCGCCACAGCATACACACCCACCGCCTGCCAACCGAAACGCCACCTATACACCGCCAGCCGCTGCTTCTCCTCGCTATAGCGAACCTTGCGCAAACCGCACCAGCCGCTCCACAAACGGTGCAGTCCACACACCGTGGGAATCATCCATAGTAATCCATCTCTCAATGAACCATATTCCGAAAACAAATTCATTACTGCCAGCCCACTAAACGGCAACCAAACCGCACTCAACAGCAGCCACTCCCCCGGCTTCTCCAACACAAATTCCCACCCTTCCAAGCCATCCGCTTCCTCCTGTAAGCGCAATCGGCTTCCTGCATCCATCCATTTCATCTCTATTCCCACTTTCAGGCAATCTAATCCACCAGGCTCCCGCTCGGATTCAAAATCGCCTTAAACGTGTTCCCCTCCAGCGACACCAAAAGCACCGCCTCGCCCTGTTTCAGCACGCCTTCGCCGTCGGGCTCGGCCATCACATAATGCTGCTGGCCGTAGCCGTCTTTCACCCGCACCTGCGCCGAGCTGCCAGGCCGCGCCTCGCCCAGCACCACCGTCCCCACGCGCCCGATCAGGCTGGCTTGCGAAACGGCGGTGGTTTCGTCTTTGGGCATGATTTTGTAGAGCCCGACCGCTGTGAGGCGCACCAGGGGCAGCGTGAGAAACAGCACCGCAGCAGCCGCCAACCAAGCATTCAGGTAGCCGCCAAACAGCCCGGCGCACACGGATTGCAGCATATAGCCCGCAAGCCCGAACACGGCGAGGAACACCACCAGCAACATCATCAGCGGCACGCGCCCCACATACAGCCAATCCAAAAAGCGCACCAATGCGCCCGCCCCTTCGATGCCGCCGTGCAAATCACCATCCAAATCCGCCTCCACCAGGCTGTCGGGCAACAGATTATCGAGCCAGTCGGTGAAGCCGCCGGCCAAAAGTGAGAGCAGCTCGAGCAGGCCGAGCATCAGCATCAGGGCGATGGCGATGCCGAAAATTTCGGTTTCGGGGGCGTTGATTAAATTCCACATGGTGGGGTCTTTCGCGGGTTGTCGGTTAATCGGATGTTTAGCTTCGCAGGAACTCGCTTTGCGGGTTTCTGCGAAGCCAATGCGTAGCTCAAAGATAGGCATAAGCGCAAAGGAACAGCCACAGGCCGAGCGCGGGCAGCAGGATTTTCGGCCACGACGGGCTGGGCTTGCCGAGCAGGGTTTGCACAAACGACACCAACGAATACACGGCAGCGAGAATCGTCCAGAAGACGGTGAACATGGCCACGCGGGCGATGCCGTAAGACATGGTGCCGCCGGCGTTGCCCATGGCCGTCCACAGCGCGGGAATCAGCAGCCAGGTGGCGGCGAGGATGCCGATGTATTTGAGTTTGGCTTGAGGATCCAACTTATCGTATGCCTGCTTCATCTTGTTTCCTTTATGGTTTCGGGCTACCTGAAAACTGTGTTCGCCCATTAGCTGAAGTTGGCATAAACCAGCACACCAACCAGCCCACTGATACCCAGCCACAGCGCGAGTTTGGTTTCCGCCCAATTGTCTTCCCAAAATTTGCCCCGCAACAGGCTGATGATGTCGGGGGTGAAATAGAATTTCACGCATTCGGCAAATTCTTCCCAGTCTTCAAACAGCAGGGTGTAAAGCAGCGCGGCGGTAACGAGCGCGGAGGCGATGGCGTATATCATGAGCTCTCCTTGGTGGGAATAAGCGGTGTTTTTCAAACAGCCTGCTTAGCAGGAAATTTCTCTTTCAGGTAGCCTTCTCGAGGCATTAGGAAGGCTACCTGAAATTTATGCTCACTCTTTGCTGTTGGCCTTTAGCGCTGCCAGCCTTTCGGCAATGCGGTTGTTGCGGCTCAAATCTTCCAATTCTTTTAGTTTGGCCAGCTGGGCGGCATCGGTGCTGCTGTGGATAGCGTTTTGCCGCCCCATCACTCGGTCGAAGGCGTTGCCGCTTTTTTCGGCATCACGGGCGATGCGGCTCATGTCGCTGCCGCCGGCTGCTTTGCCTGCGCCTGCGTTTTGCTGTGCGGTGCGCCAGTCTTGCAACTGCTGCTGCATCTCGCGTTTTTTCGCCTGCAGGGCGGCGATAAAGCCTTCCAGTTCTTTTTCCTGTGCGGCGCAGTCGGCGATGGTGTTTTCCAACACGGGCAATCGCGCTTCGATATCCATCTGCTCGGCAATGCCCGCCTCGGCCAAGTCGTCACGCCCGGCTGCCACCGCAGCTTGCAGGTTGGCGTCGATGGCTTCGTGGCGGTTGCTCTCATCGGCCATTTTCTTAGAAGCAAGATGCTTCTGCGCCAGCACTTTGCCCAGCTCGGCACGCACTTCGTCCACCGCGCGTTCGATTTCGCGGATGCTCTCGTTCATCACCGCCTCGGGCGCCAGGTTTTCCGCTGCATCAATCAAGGCATGAAAACCGCCGCTCACCAAACGGCCTACTCTACGGGATAGGGTTTCGCTCATTTTTTATTTCCTTTCCATAAAATGGGTTTAAGCCAAGTTCGTATGGGATAGATGTCAAACATCACCCGCCTGCTGCACAATCTTCGCCAGTTTCAAAGTATTTTCAAGCTGTTGCAATACAGTATCGTCGTAGGCTGCGCCTTTTCCGGTAACAGCCAACTGCAGGATGCTGTCGGTAAGGCGCACGATGCGACGCATCAGTTCGCACTCGTATCGTTTCAAATCGGCTGCCTGCGCGTTTTCCGGCAGGTCAGCGGCCAACGTGGCGGCGAAATCGGGTAGCTGCTCAAACAGCCGCGCCACAATGTGCGAATGGATACCCCATTCTTTCTCGGCGTGCAGCACGTCGCGGCGGGCTACCTGAAAAAACTGCTCCTGTGCAGCCAGCGCGGTGCTGTAATCATGGGTTTGACTGTGGGCAAGCCGCGCCTGTGTAAGCAGCTCGCGGATTTTTTCCGAAGGCGTATTCGCACCTTCTATTTTTAATTCAGCAATAAAATCTGCATCTTCCTGCGATATTCGCACGCTAATCGGAATTCGGTTGGCAGCGGCCATATGCAATTACCTCTTTTTGTATTCATTTGCATTCAAATATAACCAAGATGGATTATACGTGCAATATATTTCGTACAAACATACAATAAAATCCAATCAATATGCTGATTATATGTAGAAAAATATTCAGCATACATTCGCATACACACAACATTCAAACCCAGTCGCTTCCATTAGCCGCCTTCCCGGCCTTTGGTATAAAATAGCCGCTTAAACACGGAGGCAACCATGGCAGGCAAAAATTCACACAACGAACACCACATGCGGCTCGACAAATGGTTGTGGGCAGCACGTTTCTTCAAAACGCGCGGCATGGCGCAGAAACATATCGAGCTCGGGCGCGTGCTGGTGAACGGCGCGAAAGTGAAGAACAGCAAAAATATCGAGCCGGGCGACACCATCGACCTCACGCTCAACTCCCTGCCCTACAAAATCACCGTGCTCGCGCTCAACCATCAGCGCCGCCCCGCCCCCGAAGCACGCGCCCTCTACGCCGAAGACAGCGCCACCGCTGCCAAACGCGAAGCGCAAAAAGCACTCGACCAGGCCAGTCGCATCAGCGCCGCCTACCCCGACGGCCGCCCCACCAAACGCGACCGCCGGGAGCTGGACAAACTCAAACGCGGCTGGCAGGAATAGCATCAAAGGCTACCTGAAAATCCGTCTATCCCTTTTCAGGTAGCCTCCGCCGGCTCTCTTCCACCAAGCGCAAAGGAAAGCATCATGTCCACAGAAAAAGCCCTCTCCGGCAGCGTTAAAGCCCTCGGTGCACTGCTCGCCATCGGCCTCGTGGCCGCCGCCTTCGTGTTGGGCGGCCAGTTTAAAAATTTCCGCCAGCCCGGCACAATCACCGTAAAAGGCCTGGCCGAACAAACCTTCCAGTCTGACCATGCCCGCTGGAACACCGCCGTGAGCGTACACGGTGCCAGTTATCAGGAAGTGCTCGACCGCCTGAACCAGCAACGCCCCAAACTCGAACAATTCCTACGCAGCCAAGGCTTTGATGCAGCCGAGATCCAAACCGCCGCTCCCGAAATCAGCCCGGCCTTCTTGGTGGAACACGATGCCCACGGCAACGAAATCCGTACCCCCAACGGCTACGACGGCAAGCAGCAGCTCACCGTGGCCAGCAGCAAGCTCGACCGCATCCAAAGCGCCCACCAAAACATCCTCGCTCTGCGCGCCGGCAACGACGCCATCGATTTCGAAGCCCCGCAATACCTACTCGGCAACCTCGAAACCATCAAACACAGCCTGATTAAACAGGCCACCGAAGACGCCCGCCGCCGCGCCAACGAATTCGCCTCCACCAGCGGCGGCAAAGTCGGCGCCATGCGCTCTGCTTCGCAAGGCTCGTTCAACATCTACGCCGATAGCGGCAGCAGCGGCGACGATGAATACGGCGGCAGCTACGACAAAACCACCGTCGGCAAACAAGTGCGATTAGTCGTAACCATCGAATACGACATCGAATAAACCCCTGCCGCACACGCCAAGGCTACCTGAAAGCACCGGCTTCAACGAAGCTAAAACCAGCGAAGTAAGTTTCGGCCAAGCCAAAATCTCCGCATGCTTTTCAGGTAGCCTGTTATATAATCCGCCCAACCACACCAACCCAAGGAATTCCAATATGAAACTCGACAATCAACGCAGCAGCAGCAACATCGAAGACCGCCGCAGCCTTGGCGGAGGCAGAGGTGGCGGAGGCGGCGGCAAAATGGGCCTTGCCGGCCTGATTATCGTGCTCATCGGCGCCTATTACGGCGTGGATTTAAGCGGCCTCACCGGCGGCGGCATGCAGATGCCGCAGATGCAACAGCAGCAGCAACGCACCATCAGCCCCGAAGAAGAGCAGTTGGCGCAGTTCTCTTCGCAAATCCTCGCCACCACCGAAGACGCTTGGGGCGAGTATTTCCGCAGCCAAGGCCGGCAATATGTGCAGCCGAAAATGGTGCTCTACCGCGGCAGCACCCCCACCGCCTGCGGCACCGGCCAATCCGCGATGGGCCCGTTCTACTGCCCGGCCGACCAAAAGGTTTACCTCGATCTCTCGTTCTACGACGACATGAAAAACCAGCTCGGCGCAGCGGGCGATGCGGCTTTTGCCTATGTGATTGCCCACGAAGTCGGCCACCACGTGCAAAACCTCGACGGCACCATGGAGCGCGTAAACCGTGCCCGCGCCCGCATGAGCGAGCGCGATGCCAACCGCCTCTCAGTTATGGTGGAACTGCAGGCCGACTGCCTGGCCGGCGTGTGGGCCAACCGTGCGCAAGCACGCCAGCTGTTTGAACAGGGCGACTTGGAAGAAGCCTTCAACGCCGCCGAAGCCGTGGGCGACGACCGCCTGCAACAGCGCAGCCGCGGCTACGCCGTGCCCGACAGCTTCACCCACGGCACCTCCGCCCAACGCCTGCAATGGTTCCGCCGCGGCCTGCAAAGCGGCGACCCGGCACAATGCGACACCTTCTCCTCCCTGTAAGCGCCAGTCTGATACCAAAAGGCTACCTGAAACGGTGTATTCCGATTTTCAGGTAGCCTTTTGCATCAAGGGTGATGCGCTGAATACCGAAGCTTCTGGCGCTGCTTTCCATTGAGTGCTTATCCCTTACCAAGCCTTCTCCTAAGCATTCATCAGAGCAATCCACCCCGCTTAACGCAATTTGCTATTTAATTCCAAACCTACGCCCCAATCCCGCAAGCAGGCTACCTGAAAACCCGTCTGCGGGGCGTAAGCGCCTTGATGGCGGGTTTGCTTTTCGCAGAAACCGTTTTTCAGGTAGCCTGATTGGATGCAATTTTTGACACAAAAGGCTTGTCAAATGCTTTGCTTCAAGAGTATCTTTGACACCTTAGCACAAATCACAAGGAAATATCATGGCAAAAGCAGTTCCTGCCGTTTTCGGCAGCGTTTTCCACCGCGAGATGCCGGTGCTGGTTTTTTCCGATGGCGCATGGCAGCCGGTGCGCTGGCAGTCTTCCGATTCGCTCTCCCTGCCGCCGGGCGCGCACAGCCTGCATTACGGCAGTGAGTGTTTTGAAGGGCTGAAGGCCTTCCGCCAGCAAAACGGACGCATCGTCATCTTCCGCCCCCAAGCAAACATCGCCCGTATGCAGCAGAGCGCAAAACTGTTGGAGCTGCCCGTGCCGGATGCGCAGGTTTTCCTTTCCACCATGCTGGAATTGGTGGCGCGCGCGGCCGACGAAGTGCCGGATGCGCCCGCCGCCATGTATCTGCGCCCCACCCTTATCGGCACCGACCCGGTAATCGGCAAGGCCGGCGTAGGTTCATCCACAGCCATGCTGTATATTTTGGCTTCGCCGGTGGGCGACTACTTCAAAGTGGGTTCGCCGATGAAGCTGTTGGTGGAAACCGAACACATCCGCTGTGCGCCGCACATGGGCCGGGTGAAATGCGGCGGCAACTACGCCTCCGCCCTGCAAACCGTGGTGCGCGCCCGCGAGCAATACGGCGCCAACCAGGTGCTGTTCTGCCCGAACGGCGACGTGCAGGAAACCGGCGCTTCCAACTTCGCGCTGATTAACGGCAACGAAATCATTACCAAGCCGCTCACCGAAGAATTCCTGCACGGCGTAACCCGCGATTCCGTATTGCGCGTGGCCGCCGATTTGGGCTATAAAGTGAGCGAGCGCAATTTCACCGTGGCCGAATTGCAGGCTGCAGCAGAAAATGACGCGGAAGCCATCCTCACCGGCACGGCGGCCGTGGTGTCGCCGGTGACTTCTTTGGTAATCAACGGCCAGGAAATCGTGCTGCAAAGCCAAGAGCGCGGCACAGCCATCCGCAAGGCGATTACCGACATCCAATACGGCCTGGCCGAAGACCGCTACGGTTGGCTGGTGCCGGTGCCCGAGCGCTGATTGGCCGTTTGTTTCACCCGCTGCCGCATGGTTAGGCGGAGCAAAATATGTTTTCAGGTAGCCTTATCTTTTTTATGGTTCAAAGAGTTTGAGGCTACCTGAAAATTTTTCAGATTAGCCACGGTGGAAATAACGATTCCTTCCTACCAGGCGGCGAGCCGCAGGCAGTGCAAGTCGAGCCAACGCAGCAGAAAGGAATCAGTATTTCAGCCATCAAGCCATTACCCCCATTGCGCCGGTAATGGCTTCGGCTATCGGGGCGGACGTTTCAGGTAGCCTGACGCCCCTTTTGAGCCGCAGCCGCTTTGCCGGCTGCTTCCCACTAACCGTCCTTTGTTTTTCCCGCAGTTTCGCGGCGTTTGCGCCAGATGGCCGGCAAACGCGCAGGCTGCCAGTTTCCAACCCCCTTCTCTTGCGAGGTTCCGACTATGGAAAAAATATTGTCCGACCTGGTAAGCACGATTAATTTCGTGCTGTGGGACTACCTGCTGATCTACTCCCTGCTCGGCATCGGCCTCTTTTTCAGCATCTACTTGGGCGTGCCGCAGCTTACCAAGCTCGGCGCAGCGTTCAAATCGGTATTCGGCGGGCTCTTTGCCAAGAAAGATGCCGCCGACAAAGACCACAAATCGCTGTCGCAATTTCAAGCGCTGGCGGTGGCCGTGTCCGCCCAAATCGGCACCGGCAACGTGGCCGGCGTGGCCACGGCGATTACTGCCGGCGGGCCGGGCGCAATCTTCTGGATGTGGTTTTCTGCCATTTTGGGCATGTCCACCATCTTCGCCGAAGCCCTGCTGGCGCAGAAATACCGCGTGGTCAGCCACGGCAAATACATCGGCGGCCCGGCGTTTTACATCACGCACGGGCTCACGCCGAAAATCGGCCGCAGTGCGGCGCGTTTCCTCTCCGGCAGCTTTTCGATTGCGCTGATTATCGCGCTGGGCCTCATCGGCAATGCCACCCAATCCAACTCCATCTCTTCGGCGGTAACCGTGGCCTTCAACATACCGCCTTTGGCAGTGGGCTTCGGCTTGGCGGTACTGGCCGGGCTGATTATCGTGGGCGGAGTGGACCGTATTGCCAAAATCACGCAGTTTGTGGTGCCGTTTATGGCCATCATCTACATCATCTGCGCGATTGTGATCCTGTTCAAATTCTCCAGCCACATTGCGCCGATGTTCGACCACATCTTCACCGCGGCGTTTAACCCGCAGGCGGTGTTGGGCGGCGCGGCCGGCATCGGTATGCGAGAAGCAGTACGCTTCGGCGTGGCACGCGGCCTGTTTTCCAACGAGGCCGGCATGGGCTCCACCCCGCACGCCCACGCTACGGCAGACGTGCAGCACCCCGTGCAGCAAGGCATGGCGGCGTTTGTGGGCGTGTTTATCGACACGCTGCTGGTGTGCACCGCCACCGCGCTGATCATCCTGCTCACCGATGCCGACAAATTGGGTTTGCAGGGCGCGGCGGTAACGCAGCAGGCCTTCGTGATTGCCTTCGGCAGCGGCGGCGCGCAGCTGTTGGCGGTGTGCCTCACCTTCTTCGCCTTCACCACCATCATCGGCTGGTACTACTTCGGCGAATCCAATA
>CAUUTP010000063.1:0-12101 GCA_963548155.1 uncultured Eikenella sp.
GCGGCTTCATCGAAGTGGACAAACAAATGCGCACCAACGTGCCGCACATCTACGCCATCGGCGACGTCATCGGCCAACCCATGCTGGCGCACAAGGCCGTGCACGAAGGCCACGTGGCAGCCGAAAACTGCGCCGGCCACAAAGCTTATTTCGACGCGCGCGTGATTCCGGGCGTGGCCTATACCGACCCCGAAGTGGCTTGGGTGGGCGTTACCGAAGAAATCGCCAAACGCGACGGCATCAAAATCACCAAAGCCGTATTCCCGTGGGTCGCATCCGGCCGCGCCATCGCCAACGGCCGCGACGAAGGCTTCACCAAGCTGATTTTCGATGCCGAAAGCGGCTTGATTATCGGCGGCAGCATCGTCGGCACCCACGCCGGCGACATGATTGGCGAAATCTGCCTGGCCATCGAAATGGGCTGCGATGCAACCGACATCGGCAAAACCATCCACCCGCACCCCACCTTGGGCGAAAGCATCGGCATGGCAGCGGAAGTGGCCAACGGCACTTGCACCGACTTGCCGCCTCAGCGCAAGAAGAAATAAGCGTTTGGCAGCTTAAACGCTGAATAGAAAAGGCTACCTGAAAAATTTCAGGTAGCCTTTTCTATGCGGGTTGGGGAACATTTTCACAATACTGAAACTTGGGCTTTCAGGTGGCCTTAGGTTCTTCGGAAACATCCGGCCGCACTTCTAAAAAAGCCAGCTCATGTCTGCCGTCTGAAATCATGTGTTCGATGGCCTCCACTAAGCAAGCTACGGTTGGCTCTTGCAGCAAAATAAAGTTGCTCGCCCAGAAATATCGGCCATAAGCGGGATGTTCGAACTTACCTTGGCGCTCCATAATGCCAGGAATAGAGTGGATATAGAAGCGCTTCCACAATATGTTTTGCCGGAAACCTCGAGATAGAAATCAATATCTTGAGAAGAATTGTATTTATAGTGGATTAACAAAAATCAGGACAAGGCGGCGAGCTGCAAGACAGTACACACGTTACGGCAAGGCGAGCCAACGCTGTACTGGTTTAAATTTAATTCACTATATTTGGTTTGAAAGTATGTCAAGAATAGATTCGGAAACCGCCCCCATGATAATCAATAGGGTAGGGGGATGGGTTGCTTGAGGAGGCAGTCATTAATGTTCCTCTTTATTGATCGGCAACTTTAAGATAAGGCAGGTATCCGCTACCTGCCTTTCTTGAGCTGGCTGTAAATGAGGCTACCTGAATATTCAGGTAGCCTTTTCCGCCTTAGGCTTCGCCGGCTTCGTCCATGCCGACGATGGAGAGGCTGTCGATGCCGGATTTTTCGTTGTCTCGGCCGCGTTTGCTGTTGAGCTGGATATTGAGGCGCAAATCGTTTACCGAGTCGGCGTTTTTCAGGGCGTCTTCGTAGGCGATGTGGCCGGCTTCGTAGAGGTCGAACAGGGACTGGTCGAAGGTTTGCATGCCCAAATCGCGGGAGCGGGCCATGATTTCTTTCACGCCGTGGATGTCGCCGTTCAAAATCAGCTCGGAAATCAGCGGGGAGTTGAGCAGTACTTCCACGGCGGCCACGCGGCCTTTGCCGTCGGGTTTGGGCACGAGGCGCTGGGAAATAAAGCCTTTGAGGTTGAGCGACAGGTCGTTCAACAGCTGGGTGCGGCGCTCTTCGGGGAAGAAGTTGATGATGCGGTCGAGCGCTTGGTTGGAGTTGTTGGCGTGCAGGGTGGCCATGCAGAGGTGGCCGGTTTCGGCGAAGGCCAGGGCGTAGTCCATGGTTTCACGGTCGCGGATTTCGCCAATGAGGATCGCGTCGGGGGCCTGGCGCAGGGTGTTTTTAAGGGCGGCAAACCAGTTTTCGGTGTCCACGCCTACTTCGCGCTGGGTGATGATGCAGTTTTTGTGCGGGTGCACGAATTCGATCGGGTCTTCGATGGTGATGATGTGGCCGTGGCTGTTTTCGTTGCGGTAGTCGATCATGGCGGCCAGGGAGGTGGATTTGCCGGAGCCGGTGCCGCCCACGAAAATCACGAGGCCGCGCTTTTCCATCACCACTTGTTTCAAAATCGGCGGCAGGTTCATGTTATCGAACTTGGGAATCTGGCTGGTGATTACGCGGCAAACGAGGGCGGCGGCACCGCGTTGCACCATGGCGTTGATGCGGAAGCGGGACACGCCGGCCAGGCTGATGGCGAAGTTGCATTCTTTGGTGTTATCGAATTCTTCGGCCTGTTTGTCGTCCATCAGGGCGCGGGCGATGAGGGCGGTGTGGTCGGCGGTGAGCGGTTTGTCGGTAATCGGGGTGAGCTTGCCGTCGAGCTTCATGGCCGGGGGAAAGCCGGCGGTGATGAACAGGTCGGAGCCTTTGATCTGCACCAGGTGGTTGAGCAGGCCGTGGATGAATTTTTTCATCTCTTCGTTGTAAGCGGGGATTGCCATAGAGCGTTTTCCATTTGGGTTGTAAGTTATTAGATGAAGTTTTCAGGTAGCCTCGCCGCATAGTCGGGAGGCTACCTGAAAGTTGGTGCGGCTAGGTTTCGTCGTCGGGGCGGCGGAACAGCAGCACGGGCAGGGGAGACTGGCGCAGCACGCCTTCGGCCACGGAGCCCATCAATAGATGCAGCAGGCCGGAGAAGCCGTGGGTGCCCATGGCGATGAGGTCGCACTCTTGGCGCACGGCCTCTTTAATCAGTACGTCGGAAATACGCATGCCGTCGTTTTCCAGGGTGTCCACTTCGTATTTCACGCCGGCTTGTTGCATGATGGTTTCAGCATGGTCGGCCACCTGCATTTCGGCCGCATACAGCTCTTCGGAATTGGGCAGGCGGCTGGCTTCGCGCTTGAGGTCGCTTAAATCCACCACATGCACGGCCACCAACACGGCATCGGTTGCCTTGGCCAGCCGGCAGGTCTGTTCCAGGGCGTAGAGAGAGGTTTTGCTGTCGTCTATCGGAACGAAAATCCGTTGATACATTTTGCCACTCCTTTTAGTTGCTGGCAGCCGGGCAGGATTGCCGCCGCCAATTCTTTGCAGACCGAATCACTTTACCTGTAATAGGATTGTAAAGCAAATGACCGGTTTTTACAGAAAACCACTTCGCTGCCGGAGTCGGTTACAGGAATTCCACGATTATTCGGCCAAAGTTAGCCGATCGGGCTACTACTAACGGCTGAATGAACCCCCTATCTCCTGCCTGCTAGACTGCAAAACTTCAAAATTTAACAAATTTTAAAACTTAAAAATAAAGTAGGAGTTACCAACAATGAAACATTTGCTCAGCACCACCATTATCGCTCTCAGCTTGGCTGCCTGCGGCAGCAGTGGCGGCGGCCCCCCTTCCGTGCAAAACAACACGCCTCAAACCGCCGCGTCGCCGGATGCCGAATCTTCTGCTGTTAAAAACCGTTCCAGCCTGGATTATCGCCGCAATTATGCCGGAGTGGTCAGCAGCAAGAGTGTGATTGCCGCCCAAACCCTGATGGGACCACAGGCCGGTAACAACACACGCGGTGAGAAAGACCTCACTCTCACCCTTAACGGCCGCAGCTACGGCCTGAACGACCGTATCAATATCACCGCACTGCCGGACGGTCTGCTCGAACTGCCCTACAAAGCTGAATGGACGTCTTTGAAAGTCGCCTATCCTGACAGTCGCGATGTGAAAGTGGAAGAGCAAGGAAAAATGTATATCTACCAACGCCCCTACTCCATGGTGTTGGCCACTTTGCCCAGTGCCTACCGCTATGATGGCGCTAACGATCCGAACAACCGACTCAACCGACCGGATACTATGCGCGTACAGTTAGTGAGCGGCCTGCCCGTGAACGATGCTACCATCACCCGTCTCAGCGGCAATACGTTTAACTATAGCGGCGAATCGTTTGCCAATTTTGGATCGGGCGTGGAAAAAGGTGCGTTTAACTACAGCATCAATTTCACCGACAAAACCGGTAGCGGCCGTATTACCGGCATGGCTTCCACCGGCGACATCGAATTGCGCCAAGGCCGTATCAGCGGCGCATTACCCTATAATCCAATGCTGTCGGCTGCCGAACGCACTAAAGGCATTAGCGGCAACGCCGTTTCCGACCGCATGAACGCCTATCAATACTACCTTTCCATCTTCGGGCCCAATGCTGAAGAAGTGGCCGGCCTAGTAGAAGGAAGCCGCAGCGGCCCCAATGGTCAGTGGCATGTCGGATTCAGCGGAACCAAGCAATAATCTGCCGAATATTTTGTACAGCTGTTCCGCATAGGAAAGAAACGCGACAAAGCAGTTAAGTAATGCATGGCTACAGGCTACCTGAAAACAGCCCGATAGAGTTTCAGGTAGCCTGTAGCCGTCATTCATCTAACATCTGCCATCTATATTTTGTTTCAGCCGTTATGATATCCCTCTTCCGCCATCCGGCCATTCTGATGCTCTGCCTGCTGCCATTCTGCACGATGGCCGCACCGACAACCCTCGTGCCGCACGATGACAATCCGCCATGGCCGCAACCACCCCAGCCCATTCAAACTAGCGACAGCATCGCCCCGAAAACACCCCCAAGAGACCCCCAACCCTCCAAGCACCTGACCGAAACCGACCTGCGCGCCAATCCTGCCCTGACCGAACACCTAATCAATCAGGCCATCCTCAATCAGCAATGGGATTTGCTGGCCGACCTGCTGGATTTGTACCTCACCATACCAAACCACGATACCGTGTTGTACGATTACGGTAAAGGTGCCTTATTGCGCGGGCAGGGCAAGCTTGAGCAGGCAATCAAGCATTATGCCGCCATTGTGCAGCGGCGGCCGGAACTGTCTTATGTCCGGTTCGACTACATGGCGATGTTGTTTGAAAACCACCAATACCGCCAGGCCGACCAACAGGCCGAACAATTGGAACAGTCCGACCTGCTGCCCGAAGCAAAACAACTGGTGGCGCAATACCGCCAAACCATGCAAAAACGGCAGGCGTGGCAAGCCGATGCCTCGCTGCAATACGAACGGAACGACAACGTCAATAACGCCTCCTCTGCCCGCGAACTGCGCTTGGGCTCACGCGTGTGGGTGCGTGATGAAGCCTCGTTGCCCCAGAAAGCCACCGGCCTGCGTTACAGTGCCGCACTCGACCGGGCCGTGAACATCGGCGGCAACCACTTCCTCACCGGCGGCGTTGGTTTGGACGGTGTGTTTTACTGGGATCGGCGCGAGTACAACGAAGAAAACTTACGTGTGCAGGCTGGTTACCGCTTCCGCAATATCCGCAGCAGCTGGCAGATACAGCCCTATACCGAATTCAGCTGGTTTTCAGGTAGCCCATACAGCCGCCAATACGGCATACAGGGGCAATATAGCCGCCAAATCGGCTCAAAATGGCAAATCAGCGTGATGACCGCCCGCAGTTGGCGGCATTACCGCAGCCAAAACGTTGCACAAAGCTACAACGGCCCGCAAACCCAATTAACCGCCACCGCCGCCTGGATGCCTATCGCAAACAGCCTGCTCTATATCGGTTTAGACTGGCTGGAACACCAAACTCGCGACCCATCGGAAGCCTCCGTCCGACGTGGCATCCGCTTCGGCCTGATGCGGGAATGGCCGCAATTTGGCCTGCGTGCAGACATCCGCTTGGGCAGGCGGCAGTTCCGCCAAACGCACTTCTTTTTCCCTGTGGTGCGCTCCGACCGAGAAACCCAGCTCAACTTGTCGCTGTGGCATCCCAAACTGCAATGGCACGGCCTGATGCCCCGCCTAACCTACCGCTATCTGAATATCAACAGCAACATTCCGGAACTCTACCAACGCCGCAGCCGCCAATGGTTTATCGAAGTGGAACGTCGGTTTTGAGCATCGGAAGCTTCGCTGAAATACTGCATCCATGCACTGCATGAAAAAGGCTACCTGAAAAACGGAATGGGTTTTTCAGGTAGCCTTTGATTGACAGATACCAAACTATTCTTCGTCCGGCGGCAAATCGGCGCTGCCCATGCGGCGCAGGATGATGCGGGTTTTATTGCGCAGGCGGCGGTCGTTGCGGTGTTGCTGGAAGTATTTGGGGTTGGGCAGCATGGCGATGAGTGAAGCAGCTTCACCGGCGCGCAGGCGGGATGCCGGCTTGTGGTAATAATGCTGGGCGGCGGCTTCGATGCCATAGATGCCTTCGCCGAATTCGGCCACGTTCAGATACACGGTGAGGATGCGCTCTTTGCTCCACATGCTTTCCATCATCACGGTAATCACGGCTTCTTCGGCTTTGCGCACATAAGAGCGTTCGGCAAACAGAAACAGGTTTTTGGCCAGCTGTTGGCTGATGGTAGAGCCGCCGGCGCGGATGGTGCCGCTGCGCTGGTTGCGGTGCATGGCGTGTTCGATGCCGTTCCAGTCGAAGCCGTCGTGGTTGCTGAATTGGGCGTCTTCGCTGGCGATGGCCGCCTGTTTCACCACGCGGGCGATTTGGCTGTCATCTACCCAGGTTTGCTGCACGCGGGAGAAGGTGGAAAGGTTGTGGCGCAGCATAAAGGCGCTGGTGTGCACGGGCTGGCCTTTCCAATAGGCTAAGAGCAGGAAAACCAATAGGTGGAAGCCCAGCAGCAAGAGAATGATGCTCCACACCAGGTGCTTAAACCAACGGCGCAGCAGGCCGGGGCGTTTTTTGGCGGGCGGTGCGGCGGGTACGGGCTGGGGGACAGGGCTGGAAACGAGTTCGGTGGGCTGGGTATCCATCGGCAAATCAATCGTGGCAAGACGGGGCAAGATTATAAAGGAATCCAGTTTTAATTTTGGTGAAGCTGGCGTTTTGGCTTTGCCAAGACCTCGTTTCAGGTAGCCTGGAGTATGGGTAACAGGCTACCTGAAAACATCGACTCCAACCTGGCTTGCGCAAGGCTAAAGCGAAATAGCCAACCATTAAATCGAGAAGTCTTCGCGGATGGGCTCGTATAGCGCCTGCTCAATGCGGTCGCGGGTGAGGCCGGGCAGGTAGAGCTGCATGAAATCGTAGGCGTAATTGCGCAGATAGGCATCCTGCCGTACCACAATATAAGTAAATGACGGCTTAAACAGATGGTCGGCCGGCAGGCAAACCAAATCGGCATCGCGCTGCGGGTCGTAGGCGGCATCGGCCAGCAGCCCTACGCCCAAACCGGCACGCACATAGGTTTTAATCACGCCCGCATCCATGCTGGCAAGCACCACTTGCGGTAAAGTCAGCCCGCTACCGGAAAAGGCCTGCTGCAAAGCCGTATCCTGCCCGGCCTCGGTGTAGCCAATGAGCGGCATGGACGACAAATCCGCCAGGCTGATGTGCCTTTTATCCGCCAGCGCGTGCCCCTGCGGCACCAGCACGCAGCGGTTCCAAGCCCGCGCGCTGATATGGCGCAGCTCGGAAAGGCGTGCATCTGCTTCCGAATTGATGGCGAAATCGGCCAAACCCTCGGCTACCATTCTATCCACTGCCGAAGGTTCGGCCGGTACCAGCGACAAGCCTACTTTCGGATATTGCCGGAAAAATTCGGCCACCACCGGCGGCAACACATGCCGCGCCTGGGTATAAGTGGTGGCGATCGTGAGGCGGCCGCTGTCCTGCTCGGCAAATTCGGTGCCGATATTGCGAATGCTCTGCACATCGCGGAAGATGCGCTCGGCAATTTCCAGCACGGCCTGCCCCGGCGGCGTAACCGCCACAATCCGTTTGCCGTGCCGTACAAACAGCTGCACGCCCAGCTCGTCTTCCAGCAGCTTTATCTGCTTGGAAATGCCCGGTTGGGAAGTGAACAAAATTTCCGCTGCCTCCGAAATATTCAGATTGCAGCGGTAAACTTCCAAAAAATAGCGCAGCTGTTGCAGTTTCATGATGCATCCAAGTGATATTTGTCGGATTTATGCGACAGGCCAACCGCCAAAGTGCCGTCGAAATCACCGACTTCGCCTGAAACCAGTGAGGGCTGAATGGTATCATAGCCCGCCATCGTTATTTTGCCACATGCTGGTAATTTGCGGCAGGATTTGTTGTTTTTTAGCAACTTATAGGGAAATATCCCTTTCTTTTGCCATTATCCTGCTGACAGTTAGGGTAATTTTGGGCATGATTGGGCACGTAGGAAACGGAGGTGCCCGTGCAGCGGGTAACCAATTCCTTATTGACAGTTCGGGCACGGTTTTTTATAGTGGTACCCCGAATATATTTGGATTACCGCAGTATTTGGGCGGTCCGTATATGGTGATTTTTGTGAAGGCCGGCATGCTGCAAAGCTTGCCAAGTCTGCGCATAACAAACTTTTTGATGAGGGAATAACATGACCAAACAGCTTAAATTAGGCGCTTTGTTCTTGGCCTTGGTTGCTTCCGGTGCCGCCATGGCGGACAGCAGCTTCAACAATGAAAAATACGGCTACACCATCAGCCAGCAGTCTCGCGAAGTGGTTCGCTCTAACTATGAGCCTAAAGGTGCTCACGAATGCTGGGAAAACAGCTTCCTGAATGCCGAAGTGGATCGCTTGGGCTTGGTAGAGTGTGGTGACCGTCAGGCTGAAGCTCCTGCTCCTGCTGAACCGCAAGTACGCGAAGAGCTGGTATCTCTGTCATCCAACTTCCTGTTTGGTTTTGACAAATACAATCTGCGTCCTGAAGCACGTGCTACTTTGGATGAATTGGCTCAACGCCTGTCTCAGACCAGCGTACAGTCTGTACGTGTTGAAGGTCATACCGACTTCATGGGTAGCGACAAATACAACCAGGCTCTGTCTGAGCGTCGTGCTAACACTGTTAGCGAGTACTTGGTTGGCCATGGCGTACCGGCTGAGAAAATCTCTGCCGTTGGCTTGGGCGAATCTCAAGCTAAGATGACCGAACAGTGCCAGCAAGAAGTTCGCAATTTGGGTCGTCGCGTTTCTGCCGCTCGCAAACGTAGCGCTCTGATTGCATGTATCGAGCCGGATCGTCGCGTAGACGTTCGTATCCGCACTCTGGTTGAACAGCCTGCTCGTTAATCGTTAGCTGAGTTAGCGTTCAATAATGAAAAACCGGGCTTTTATAAGTCCGGTTTTTTTGCGTGTACTACTTGTTGTGAGCGAACTGCAGAAATAGCTGCTTTCCAACATATTTCCATTGCCTACATAGGTGGGATAGAGCAAAATTAGTCTGCTGGAAAATATTTTATTAAAAATAATCTTATGCTGGAAAAACTTCTACTTCTCTGCCAAAACTGCTCTCGCCTGCTATTAGCATTCGCGCTATTCTTCTATTTTCAGGTAGCCTTTGCTATCGATTTCGGCCGTATTCAGCCGGATGAGGCTGCGGTTTATGTGCAAGACCTCGACAGCGGTGAAGTGTTGCTTGCACATCGAGCCGATGTTTCTATGAATCCCGCTTCCACCATGAAGTTAGTGACCACTTTCGCTGCCTTACGTGGGTTGGGTGGTGATTACCGCTGGCAAACCCAGTGGCGCAGCAGCGGTACAGTAGCTAATGGCGCACTGCAAGGCGATTTATATTGGGTGGGTAGCGGTGATCCTGCCTTCGACCAGCCCGATCTGGTGGATATGCAGCAACAGCTGGTCCGGCAGGGCATTGTGTCATTAAACGGTAAAGTGGTGCTGGATCGGCGCGTTTGGGGCGGTCTTGCCAGCGCAGAAGGTTTTGAAAACGATGCTGACGAAAGCTTTGTTGTGCCGCCAGACCCCCACATGATTGCCTACAAAGCCCTTTGGATTACTGCCGCCCGCAATGAGACTGGGCAGCCTGCTTTTTTGCTCAACCCGCCACTCTACGGTATTCAAACCGATCTCAGCCAACTTGCCGAAACAGACGGCCACTGCGGTAAACTTTCCAATCACGTTTCCGCCAAATTTGAAAACGGCGTGCTGGTGTTTCGTGGTCGCCTGCCAGCTGCATGTATGGGCGAGAAAATGTTCATCAATTTGTTCGATGCTCCACGCTTTGCCGAAGAAAGTTTTCGCGGCTATTGGCTTACACAGGGCTTGGGTGGCCTCTATGGCTTTGGCCGGGGAGCAGCCCCCAGCAATAGCCGCATCTTGGCCACGCACTTTTCCAAGCCGCTGGGCGAAGTGCTGACCGATATGAACAAGCATTCCAACAATCTGATTGCACGTAGCGTTTTTCTCACGCTTGGCCACCAAGCGAACGGACCGCACAGCGTGCAGAATGCCGAAGCCGCTGTGCGGCGGCAGCTGGTTTCCGCCGGATTGGATGATGAAGCGCTGGTGTTGGAAAACGGCTCCGGCCTTTCCCGCCGTGAGCGACTCACTGCCCGTTTTCTCGGCAGCATGCTGTTTCAGGCCTACCGCTCCCCCTTCCGCGATACTTTCATTCACACCCTGCCGATTGCCGGTACCGACGGCACCCTGCGCGGCCGCTTCCGCCAGCTCGGCCGCTCGCTGCGTATGAAAACAGGTACGCTGCGTGACGTGCGTGCGTTGGCCGGCTACTGGTTGCCGCCCAATGGGCGCAGGCTGGCCGTGGTGGTGATTATTAACAGCCACCGTTCCGGCGGCTACCTGCCCGATATGGATGCCATGGTGCGCCGGATTGTGCATGATGCCGATAGATTGGATAACGTTCAAACCGTACCCGCCCAATAATCGGCAAATGCAGCGGGAAAGCTGCCGAATACCTTATCCCACAAGGAAAAGCTGGCAAAGTGGAGCATTTTCAGGTAGCCTAACGCAGTTTATAGCGGATCAATCCGCCAGATCTCCATTTTGATTTTTCCACCCCTTTCGCAGGAGTAAACCATGAGCGAACAAGAACAACAGCAACCGATTTTCAACGTAGAAAGACTGTATGTAAAAGATTTGTCTTTGGAAGTGCCGCACGCACCGGAAGTATTCCTCAGCCAGGATGCTCCGAACGTGGAAATCCAAGTACACACCGATTCTAAGAAACTGGAAGAAGAACACCACGAAGTAACCGTTACCGTAACCGTTACCGCCAAACTGCCTGATGGCAAGGTATTGTTCTTGAACGAAGTGGCGCAGAGCGGTATTTTCCGTTTGGCAAACATTCCGGAGCAAGATGTGAAAGTATTGCTCGGCATTGCTTGCCCCAACATCCTCTACCCCTATGCCCGTGAGGCTGTGTCTTCCTGCATCACCCGCGCCGGTTTCCCGCCCGTGGTATTGATGCCGATCAACTTCGAAGCCATGTACGAACAGCAACAAGCCGCTGCCAACGCTCCGGCTGCCGGCAACGCTTAATCGGCGATTGGCCAACAAAACAGGCGATGACGCAAAATCATCGCCTGTTTTCTATAGCAGAAACCATTATTCTAAATAGCCTTTCAGGTAGTCTCAATCCTTGGCTAAGGGCGCAAACCCTGCAAATTGCCGCACGGCCTGTTGCCAGCTTGCGGGGGTTTGGAACTGCATTTCGCCGTTGTCGATGCGCTGGGCGACTTGGGTGGTGTGGGCCTGGGTGAGTTTGGTACCGCTTTCTGCGTCGCGCAGGATGTAGTCGATGCGCAGGCAGCTTTCGTATTCGGTTACGGCCATTTCCACGCGGATTTTCTGGCCGAAGTGGGCCGGGCGGACGTATTTGAGGTCGAGCTTCACCACGGGCCAGGCGTGGCCGTGTTTGAGCATGACGGTGTAGTTATAGCCGATGGCGTCGAGCAGGGCGCAGCGGGCAATTTCGAGGTATTTGACATAGTGGCCGTGCCAAACGATCTGCATCACGTCTACGTCGAAAAAGGGGACTTCGATCTCGGTGTGGTGGCGGCAGTAGATGTGTTTAGCCATGTGGGGTGTTGCTCCAGAAGTCGTAGAAGTTGAACCATTGCAGCGGCGCGCGGGCGGCGTGGGCGGCCAAAACGTCGGCGTACTGTTGTGCCATGCTTTCAATCACTTGTTTGCGCGTGGCGGCGGTCCAGCTCGGGGCTACCTGAAAACGTTTCAGGCAGAGATGATAACGGCCTTGCTCTTTTAACACGAACACGGTGTTGGTGGGCGCGCGCAAGAGGCCGGCGAGCAGCCAGGGGCCTTGCGGCAGATAGGCGGTGTGGCCGAGGAATTGCACGGGCACGGTTTTGTTGCCGCGCACTGGGGTGCGGTCGGCGGCAATGGCGAGCCACTCTCCGGCATCGAGTTTTTGCGAGAGTTGGAGCATTTTGGC
>CAUUTP010000064.1:0-11703 GCA_963548155.1 uncultured Eikenella sp.
GTGGACTAGCTGTTCTCGATTTAAGTGAGTTGATAGTATGATGTAATTCATATTATTTGAACTATAAATTATACAAATCGCCTGGCGGCGGCTAGAATGCCGCCTTATCGATACACCGTATCTCGCAAATTCATCCGCATTATTTCTGACACCCTGATATAAGGAGCTCTATATGTCTATCAACATCAAATCCCGTGACCAACTGGTTGGCCAGCAAGTTCCGAAAGTAACCTTCCACACCCGCGTGGCCGATTCTTGGAAAGACGTCACCACCGACGAATTGTTCAAAGGCAAAAAAGTAGTGGTATTCGCCCTGCCCGGCGCGTTCACCCCCACCTGCTCTTCCAGCCACCTGCCGCGCTACAACGAGCTGGCTCCTGCATTTAAAGAAAACGGCATCGACGACATCCTGTGCGTATCCGTAAACGACACCTTCGTAATGAACGCCTGGGCTGCCGACGAAGAAGCCCACAACATCACCATGGTTCCCGACGGCAACGGCGAATTCACCCGCGGCATGGGCATGGAAGTGAGCGATGAAGACATCGGTTTCGGCAAACGCTCTTGGCGCTACTCTATGCTGGTAGACGACGGCAAAATCGTGGAAGCCTTCATCGAGCCGATCAAAGAAGGCGACCCCTTTGAAGTTTCCGATGCCGACACCATGCTGAAATTCGTGGCTCCGAACTGGAAACCGCAAGAATCCATCGCCATCTTCACCAAACCCGGCTGCCCCTTCTGCGCCAAAGCCAAAGCCGCTTTGCAGGAAAAAGGCCTGGCCTACGAAGAAATCGTGTTGGGCAAAGACGCCAGCATCGTTTCCGTACGCGCCATCACCGGTAAAGTAACCGCCCCGCAAGTGTTCATCGGCGGCAAATACATCGGCGGCAGCGAAGACCTGGACGCATACTTGGCCAAACACGCCTAATTTCCCAGCTATCCAGTTGCCAATACAGTAGATAGCTTTGCGAGCCGCCCCAATAGGGCGGCTCTTTTCCCAAGACCTTTCAGGTAGCCTGTTACACCGCAGCAGCCGATATTTTTCAGGTAGCCTCCCGGCCGGCCATACAGGCTACCTGAAAGGTCTTCCCACATAAGGAAAGCAGACATGAAACACCTTACCGCAGACGTCGTTGTTATCGGCGGCGGCACCGCCGGCATGGGCGCCTTCCGCAATGCCCGCCTCCACACCGAAAACGTTTATATCATCGAAAGCCACATGTTCGCCACCACCTGCGCCCGCGTCGGCTGCATGCCCTCCAAGCTCTTGATTGCCGCCGCGGAAGCCCGCCACCACGCCCTGCACACCGATCCCTTCGGCGTGCATCTGGACAAATCCAGCATCAGCGTAAATGGCGAAGAAGTGATGAACCGCGTTAAATCCGAGCGCGACCGCTTCGTCGGCTTCGTGCTGGAAGACGTAGAAGCCTGGCCGGCCGAGCGCCGCATCATGGGGCAGGCCAAATTCATCGACGAGCACACCGTGCAAATCGACGACCACACCCAAATCCGCGCCGAACGCATCGTGATCGCCACCGGCTCCCGCCCCATCGTGCTGCCGCAATGGCAGGCGCTGGGCGACCGCCTGGTTATCAACGATGACGTATTTTCATGGGACAGCCTGCCCGAAAGCGTGGCCGTATTCGGCACCGGCGTGATCGGCCTCGAGCTCGGCCAAGCCTTGAGCCGCCTCGGCGTGCGCGTAGAAATGTTCGGCCTGGGCGGCCTCATCGGCGGCATTTCCGACCCCGTGGTGCAGGAAGACGCCACAGCCATCTTCGGCCAGGAAATCCCGCTGCACCTCAACGCCCAAACCGAAACCCGGCTCAACGACAAAGGCCAAGTGGAAGTAGCGTGGACGCAAGACGGCGAAAGCGGCGTATTCACCGCCGACTACCTGCTCGCCGCCATCGGCCGCCGCCCCAATGTGGACAACATCGGGCTGGAAAACCTCAATATCGAGAAAGACGCACGCGGCGTGCCCGTGGCCAACCCGCGCACCATGCAAACCAGCATCCCGCACATTTTCATTGCCGGCGACGCCTCCAACCAGCTGCCCCTGCTGCACGAAGCTTCCGACCAAGGCAAAATCGCCGGTGAAAACGCCGGCCGCTACCCCGATATACGGGACGGCCTGCGCCGCAGCATGATCGGCGTGGTGTTCTCCAACCCGCAGATCATCAGCGTGGGTGCGCGCTTTGCCCAGCTGGAAAAAGAATACGGCAGCAAGCTCGTGACCGGCCAAGTATCCTTCCGCAACCAAGGCCGCAGCCGCGTGATGTTGGTGAACCAAGGCAGCCTGCGCGTGTATGCCGACCGCGAAACCGGCCGCTTCCTCGGCGCCGAAGGTGTCGGCCCCGCGCTGGAGCACATCGCCCACCTCCTCGCTTGGGCACACCAGCAGCACATGACCGTGCCGCAGATGCTCGATATGCCCTTCTACCACCCCGTAATCGAAGAAGGCCTGCGCACCGCCCTGCGCGACGTGGCCACCAAACTGGCCTAAAGGCTACCTGAAAGCTCACCCTTGGCATAGCCAAGCTTGAGCTTCGGCGAAGCTGAGGCGTTAATCAAAACGCAGTGGCAACGGAGTGAGAAAAAACGGCAAACGGATTGATTCCGTTTGCCGTTTTTTGTTCGCCTTTGGCCGGCGTAAAAAGCGTGTTGCTTAAAAATAGTTTCAGGTAGCCTTTTAATTACCAAGACCACATACTAAATACCTACCATGGCTGCTCCTGCACTGCCTCCTGCAAGCCTTGACGCACGCTGGCACCTACGCCTTTGCTGAACAGGCGGCTGATGTCGTCGGCGGGGGTGTAATCCACCAGCTCGGGGGCTTTGATGATGTCGCGCGATACGCTGTAGATATCGCCCAGGCCGTCGATGAGGCCGGTTTTGAGCGCTTCATTACCGGTGTACACGCGGCCGCTGAACAGGTCGGGATTATCCGCTTCGTTCAGGCGTTTGCCGCGCCCGTCGCGCACGGCTTTGATGAATTGCTGGTGGATGTCGTCCAGCATGCCTTGCCAGATGGCGGTTTGCTCGGGGGTTTCCGGGCTGAAGGGGTCGCCCATGCCTTTGTTGCTGCCGGCGGTGCGCTGGCGGCGCTGGATGCCCATATTGTGCATCAGGCCGGTGAGATCGAAGCTGCTGCCAACCACGCCGATGCTGCCGACGATGCTGGATTGGTCGGCATAGATTTTGTCGGCGGCAGCGGCGATGTAGTAGCAACCGGAGGCGCAAATGTCTTCGGCCACCACATACACGGGGATGCCGGGATGTTCGGCGCGCAGGCGGCGGATTTCACGATAGGCCACGCCGGATACCACGGGCGAGCCGCCGGGGCTGTTGGCGCGGATGATGATGCCGCGCACCTGTTTGTTTTTATAGGCAGTCTCCAAACCCTGGCGCAGTTTCCCGGCCTGGTTTTCGCCGGCGGTAATCGCGCCTTCGAGGCGGATTACGGCAGTGTGCGGCCCGGCGGAGGCGGGATTGAGGCTGCCGATATTGCCGAAAATGGCAAACAAATAGAGCGCCAGAAAGGCAATGAGCAATAGGCGGAAAATGAGCTTCCAAATGCGGGCGCGGCGCTGCTCGCGATAGGCTTCGAGCAGCAGTTTTTCCAGCGTGTCGCGCTCCCAGTTGCCGCTGTTGGGCTCGCTATTGCGGCGGATGATGTGTTTCATGGGGTAACTTTCTTGGAATGATGTGGAAAGCCGGAAAGGCTACCTGAAAGCATTCGCTTCAACGAAGTTAAAATGGTATGCACCTGATTCCGGCGGGAAAGGGTGGCTATTGTAACACGCGAGGGCAACAGCAGTTTCAGGTAGCCTTGGGCAAGCTGCCCGCGGAATGGAGGTATTCATTCATATTCGCCACCCACTGTTGCCTACAGGCTACCTGAAAAGGCAGAAATTAATCAAAACAAGCAGATATTGATTGTTTATATCACAATCAACCCCTTCATAAATTCAAAGAGACACACACCATGCGCCACCGCAAACTAGGCCGGCAGCTCGCCACCTTCCGCCACACCCTCACTTGGACCTTCCTCGCCACCATTATCTTCCTGCTCCTGATGTTTATTTGGAATATAGCCGGCATGGGCGAGGGCATCCACGCTAATGTTGGGCTATTCAACGTGCTGTTTACCGTCTGCTACGGCACTTATGTGGCCGACCAAATCAGATCGCGCCTCACGCTGTACGAACACGGCTTTATCCTGCAAACCCTGTTTAAAGAACACGTTGTGGTGTATCGGGAAATTCGTGGCATTAAATCTAAATTCTCGCAAATCGAATCACCCGGCTCGTTTATGCACGCCCGTATCGATACGCCGCAAGGTCGCGTGCTATTGAAAAACAACTGGAAGCCGCGTAGAGATTTCTACAATTTCATCGCGCAATTCCTGTTTCAGGATGATGAAGACGACGTAATCTTCCACTAAGCGGATTCAGAAAAAGGCTACCTGAAAATTTCAGGTAGCCTTTGATTCATCTGAACACAACAAACTATTTTTCAGCCTGCTTTTCAGCTTGCAGCTGCACTTTGCGCTCTTCCAGCCAGTGCCCCAGATAATGGATGCTCACGCCGCCTTTGGCGAAGCCGGGGTCGCGGAACAGGTCATCGTGCAGCGGGGCATTGGTTTTGATGCCGCTCACGGTGAGCTCGGAGAGGGCAACGCGCATTTTGGCGATGGCCTGCTCGCGATCGTTGCCATACACGCAGATTTTGCCGATGAGGCTGTCGTAGTTCGGCGGGATGCGGTAGCCCTGGTAGATGTGGCTGTCCACGCGCACGCCGAAGCCGCCGGGCAGATGGCAGCTGGTGATGCAGCCCGGGCTGGGGATGAAGCTGTAGGGGTCTTCGGCATTGATGCGGCACTCAAAAGCATGGCCTTGGATTACCACGTCTTTTTGCTTGTATTGCAGCGGCAGCCCGGCGGCGATGCGCAGCTGTTCCTGCACGATGTCGATACCGGTAATCAGCTCGGTTACGGGGTGTTCCACCTGCACGCGGGTGTTCATTTCGATGAAGAAAAACTCGCCGTCTTCATACAGAAATTCAAACGTGCCGGCGCCGCGGTAGCCAATGCGTTTGCAGGCGGCCACGCAGGCTTTGCCGATTTTCTCGCGCTCTTTGGAGGTAATGCCGGGCGCGGGCGCTTCTTCGATTACCTTTTGGTGGCGGCGCTGCATGGAGCAGTCGCGCTCGCCCAGATAAATGGCGTTGCCGTGCTCGTCGGCCAGCACCTGCACTTCCACGTGGCGCGGGCGTTGCAGGAAGCGTTCCATATACACCATCGGGTTGCCGAAGGCAGCTTCGGCTTCGGCCTTGGTCATTTCCACGGCCTTAATCAGGTCTTCTTTCTTTTCCACCACACGCATGCCACGCCCGCCGCCGCCGCCGGAAGCTTTGATGATCACGGGGTAGCCCACGCGTTCGGCGGTTTTCAGGATTTCGTCGGGATCGTCGGGAAGTGCGCCGTCCGAACCGGGCACGCAAGGCACGCCGGACTCGAGCATGGCTTTTTTGGCAGACACTTTGTCGCCCATCAGGCGGATGGTATCGGCACGCGGGCCGATGAAGATGAAGCCGGATTCCTCCACCTGCTCGGCAAAGCGGTCGTTTTCGGCCAGGAAGCCGTAGCCGGGGTGGACGGCGTCGGCGCCGGTTACTTCGGCGGCGGCAATGATGGAGGGAATGTGCAGATAGCTCTGTGCAGAGGGGGCGGGACCGATGCAGACGGATTCGTCGGCCAGCTTAACGTGCAGGCTGTCGTTGTCGGCAGTGGAATGCACGGCCACGGTGGCGATGCCCATTTCGCGGCAGGCGCGCAATATGCGCAGGGCGATTTCGCCACGGTTGGCGATGAGGACTTTTTTCAGCATGAAATTCACTCTTTCATTCGGATACCACTGAATTTAATGGTTAAATAAGCTGATTACAGCTTCTCGGTTTTTTCCTGCGGCGGCATAGAATGCTTTCAGGTCGATTAGTAAGGGCTGTAAATCAGCCCATGCTTCATCATCATTTGCCCAAGCATCCGACAAATAAACATCGGCTTCTGCCATAGCTGTTACATTGCAGCGTTGCCTCGCCTCTTCCAACGATAGTTCGGATAGCGCCCAATTGAAGAAACCAACTTTTTTCACAGATATGTAAAACGCGGGAATATGTTCGAAACGATATTGGATACGGGAATAACCAAGAATAACATGGGTAAGCAACTCCCCCTCGTTTTCAGCAGTACGGGGTTGTCCGCTTACGAGAAAAGTCAGCGCATCCCAATATTTATCCACATACAGCACGCTCGGATCGTCAAACGACCACTCTTTGTCCAAAAACTTCCGAAAACGGCGGGAATCGGAGGCATATGCCCTGAGTTTCTCCTCCGATACCCTATGCATTTCAACAGTCATTCCCATAGGCATGCACCGATAAAACAGGCAAAAAGGCTACCTGAAAAATTATTCGATGATAAACAGCGGCTCGCCAAACTCTACCGGCTGGCCGTTTTCCACCAGAATTTCTTTCACCACGCCGCTGCGTTCGGCTTCGATTTCGTTCATCAGCTTCATGGCTTCGATGATGCACAAGGTGTCGCCGGCGTTCACGCTCTGGCCCACTTCCACAAACGCCGGCGCGTTCGGGCCGGGGGCGCGGTAGAAAGTGCCTACCATGGGCGAGGTTTGCGCCTTGCTCAAATCGCGCTCGGGGGCGGCAGGCGCGCCTGCGGCTGCAGCGGGCGCGGCAGCGGCCGGAGCGGCAGCCACGGCAGGCGCAGCGGCATACACGGGCTGCGGAGCAGCCAGCGAGCGGGTAATGCGCACTTTTTCTTCGCCTTCGGTTACTTCAATCTCGGCAATGCCGGATTCTTCCACCAAGTCGATGAGTTTTTTGAGTTTGCGTAAATCCATAATGAGAGGTCCTTTTAAGGGATTCGGAGCCGGGCTTTAGCCGACCTGTTTTTGTTGCAAGTATTCAATGGCGAAATCCAGCGCGGCGGAATAGCCGTGCGCACCCAGCCCGCAAATCACGCCCTGCGCCAAATCGGAAAAATAGGAATGGCGGCGGAAGGGCTCGCGGGCGTGCACGTTGGAGAGGTGGATTTCGATAAAGGGTTTGCCGGCGGCAGCGAGCGCATCGCGCAGGGCGACGCTGGTGTGGGTGTAGGCTGCCGGGTTGATGATGATGAAGGCGGTATGGTCGGCCATGGCCGCCTGGGCACGCTCAAGCAGCACGGCTTCGGCATTGCTCTGCACGGCTTCAAAGGCAAAACCGGCAGCTTCGGCGCGCGCCTGTAGGCCGGCATTGATGTCGGCAAGGGTGGTTCGGCCGTAGATTTCCGGTTCGCGCTGCCCCAAAAGATTGAGGTTGGGGCCGTGCATAACGAGGATGGCGGGTTTCATGCTGGGAGGCAGTTTAAATTCGGTTGAAATGAATAATTGCGTCTGAAAACGCAGTTTGCCGCTGGCAGGCAAGATGCACATTTTCAGCGATAGTGGGGGAAATGTCCAGTTTTTGTATTTATCTGTATGGAAACGGCAGAGTTTGTTAAGCGGCAGCTTCGGCCGTATTTAAAGCAGTAAAGGCTACCTGAAACGCAGCGCAGCTAAGTTCTGCGAAGCCAAACTTTCAGGTAGCCTTCTGAGCCTGTTTTTAATCAGGCCTTATTTTTGTCGTGCTGTTTCAGGATTTGATAGAGCTGGTCTTTCAGATGCAGCTTCTGTTTTTTCAGCACTTCCACTTCGTCCAAATTGCCGGTAACCGGGTTTTTGGCCATATTGGCGATTTTTTCGTCCAGCTCGTTGTGTTCGTCAAACAGACGGGCAAAGCGTTTGTCGGATTGTTTGAGCTGGCTGATGAGGTCGCGATATTCTGGGAACATTATTTTCTCGCTTTCGAGTGGGTAAGGGTTGAACAAACTTTTATCTTGGTTCTACTTTATCATAGCCGGCGGGAAAAATCGAACGGCTCCCACTTTTATTCGCTTTATAATGAAGCTCCCAAAATTATTGCACTGCCGCCATGCCCGAAATCGAAAGCCACCCCTTTCCCGCCCTGCTGCCGCCCGAAGCCACCGTGATGATGATGGGCACCTTCCCGCCCAAGGCGGAAAAGCACGCCATGCAGTTTCACTATCCCAATTTCATCAACGACATGTGGCGCGTGTACGGGTTGGTGTTCTTCAACGATGCCGCGCATTTTCAAAAAATCGGCGAGAAAGCGTTTGACGCGGAAAAAATCAAAGCCTTCCTGCATGAGCGCGGCATCGCTTCCTGCCCCACCGTGCTCAAGGCCGTGCGCGAGCAAGACAATGCCGCCGACCAATTCCTGCGCGTGGTGGAAACCGTGGATTTGCCCGCCGTGCTCGCCCGGCTGCCGCGCTGCCGCCATATATGCACCACCGGCGGCAAGGCTACCGAAGTGCTGCTCTCCCTGCTGCCCGATGGGCCGAAAATGCCGAAAACCGGCGAAACGCTGCCCTTCACTTTGGCAGGACGGAATCTCACCCTCACCCGCCTGCCTTCCACCTCACGTGCGTATCCGCTGAGTTTGCAGAAAAAGGCGGCAGCGTACCGGGCGTTTTTCGAGATGGCGGGATTGGTGTAGTTTTCAGGTAGCCTTTATAAAGTGGCTTGAGGCTACCTGAAAATTGGAAGGACGGCAGGCGTAGTTTGGTTTGGACTGCAAGCCTTGGAGCAGTATTCTATTTATCTGCTCCGATATTTGGGTCATGCCTGCAGTTAAGCTAATCTACTTTTTCCGATGTATTCACAGATGAGGCTATTTGATTAAATAGACTTGAATTATGAACAACATATGTGACATTTATATAAAAGAAAAATTTAATCGGAATTATCTGAAATTTCTTGAGTTATTGGATATAAATTTTAGTTATCAAGAAAATGTTTTATACACCGGATATTTAGGCGTATGTATTCACAGGATAAAGCTGATTCCTATCACAAAAATGATTAGAGATGAGAAAATATCAGTATGGAATGTTCCTATTGAATATAGAGACATGTCTCACATCTCAAAAAGTAAAGCTATTGATATTGCTATGGAATATATAAAAAACAACAACCTCATCATTCCTGACAATCTAGAATGCGCTATATTTGATCCATTAAGGTGGATATTCTCCACTTCCGATGGAGAGAGAGTAGGCGGATCGATATCGGTTGATAAGCTAGATGGGCATATTTGGACTTTGGATGAGAGTGATATATATGCGTATGACTACAATAATATGTTTTGAAATAATGATAATACGAGCATAGTTTTTCAAGTAGCCTTATATCAAGGGTAACTTGAGGCTACCTGAAAATTGAAAAGGTTTGGCACTTCAAACGGCTGTGTGCAACTCTACCCTACTCAAATATGCAGCAGCAATACAGCCAGGCTCGCCACGCCATAGCAGCGGATTGGGAATTCCACTATAATCCGCCCCCTTGAGTCGGGGTGCTGCCTTGTGCGGCTGAGAACATACCCGTTGCACCTGAACCGGTTAATGCCGGCGGAGGGAACTCGCGGCCGGTTTGGGCGGGATGCTGCCCGGTTTGATTGGCCGCAGGCGGCAGAACGGATTCTGCCGCGGCAACGGGATGATGCGCTCCGATTTATCGGGGCGTTTTTTGTTGCCTGCCGTCCTGAGCATGGCATGCAATCTTCGCCAGTAAGCAACTGTGTTTTCGTGATAAATATTTTTCAGGTAGCCTTCCGCTGGCGGCGGGCTGTTGCAAGAGGATGAAACCATGCGTTTCCGTATTTGGCAGGCAAACGGCCTGCCGCACCCGTATGTGATGCTGTTTTTGGCACCGGCGTTCTGGGCCACGAGCAATGTGGCGGGCAAGCTGGGCAAGGCTTGGCTTTCGCCTTATGAGTTTACGTTTTGGCGCTGGGTGCTGGCGGCCTTGCTGCTTTCGTGGCTGTTCCGCGCGCGGATTCGGGAGGATCTGCCTGCGCTCAAACCGCGTGCGTTGTGGCTGTTGCTGGTGGGCGGCAGCGGGTTGCGCTGTTCAATATTGTGCTCTACAGCGCGTTTGCGCGCGGGGCGTCGGTGGTGAATGTGTCGATTATCACGGCGCTGATTCCGGTGATGGTGTTGCTTGCGGAGGTGCTGTTTTGGCGCAAGCGGGCGCATTGGCTGCAATGGCTGGGGGTGGGGCTGTCGTTTGCGGGCGTGGTGTGGGTGGTGGGCCGGGGTAATCCGGCCGCGCTGCTGGAAACGGGTTTGTCGCAAGGGGATGCGCTGGCGCTGGTGACTTCCTTGATTTATGCGGGCTATTCGCTGGCGCTGCGCGCTGCGCCGAAGGTGCACTGGGCGAGCCTGCTGTGGGCGATGTGTGTGGCGGCGGTGGTGGTAAGCGCGCCGTTTTATGTGTGGGAAGGGGTGGAGAAGGGCTTCCGAATGCCGCCGTGGCAGGCTTGGCTGCTGCTGCTTTATGTTTCTGTGTTTATTGCGATTTTGTCCAAGCTGTTTTATATGGAAAGCGTGATTGCGATTGGCGCGGGGCGGGCGGCGCTCACGATGAACCTGCTGCCGGTGTTCGGCGCGCTGGTGGGCGCGGCGGCCTTTCCAGACGAGCGGCTGGGCGGCTATGTGCTCACGGCCTTAATCTTGGTGGCGGCGGGGATTGCGGCTTCGGAATGGGGCGCGGCGAGAAAACGGGCTTTGGAAAGCGCGGGATAAGCGGTTAGAATGGAGTCCTTGATA
The DNA here is from genome assembly GCA_963548155.1 of uncultured Eikenella sp. GTDB lineage: Bacteria > Pseudomonadota > Gammaproteobacteria > Burkholderiales > Neisseriaceae > Eikenella. The sequence continues at coordinate 10,727 of CAUUTP010000064.1, forward strand.
TTCATGAAGGCTACCTGAAACGGGTTTGGCATTTTCAGGTAGCCTTTCTACCCCATTACTAAAGGACGAACCATGCAAAACTACCAAGCACCCGACGAGCGTGGCTTTTTCGGCGAACACGGCGGCCTGTATGTGGCCGAAACGCTCATTCCCGCCCTGCAAGAATTGGCAGCGGCCTACCAAGCAGCGAAAAACGACCCGTCGTTTTGGGAAGAGTTCCACCGCGATTTGAAACACTACGTCGGCCGGCCCAGCCCCGTTTACCATGCCGCGCGATTGTCCGAGCATTTGGGCGGTGCGCAAATCTGGTTGAAGCGCGAAGACTTGAACCACACTGGCGCACATAAGGTAAACAACACCATCGGTCAGGCATTGCTTGCCCGCCGCATGGGCAAAAAACGCGTCATCGCCGAAACCGGCGCGGGTCAGCACGGCGTGGCTTCTGCCACCGTCGCCGCCCGCTTCGGCATGACTTGTGACGTGTACATGGGCGCGGACGACATCCAGCGCCAAATGCCCAACGTGTTCCGCATGAAATTATTGGGCGCGAACGTGGTCAGCGTGGACAGCGGCAGCCGCACGCTGAAAGACGCGATGAACGAAGCCATGCGCGAATGGGTCGCCCGCGTGGACGATACGTTCTACATCATCGGCACCGCCGCCGGCCCCGCGCCGTATCCCGAAATGGTGCGCGATTTCCAATGCGTTATCGGCAACGAAGCCAAAGAACAAATGCAGGCTGCTATCGGCCGCCAGCCTGATGTTGCCGTAGCCTGCGTGGGCGGCGGCTCGAACGCCATCGGACTGTTTCACCCGTATATCGGCGAAGAAAACGTGCGCCTCGTCGGCGTGGAAGCCGGCGGTTTGGGCGTGGACACCCCCGACCACGCCGCGCCGATTACCAGCAAAGCCCCTATCGGCGTATTGCACGGCTTCCGCAGCTACCTGATGCAGGACGAAAACGGCCAAGTCTTGGG
>CAUUTP010000065.1:0-11449 GCA_963548155.1 uncultured Eikenella sp.
ACCCCGAAGTCGTGCGCTTCTTCATCCTGCGCGCCCACTACCGCAGCCCGCTGAATTATTCGGATGCGCACCTCGACGACGCCAAAAACGCCCTCACCCGGCTCTACAACACCCTGGCCAATGTGCCGCCAGCAGCCGAGTTTGGTTCGGCCGAAACTCTTCAGGTAGCCTCCGAAACCAACGACTACACCCGCCGCTTCTTCGCCGCCATGAACGACGATTTCGACACCGTGCAGGCCGTGGCCGTATTGTTCGAGCTGGCCGGCGAAGCCAACAAAACCCAGTCTGCCGAGCTTGCCGGCTGCCTCAAAGCTCTTGCCGGCACCATCGGGCTGCTGCAACGCAACCCGACCGAATTCCTGCAAGGCGGCGCGTCCGCAAACGGTTTGAGCAGCGAAGAAATCGAAGCCCTCATCGCCCGGCGCAAGCAAGCCCGCGCCGACAAAAACTGGGCCGAATCCGACCGCATTCGCGACCTGCTCGCCGAGCAAGGCATCACCCTGCGCGACGGCGCGGACGGCACCAGCTGGACACGCGGCTGATGAGTTTGATGTAAGCAAACAAAGGCTACCTGAAATTTCAGGTAGCCTTGAACAGGGTGTCGGATTCAAGAATCCGACCTATGGCTTTTCAGGTAGCCTGAAAAGGGAAGGGCTGCCTGAAAAGCGTTTGGTTGATCAACCCAACCTACTTGCTACTTGCCGGATTTTTATTAGTATAGTGAATTAAATTTAAACCAGTACAGCGTTAGCTAGCATTTGTACTGTCTGCGGCTCGCTACCTTATCCTGATTTAAATTTAACCCACTATAGTAGAATTCATTTTATATCTCCATTAGTGTGAAGAAGGTTTAATAACCTTATTAACAAAATTAGCTGCTTCTATATGAGTTCCAAACTCTTGTGGGCATCGTTCCCCTCTCCCCCAGGGATTAGGGTTTTGCTCAAACTTGGAATAACCCAAAGCAGGCACAAAGGCATACATCGTTTTTTCTGCCATCAACTCATTAGTTTTAGTGTCAATAACCTTCAACGTAGTACCAGCAATCCAATGCTTTCGGTTTTCCCAAGAAATATCGTTTTCATAAGTAACAGCATAACGGGCAGGGTGTGCAGGACTAAGTTCAGTATGAAACGGTTGATCTGAAGTGATTTGCCAATCCCCACTATACCGAACGATAGAATTATCCTTCTGAAGAACATCTACATAATGGTATCCATCACTATTCAAATAAGCATGGATATTACGCATATAGTAAGGCAAGAAGCTGGCAATATAGCTTTTACGAGTAGGACCCCCCTCCACCGCCGCATCCTCCCACATCTGGTCTTTCAGCGGATTGTAGAAGCTGTCTTGATACTTCTCATCATCCCCGCGCACTTTCAGCAGCAGGATGCCGTCCACATTGTCCGCCGTGCGGTAGATCTTCTCGCCGGCATTTTGGCACAGTTGGTCGAAGCGGGCTTTGGCGGGCTCGTAGCGTTTGCGCCATTCGGCGTCTTCCTCTGCGGCTTTCTGCTGCGCCCGCTGATGGTCGCGCACCAGCGGCGAAATGCACGAATAAGGCACGGCTATCGCAATCAACAGGCCTACCCAAAGCCGATTTTTTCGGGCTGTGAATTTGAACCCGATAGCCATGGCAATGATGGTGACCAAAGCAATACCCAGCAGCCCGCCCCAAACTATCAGCTTGCCTAGGTCGCTTGGTGTGAACATGGGTTTGTCTCCTTGAAGGGTTTGTTGGTATTCAGTGGTTCAAATTTATAGGCTTGGTTTCGGCTTTGCTGTGATGTTTTCAGGTAGCCTTTCGGTATGCGCCTCCCTCTTTTGAGGCTACCTGAAAACCTTTCCTTTGCTCTTTACCAATCTTCACCGCCTGTTTTCAGGTAGCCTCTTCCGTACCAATCCCCGCCAAACAACAACACCGCTGTGCGCAGCATGAAGGCCATGCTGGCGGCAGCGGTGTTGCTGTTGGTGCGGCGGTACGGCGTGTTCGCGGGGGGAATCCATTTGGGCTCCGGATCGGGTCGTATCGGTATCGTTTATGTGCGGCATGGTAGCCTGCGGGGCGGCGGCTGGCAAGCCGATGGCGGGGCTATCGCTGGTGTTGTGCCAGCCAATCGCGGGCGTGGGCGATGTCGGCGGCGATTTGTGCTTGCAGCTCGGGTAGGCCGGGGAATTTGGTTTCGTCGCGCAGTTTGTGCAGGAAGTCGATGCGTAGTCGTTGGCCGTAGAGATTGTCGGCGAAGTCGAAAAGGTGGGCTTCCAGTTTTTGCGTGGGCAGGCTGGACACGGTGGGATTTTGGCCGAAGCTGGCCACGCCGTAGCGGGTGCCGAATGTGCCGTGGGCGGCGATGACGAATACGCCTCCGAGGGGGTAGCGGTGCGGGGGGAGGTGGAGGTTGGCGGTGGGGCAGCCGATGGTGCGGCCGAGCTTGGCGCCGTGCTTCACGCGGCCGCTGAGGGAATAGGGGTGGCCGAGCAGGCTGGCGGCGTAGCCGAGGCGGCCTTCGCTGAGGGCTTGGCGCACGAGGGTGCTGCTGGCGCGCACGTCTTGCACCATCACGGAGGGGGTGCGTTCGGTGGTGAATTCTGGGCAGCGGCTGAGGAGGCTGAAGTCGCCTTGGCGGCCGGCGCCGAAGCGGAAGTCGTCGCCGATGAGCAGGTGGCGGGTGTGCAGCTGTTCGATGAGCAGGTGTCGGATGAAATCGGCGGCGGATACGGCGGCGAGGCGGGCGTTGAAACGCAGCACCCAGACGGCGTCGAGGCAGCCGGTGTCGCGCAGCAGGCGCAGCTTTTCGCGCAGGGGGCTGAGGCGGAAGGGTTTTTCCGCGCCGCGCTGCCGGCTGAAAAATTCTTGCGGCTGGGGTTCGAATACGATGGCCACGGCGGCAAGGCCGCGCTCGTCGGCTTCATGGCGCAGGCGTTCGAGGATATGGCGGTGGCCGAGGTGGACACCGTCGAAATTGCCGATGGTCACGGCGCTGCCGTGCGGGTGCGGGCGAAATGCGGTGTTGCCGAAGCGGATGTTCATGGCGGGCGGGGTGGGAAAAAGGGGCTATTGTAGCGGGAAGGGCGGATTAAAGCATCCGGTGCGGTGCGGGCGGAAGAAGGCTACCTGAAACTTTGGGATTGTCGGAAGGCTGTGTGTTGATTTGCACGGCGTTGCGGCGGAGGTTTTCAGGTAGCCTTTCTGTTGTCCGGCGCTCATGCGGCGGCTTCGGTATTCCAGCTCAGGAGTGCCCATTTCATGGCGAAGGGGGCTTCGGCGAATTGGCTGTGGTGGCGGTGGAAGAATTGGGTGAGGAGTTGGGTGTGTTCGGGGGTGAGCGTGCCGTAGGCGGCGGCCATGCGCTGCAGGAAGTCGGGCAGTTGGGTGCAGTCGGCGAGGCGGCCGGGGGTGGTGATGTAGCTGAGGGTGGGGTCGTAGCCCATTTGGTAGAGGATGTTGAGGGTGTAGATGTAGCCGGGGTAGGGGCTGCGCTCTTGGCCGAGCAGGCGGCTGATTTGGGGCGGGTTGAAATGGCCGTCGGCGAGGATGGTGAAATACACGCTGCGGCGGGCGTGGGCGCTGAGTTTGGCAAAGAGTGCGGCAAGGTCGCGGTCGAGCCCGCTGCGGGAGGAAACGACGATGTCGCACACGGGTACGTTGTGCCAGCTGTCTTCTTTGCTCAGGTGGATGGGGATGATGTTGGCAAGGCCGGCGGCTTGGGCGTTTGCTTCCAGGCAACGGAGCATGGCGCTGCTGTAGTCGAGGCCGTAGAGGCGCTGCACTTTGGGAGCAAGGCGCAGGGCGAGGGTGCCGGGGCCGCAGCCGACGTCGAGCAGGGTGTCGCCGGGGCGGAGGTGCATTCGGGCGATAAAGGCATCGGCGTAGGGGCTGGGCTGGAGGATTTTGGCGCTGAAGCTGGGAGCTTTGTCGTCCCATTCGGCGGCGGGCTTTTCGCTGAAGCCGAGTTCGAGCATGCGCTCGCGGTAGGCGGCGGCGAAGTCGGCGGGCAGGGTGCGGGGCTGGGGCATGGGCTACCTGAAAAGTGGGTTTGAATCATGCCGCATTTAGCGGGGCACATGGCGGGAGATGCATTGCTGGGTGGCGGTGTCGATGAGTCTGGTGAGTTCGGACTTGTTGCTGATGTCTTGGCTGGTGAGGGCTTGCGGCCAGTTGCTGCCGTAGCGGCTGCTGATTTGGTCGAAAGTGCAGGCGCAGATATTGGCTGCGGATTGGCGGGAAATGCCGGTGGTTACAGTCTCGCCGGTGCAGCGGCTGATAAACAAATCGCGCGTGCTGTAGGTGGGGGCATTGGCGGTGGCGCTAGGGATGAGGGCGAGCAGGAATAGGGCGGAGAGGGGTTTTTCAACATGGTATTTTGATGTGGATGAGTGAAGGATAAAAATTAGGCAGCCTGAAAAACAGCGGGCTGCCTGTGTGCCGTTTAGCGGCGGTTGAGGTGGCGGTTGATGCACGCTTCGGTGTTGCGGCGCATACGGCTTTCAAACTGCGGGTCGTTGCCGGTGCGGTCGTAGGCATCCAGAGTGGCTTTCCAGCGGGTGCCGTATTGTTTGCCGGTTTCGTCGAAGGTGCAGGAGCAGAGAGTGCGAGCCATTTGCTGGTTCAGGGAGCTGCTTCCGGAAGTGGCAGATTGGGTGCAGGCGCTCACGAATTCGTTGCGCATTTGCTGCAGGGTTTTGGCCTGGGCGGCAGGAGCGGCAACGGCGGCCAATACGGCTGCGGCAAACAGATATTTTTTCATTGTGGTTTCCTTTTGAAATATGATGAATGAGGAACGAAGCCGCATTGTGCCGTTTGGCGGGGGAGTTGTCTATAGCCGAAGGGCTTTAGAGAGAATGTTCGGGCGGAAAAAGGCTACCTGAAAGCGGTGTTTCAGCGAAAGCGCCTTCTATCATGCTGTGCCGGACTACTGGAACATTGCTGTTTAGGCTAGCCCGAGCAGGCGTTGTTGTGCGGGGGAGGGGCGGTGGTGGTACAGCGCTTCGAGCAGGGGCAGGATCTGTTCGCGGTAGCGTGCCGGCGGCTGGCCGGAGAGGATGGCAGCCAGTGTGTAAATGCCGGGCAGGCGGTTGATGCCGGGCGGGCCGTCGATCCAGCCGTAGGGCAGGCGCGGCAGCAGGCCGATGCGGCCTTCGCGCACAGCGTTCACGTTTTTCCACAGCGGGTTGCGGGCTACCTGAACGGCAAAATCGGCTTCTTGAGTGAGAATCCAGTCGGGCTGCCACAGAATGATCTGTTCGATGGAAACCTGTGCCAGGCCGCCGCCTGCGAGTGCGTCGCCCACATTGCGTGCGCCCAACAGTTCGGCCACTTCGGTGTGGATGGAGTTGCGGCGGCCGGTTTCCAGCCCGTCGCGGCCGCGAGCCAGATAAACGCTGACGGGGCGGCTGCGGGCGGCGGCTTCGCGTTGTGCGAAGGCGAGTGCCTGTTCGGCCAGTGCGGCGAGGCGTTCGGTGTGCGGCGAGGCGATGAGGCTGCCCAGCTGGCGGATTTGTTCTGCCGACTGCGCCAGCCTGCCTTCCAGCAGCAGGTAGGGCACGCCGAGCTGTTTGACGGTTTGCTGGGCGGTGGAAACGGTGGCTTCACTCACTACGCCCACGTCTACCACGGCATCGATTTTTTCTGCCAGTAGGCGTTCGAGCGATACGGGCGAGCCGCGCCCGTTGATACCGCCGAGCGGGGGCAGGTGGCGGGAGGCTTCGCTCAGCATAGCCAGTGCCTGCGGCCGTTTTTGCGCCGTCCAGCCGATGAGGCGCTCCGGTGCCAGCGCATAGAGCAGCACTTCGGCGGGCGGCCCGGCGGCATACAGGCGGCGGAAGGAACTGGTATTACTTTCAGGTAGCCCGAAGCTGTGCAGCAGGTCGGAGGCGGATTGGGAGAGGGCGGGGGCTGCGGGGGCATCGTCTTCATTGGGGCGGCAGCCGGCCAGCAGTAGGCTGCCGGCAATCAGGCCGCGGAGGAAATCGCGGCGGCTGATCATATGCCGGCTCCGCGCCTTTCGGCGATGGCGGCCAGCGCCCAGGCAGTAATGGCATCGGCATCAGCGGCCAGTTCAACACCTTCGCCACCGCAGAAATTGCGCCAATCATTTAAATAGGCGCAGGGCAGGGTGGTGAGCACGGGGATGCCTGCGGCGGCCGCGACAAGATATTCGGCTAAAAGCCCGCGGTTTTCTATTTCGGCGTGGCCGAATTTATTGATGAAGACTAAGTCAGCTTGCGCCTGGACGGCATCGCGCACCGCAGCGCCCGCTGCGACCAGCCTGCCGCCATCAAGTTTGCAGCCGGACGAGCCGCTGCCGAGGTTTTGGAAGATGGAAAATTCCACGCCGTCGGCAATGGAAACGAGGCGGGAATTGATGTGGCGGCCTTGATTGTCTAGTGGGTTGAGCAGGCCGCCTAGGTGAAAACCGAGACGGCGCAATTCGGTGGCGGTGTGCCACAGTGCGGCGGTGGCGGCGTCGCCTTCGTCGTTGTAGAGGACGGCGGCGGTGGAAAAATCGTTCATGGTCGGAACCGGCTTGGGCTAGATGGAGTTGAACTTTACTGCAATCTTAATATTTTTAGGTTTTCAGGTAGCCTTTAGGAGAGGCTACCTGAAAACGGGGCAAGCCTGCTGTATCCATCGATATTTTATCGGGCTCCGGCAAGGAGCTTCTGGCTACCGAATATTGTGCCGCTGTGCAGCGGCGCTGTCTATTTCATGTGTGCAGGCGGCAGCTTATAGCGGATAAATCGAATTTCCGCTACGGCGTGGGTTGGCCTTGCCGTATGCACGCGCTGCCTGTGGCGCATTGCCTTGTAATCGACAGTCGAATTGAATCCGCTATGATTTTGTTGCAGTTGTGCTTTCAGGTAGCCTGAAGCTTCAGGCTACCTGAAAATGCAGGCCGTTTACGGTTTAAAACGCGTAGCGCAGATTGGTGAACCAGGTACGGCCAGGCATGGGGTAGCCATCGCTCAGCTCGTAATGGCGGTTGCCAATGTTTTCGATGCCGGCTTCCCAGCTCATGCCTTCGCGGATACGCCAAACGGCTTTGGCGTTGTAAACTGCGTAGCCGCCGAGGGTGCGCGTGTTGTTGCCGTAGGAGGATTTGCGGCCGGTTTCGGCCAGCACGGAGGCGTGCAGGCTGACACGCTCGATGGGGCGGTATTCGGCATAGGCTGATAGTTTGTGGCTGGGGGTGTTCAGCATTGGGGTGTCGGTGCTGCCGAGGTCTTTGCGGTTCAGGTAGCCGTAGGCGGCGCCGAGCGTCCATTGGCTGCCGATGTCTTGACGCAGGCTGAGCTCGATGCCGGTGTGGCGGGTGCGGCCGATGTTTTGGGTTTGCTGGCAATAGCCACGCACTGGAGAGCGGCGGCAGGTGCGGCCGGTGGGGTCGGGCACGTAGGCGTTTTGGATTTCGTTGAGCAGGCGGCTGTAGAACACGGCAGCTTCGGCTTCTGCGCCAGCCCACGGTTTGCCGCGCCAGCCCAATTCGATGTGGTTGGCACGCTCAGATTCTAAGTCGGGGTTGGGGATGGCACGCCCCCGCTTGTAAGAATAGCGGTCTTTCAGGCTGGGAAAACGTGATTTGCTCGATACCGTGCCGTAGAAGCTGTGGTTTTCGTTCGGGCGGTAGCTCAGTTCCAGCAGGCCGTTTACCGAAGAAGTTTTGCCATTGTTAAACGTGGCGGGCAGCTCTTTGGTGGCGAGGCGCTCATAGTCTACGCCGCTGCGCAGCCGCCAGGTCGGAGTAAAGTCGATTTGGTGTTCGACGGCGATTTGGTGGGCGGCATCACGGAAAACTTGGTTATCTTTGAACTCGTGATGGCGGTCGGTTTTATATTGGTAGCCGACTTGCAACAGCTGGTTTTGCCATGCAGTGGTGGAGAAGTTGATGCTCAGGCCGGTGGTGCGGTCTTTGTAGACGCTGATGTCGCCATCGGGCACGAGGTAGCTGCTATCGCTGTATGCTTGCATGCCGTTTTTGTAGGTGTCGCGGTAGGCACGGATTTTCAGGCGGTTGGCTTCGCCAAGGCCGATGTTGCCGATGAAGTAGTAGCTGTCTTTATCCCAATACGGCCAGCGCCAGTAGCGGGCGTCTACGTTGGCAGTGCCGACATAAACGGGCTGCTGTTTTTCGCTGCGGATACCGCTGTAGCCGATGGCGTATTCGTCGGTCAGGTTGGGGGTGAAGCCTAGTTTGAGCGAATAGTGGCGGTCGGTGCGGGCGGCGTTTTCGCGGTAGGAACCGGTGTCGGTGGGGCTGCGCTTTGGGTCGTGGAAATGGTGCGGCAGGCGGAAGCGGTCGGAGTCTAAATAAGCGAAACCGCCCTGTACATAGAAGCGGCCAGTATTGGCGCCGAAGTTGGCGGACAGGTTGTGGCCAACGGTATCGTCGAAGCCGATATTGATGTCGCCTTCAAACGGTTTGCTCGGTTTGCGCGTGACTAGGTTAATCGCACCACCCAAAGTATTGGGGCCGTACATTAGCGAAGCGCCGCTCTTGGCTACGCGGATTGACGAGAGGCCGGGGGTGAGAAAGCGGGCGAAGTCCACATAGCCGTCGTAGGGGACGTATTGCGGGATGCCGTCGAGAAACAGCGGCACTTGGCGGGCATCGTAGCTGCGCACGCGCAGGCCGGTTTCGTTGCGGCCGCCGGAAAAGTCGATGTTTACGCCGGGCAGGGGCTCGAGTGCTTCAGCGATGTTTTGGCTATTGTTGCGGCGGATGTCTTCGGTGGTAAGGGTACGTTCGCCAGCATCGGTGCTGCGGGTACGCTGGCCGGTGATGGTGATCTGGCCTAATTCGAAAGATTGCTCTTCGGGGCTTGTGCCGTCGGCAAAGGCTTGGGGGGTGGCGGCCAAGGCAAGCAGGCCGAGCAGGATGGCGTTGTGGGAGAAGCGGGGAGACATATATAATGGCTTATGTATAGTTTAGTTAAGATTGAGTGAATCTAACTTGCTCACTGAACATATGCCATCAGCCGAAGGGATTAGATAGAGTGAATTAAAAGTAAGGGTGTTGCTGTGTTGATTCGCCTGTTGTCTGTGTTGTATGCAGTTTACCATTTTTCCTTGGTTCAAGCGTAATCTGCTATGCAGCCGCTATTTTGCCAAACGAAAAAAGGCTACCTGAAAACATAATTCGGTTGAAGCCATGTTTTCAGGTAGCCTTTGGTGGCTCTTGTTTGGATGATTATTAAGCGACTACGCCCAAAATCACGCTGCTGGCTTTGAAAATGGCGGTAACCTTTTGGCCGGGGTGCAAATCGAGGGTTTCGGTGCTTTGCATGGTGATGCCGGCAGTGAGGATGAGACTGCCGCCGATGTCGATGCTGACGATGGAGTTCACGGCGCCGCGTTCAACATGGGTAACAAGGCCAGCGAGCTGGTTGCGGGCGGAGAGCTTCATCGGGTGCAGGTCGGTGGCCACGATGATGTTGCTGGCTTTAATCAGCGCGGTGGCCAAACCGCCTTCCGCCAAGCCCAGCTCGCGGCAGCTTTCTTCGGTTACGGTGCCGACGAGGCTCATGCCGTTGGCCAGCTGGAGTGTGATTTCGCTGGTAACGGGGCCGTGTTTGACGGCAGTGATTTTGCCGGGCAGTTGGTTACGGGCACTGGTTTTCATAAGAGAGTTACTTTTGTTATTTTCCATAAACATAATTAAATGTGAATAATGCCATAATTCGGCTTGAGTTGGAAGGAGGTGCAATTCTAGCCGAATATGCCTGCCATCACATACTCTTCTAATGATGTATTGGCAATCATTATTTTGAACTAGTTCTTTCGGAGTAATTTATATCCATCGAATGAATGGCAATTAAACCTATTGGAAGCATGTTCTTTAATGCTTGCTTGTTTTATAGTTCAATCCACTGAGTATAAAAGTATTTCGGTTTTGAGAATAGCTTTGCACAGGAAGGCTTTTGCACGGTTTTGCTGGCAAAGCATACACATAGGGATTGCACATGAGCCATTTCTTAGATCGCCTGACCTTCTTCAGGCAAAAGCGCGAGCCGTTTTCTAACGGTCACGGCGTTTTAACCAACGAAGACCGCAAGTGGGAAAATGCCTACCGCAGCCGCTGGTCGCACGACAAAATCGCCCGTTCTACCCACGGCGTGAACTGTACCGGTTCATGCTCGTGGAAAATCTACGTTAAAAACGGCATCATCACCTGGGAAACCCAGCAAACCGATTATCCGCGCACCCGCCCGGATTTGCCCAACCACGAGCCCCGCGGCTGCCCGCGTGGTGCATCGTACAGCTGGTATGTTTATTCTGCCCAGCGCATCAAATATCCGATGATGCGCGGCGCGCTGGCCGAACTGTGGCGCGAAGCGCGTAAAACCAAAGACCCGATCGAAGCATGGAAATGGATTGTGGAAGACCCCGAGCGCTCCAAGTCCTACAAATCCCAGCGCGGCTTGGGCGGCTTCGTGCGTTCCAACTGGGACGAAGCCTATGAAATGGTGGCCGCAGCCAACTGCTACACCATCAAGAAATACGGTCCCGACCGTGTTATCGGCTTCTCGCCGATTCCTGCCATGTCAATGATCAGCTACGCTGCAGGCGCGCGCTATCTTGGTTTGATCGGCGGCGTGCCGCTGTCGTTCTACGACTGGTATTGCGACCTGCCGCCTGCTTCACCGCAGACTTGGGGTGAACAGACCGACGTGGCCGAATCTGCCGACTGGTACAACTCCAACTATCTTTTGGTCTGGGGTTCCAACATCCCGATGACCCGTACCCCAGACGCCCACTTCTACACAGAAGTGCGCTACAAAGGTACCAAAACTGTTGCCGTGTCGTCCGACTTCGGCGAAATGGCCAAGTTCAGCGACATCTGGCTCGCGCCGCGCCAAGGCACGGATGCTGCGCTGGCGATGGCGATGGGACACGTTATCCTCAAAGAGTTCCACATCGACAATCCTTCCGACTATTTCCAAGATTACTGCCGTCGCCTGACCGATATGCCGGTGCTGGTGTGCTTGAAAGAAGATGGCGAAGGGTACCGCCCGGAATACACTCTGCGTGCCTCCCATCTGAGCGACAACTTCGGCGAAGAGAAAAATCCCGATTGGAAAGTACTGGCGTGGAACGAGAAAACCGACAGCCTGATGTTGCCCAACGGCTCTATCGGCTTCCGTTGGGATGGCAGCCAAAAATGGAATCTGGAAACCAAGGCACAGGATGACCAGGATGTTCAGGCAGCCTTGTCGCTGAAGGCATGCGCCGATGACGTGGTACGCGTTGGTTTCGATTACTTCGGCGGCGAATTCGACGAAGAAAAAACCTTCCGCAGAGTGCCGGTAAAACGCATCACCTTGGCCGACGGCAGCAGCCAGCTGGTGGCCACTGTATTCGACCTCCTGGTAGCGCAATACGGCGTAGATAATGGCTTGGGCGACGAGAACGTGGCCAAAGATTATTTTGACGACAAGCCCTACACGC
>CAUUTP010000066.1:0-10868 GCA_963548155.1 uncultured Eikenella sp.
GCACAAAATATAGGCAGAAACACACGGGCGGCACACGGCGGAAAATTTCGGGCTAACGCCCCATCCAACTTCAAAAAACAATTTAATCCTGTTATTAAAGACAATTAAAGGCTACCTGAAAGCTTTCAGGTAGCCTTTTCACTATCATCTCATATTACGATAGCTACACTCAGCTCACTGATTGTGCAAATGTCTCGATCCGTGCCGCCAGTTTCTCGGCGCCCAATCCCAAGTCGTCTAGCAGAATGGCCGGATCTCCATGGTCGGTAACGATGTCTTCGATGCCCAATAGCAACGCGGGCAAATGGCAACCTTGTTTGGCCAACACTTCCAACACCGCGCTGCCGGCTCCGCCTTGTACGGCGTTTTCTTCAATACACACCAGCCGCTGGTGGGTGGCGGCCAAATCGGCAATCAATTCTTCATCCAGCGGTTTCACAAAGCGCATATCGACCACAGTTAAATCCAGCCGTTCGGCTGCCTGCAACGCAGGCTGCACCATACTGCCGAAAGCCAACACGGCAGTTCCCCTGCCCTGCCGCCGCACCACACCTTTGCCTACCGGCACGGTATCCAAGCCGCTGTCGATTGCCGTGCTGCCGCTGGCGCCGCGCGGATAGCGTACGGCAGTGGGGCAATCCAACGCGTAGCAAGTGGAAAGCAACAAGCGGCATTCTTCGCCGCTGCTGGGGGCAGCCAGCACCATATTCGGGATGCAGCGCAGGAAGCTCAAATCGTAGGCACCGGCATGAGTAGGGCCGTCGGCACCAACGATACCGGCGCGGTCGATGGCGAACAATACCGGCAGGTTTTGCAATGCCACGTCGTGCACCAGCTGGTCGTAAGCTCGTTGCAGGAAGGTGGAGTAAATTGCCACCACGGGCTTGATGCCGCCACAGGCTAGGCCGGCCGCAAAGGTAACGGCGTGCTGCTCGGCAATACCGACATCGAAATAGCGTTCGGGAAAGCGTCGCTCAAATTCCACCAATCCGCTGCCTTCACGCATGGCGGGGGTGATGGCGGCCAATTTGCCATCTGCGGCAGCTTGGTCACATACCCACTGGCCGAAGATCTGGGTGTAGCTCAACGGAGCAGCGCCTCCGCTCACCGGGCCTTGGTCGGGATTAAATTTGCCCACGGCGTGAAAACCAACCGGATCGTTCTCAGCCAGCTTGTAGCCCTGCCCTTTTTGCGTGAGCACATGCAAAAGCTGCGGGCCTTTGCGCTGTTTCATTTCTTTGAGCACAGCCACCAGCTGCCGCACGTCGTGGCCGTCCACCGGGCCGGTGTAGGTAAAGCCGAAGTTGTCAAACAGGGAATCGGGACGGATGCGCGAGCCGTCGAGCACGCTTTTCAGCCGCTGCTCCACTTTCTGCGCGATGTGCAACGCGCCGGGCAGTTTGTCGAGCACTTTTTCAGATTTATGCTTGATGCTGCGCAGCGTATCGCGCCAGTCTTTGCCCTGGCTGCCGGCAAGATATTTGGGAAAAGCGCCCACGTTGGGAGAAATCGACATTTCGTTGTCGTTAAGAATAACCAGCAGATCGGTATCCATGTCGCCGGCATTATTCAGCGCTTCAAACGCTTGGCCGGCCGTCATAGCTCCATCACCGATCACGGCCACGCTGCGATTGGGGCTACCTGAAAGCTTATCGGCCACCGCCATGCCTAATGCCGCACCGATGGAAGTGGAGGAGTGGCCAACGCCGAAATCGTCATATTCCGATTCGCTACGTTTGGGGAAACCGGCCAGGCCGCCGTATTGGCGCATGGTGTGCATACGGTTGCGGCGGCCGGTGAGCACTTTGTGCGGATAGCTTTGGTGGCCTACGTCCCAAATCAAGTGATCATTAGGCGTGTCATACACATAATGCAATGCCACAGCCAGCTCCACCGCACCTAGATTACTGGCGAAATGGCCACCGGTTTTGCTGATGCTGTCGAGCAGAAAAGTACGCAGTTCGGCGGCCAGCTGCGGCAGCTGATCTTCGCGCAAACGGCGCAAATCCTGCGGATATTCGATGGTATCGAGAAGCGGCGTGGTAGTCATGGTGGGTCGATTCCCTGTTGGTCGGGATAAATAAAATCGGATTATATAGCCATTCTGCCCGGTACGGCAGGCAAATTGGCATCAGCACGCCAATCCTTGCTATGATGACGCTTTCCTATCCGGCACACTGCCATGACCGACACTGCCCAAATCATCACCAGCTACGGCCGCCGCTTTATCGTGCGCACTGCCGATGGCCATACCTTCGAAGCCACCACCCGCAAAAAGCGGGTAGACTTCGCCTGCGGCGACCAAGTACACATCACGCCGCTGAATGCCGAGCAGGCAGTGATTGAAGATTTCCTGCCGCGCCGCAGCCTGCTCTATCGGCAAGATGCCTGGAAAACCAAGCTGATTGCCGCCAATGTGAGCCAGCTGCTGATCGTGCTGGCTGCCGTACCTACGCCCAGCGAGCTGCTATTACAACGCGCCCTGTTGGCGGCAGAAGCGACCGATATCGGCGCAGTAATTGTGTTGAATAAAACCGATTTGCCGGAAACGGAACAATGGCGCAGCAAACTGGCGTTTTACGAAGGCCTGGGCTACCCTGTGCTGCCTGTTAGCGCCATGCAAGATGCCGACGCCCTGCTGCCAGTGTTGAATGGGCACACCAGCATCCTGTTGGGCCAAAGCGGCATGGGCAAATCTACTCTGATTAACGCCCTGTTCGGCCAAAGCATTGCCCGCACCAATGAAATCTCCAGCGCCCTCGATTCCGGCAAACACACCACCACCCACGCCCAGCTCTACGACCTAAACGAAACCGCCCGCATCATCGACTCCCCCGGCCTGCAGGAGTTCGGCCTGCACCATCTTCAGGTATCCTCCCTGCCCCACTACTTCCCCGATATGCGCGCCTTCATCGGCCAATGCCGGTTCCACAACTGCAGCCACCGACAAGAGCCCGGCTGCGCCATCAAAACTGCTGTCGAAGCCGGCCATATCCGTGCAGACCGCTTGCAGCTTCTGCAACAGCTGACTGATGAACTATCCATGAAGAAATGGTAGCCCTCTAAGGCCGCTTACCGACACGACTGTATTTACATAGCCCTGCATATCTTTACCCTCCTGAACCTTGCGCAATCAGGATAGATAATTTACCATTTTCACAAAAGCAATCTATCAGATAACATTAATGATTTATCTGTTTGCACTAAAAAATAACAGCTTTAAAGAGAGTAATTATGCCAAAAAAGACCACCAACTATGTTGTAACCATTGCTGATGCCATCAACAGCAACCAAAACCGTCAAGTTGTGTTACAGCTGCCGCGCGAGGAAGTGCGCTATCTGAACCAGGCCGAATTCAAAAAATTCGTGGCCGACAAATGTCAAGTGAGCGCATTTAAAATTCACTCTATCGAGCGTTTTTACAAATAAGCTCTTGCTGAAAGGCCTCAGCTATTCAGTCATATAGCAAAACCGCTCCGGCATGATACTGGAGCGGTTTTTATATGAGGTGGCGAGCCGGAGCCCCGGCACTGCTGAATTCAGGGTGGGCTGCTTGCTTCCGCACCTGACCCCTTGCCCCAAACCTGCATGCGGGGAGACCCGCCATAAGAAGTGCGGATTATACGGAGCTGCAAGAGTTTTGCCAAGACGGCATCATGTTCAGGCAGCCTCAACAGGCACAACTGATGGTTGCAAACTCAGCTACTACAGTGTTTCAGGTAGCCTGCTATTGCCTGCTAGCGCAAATATAAAACTCTCACACACAAAAGGCTACCTGAAAGCCTAATCCAGCTTTCAGGTAGCCTTGTTATATAAACCAACAGCCCAATTACTGTCGGAAACCTTCCAACACCTTAACACGGAATATCGGAAACTCATCCAGCTCGTCCAACACGAACAGCTGGGCATCATGTTCTTTTTCAAACCCTTTTTCAAATTTTTCCAATAATGTGGTGCGGGCGTTGCTAACATCGTATTTTTTGGTAATTTTCAAGCGTGCTGCCCATTGGCGGCGTGCCGGATCTTCAATAATCATCATCAGGCAGTGCAACTCAAAGTCACCTTTGTCGTCGTTCCCGGAAAATTTGTCTGAAAAATTGCGCAACATACTACCTTCTCTCCCTTTACATTAAAAAATGTATAAAAAATCTAATTTGATTATAAATATATAAAAATTTTAATTTGATTATACGTTTTGCCCGCAGGCGATGCTATTGCCTGCGGGCAGATACTTTTGATTTAAATCAAACAAATGGCGAATTAGGTATGTTGTAAACAATTTCTCCAACAATAAATACAACAGACTGAACTATAAGAACAAATCCATCATTCAACCCACACGATAAAACGCCAGGCTGCCCATTAAGTTTGGCAGACAGGATACACGCCGGCCGCCGGTCATCACCGCGCGCTCCAGTACGCGGATGCGGTTTTTCGCGCACAGGCGGTCGAAATCGCTGAGGGTACACCAATGAATATTCGGCGTATCGTACCAGTCATAGGGCATACGCTCGCTCACCGGCATATGCCCGCCGAAGGCTACCTGAAAACGGTTGCGCCAATAGCCGAAATTGGGGAAGGTAACAATCGCCTCTTTAGCCACGCGGGTGAGGTCGCGCAGGATGGTTTCCACGTTTTGCATGGCCTGGATGGTTTGGCTGAGCACAATCACATCGAAGCTGCCGTCGCCGAAAGCCTGCAAACCCTGCTCCAAATCAGCTTGAATCACGTTTACACCGCGGGCGATGGCGGCTATCACGCTATTGGTGTCGATTTCCACGCCGTAGCCCTTGCAGTTTTTGTGTTGCACTAGGGCGTGCAGCAGCTCGCCGTCGCCGCAGCCTAAATCCAGCACACGGCTGCCGGCGGGAATCCAGTCGTAAATCAGTTGCAGGTCGTCACGCAGATTCATGCGCCAACTCCTTGTGGATATTGTCGATATAGGCGCGAACAGCCTTTAAATATGGTTCGTCCTCCATCAGGAAGGCATCGTGGCCGTGGGAAGATTCGATTTCGATGTATTGCACGTCTTTTTCCGCGCTAATCAGGGCTTTCACCAATTCGTGCGAACGTTCCGGCGCAAAACGCCAGTCGCTGCTGAAGCTGGCCACAAAGAATTTGGCCTGCACGCCCAAGAGCGCGGTGTGCAGGCTGTGGCCGAAATCGGCAGCAGGATCAAAATAATCCAGCGCCTTGGTCATGAGCAGATAGGTGTTGGCATCGAAGCGGTCGGCAAATTTATCGCCTTGGTAGCGCAGATAGCTTTCCACTTCAAATTCAATTCCATAGCCGTATTGCAGCTCGCCGCTCCTCATTTGACGGCCGAACTTTTTGCCCAGCCCGTCTTCGGCCAGATAAGTGATGTGCCCCATCATGCGGGCAATCTTCAGGCCGCGCCGGGGCACGGCTTGGCGGCTGGCATAGTGGCCTTCATGGAAGTCAGGGTCGGTGAGGATAGCTTGGCGAGCCACGTCGTTAAACGCGATGTTTTGAGTGGACAATTTGGGCGCAGAAGCAATCACTAGCGCGTGGCGGACGCGTTCGGGGAAGTCGATTGTCCATTGTAAGGCCTGCATGCCGCCGAGGCTGCCACCCATCACCGCCGCCCATTGTTTGATGCCGAAATGATCGGCCAGCATGGCCTGTGAGCGCACCCAATCTTTTACGGTAACCACCGGAAAATCCGAGCCGTAGGGCTTGCCGGTGACGGGGTTGGTGCTCAACGGGCCGCTGCTGCCGGCGCAGCCGCCCAGGTTGTTGAGCCCGACCACGAAAAAGCGGTTGGTATCCACCGGTTTATTGGGGCCGACCATGTTGTCCCACCAGCCGGGGTGTTTGTCGTCCGGATGGTGTCGGCCGGCCACGTGGTGAGTGCCGGAAAGGGCGTGGCAAATCAGGATAGCGTTGGATTTATCGGCGTTGAGTGTGCCGTAGGTTTCGGTAATCAAATCAAAACGCGGCAGCGTGTCGCCGTTTTGCAGGGCAAAGGGCTGTTCGAATGCAATCGTTTGCGGGGTAACGATGCCCACGGAAGCGGGTGGGTTCATAGATAGAAATTGATGTGATTAATTTATGCGGATTATAGCGGATGAGGCGGGGAAATTCATGGTGGGCAATAAGGAAAGGCTACCTGAAACTGCTTTTGGGCTGCTCTGCTGATTTTTCAGGTAGCCTCTTGCTCCAAACCAAACAGGCTACCTGAACACATTTCAGGTAGCCTGTTGCATCATTCAACTCAAGCTATAGCAGGCTACATTTAAACCGATATCGCATTGGCTCGCCTGGCAGTACGCGCGCACTGCCTGCGGCTCGCCGCCTTATCCCGATTTAAATTTCATCCGCCATATTACTTCGCCACCACTTGGTTCAGCTCGCCTTTGGCATAACGGGTAGCCATTTTTTCCAGCGAAATCGGTTTGATCTTGCTGGCCATGCCTTCGCAGCCGAAGGCCTGATAGCGGGCCAGGCAGATGCCTTTCATGGCTTCGATGGTTTTGGCCAGGTATTTGCGCGGGTCGAATTCGGCGGGGTTTTCGGCTAAGAATTTGCGGATTGCCCCTGTGCTGGCCAGGCGCAGGTCGGTGTCGATGTTCACTTTGCGCACGCCGTGTTTGATGCCTTCCACGATTTCTTCCACCGGCACGCCGTAGGTTTCGCCGATGCCGCCGCCATGTTCGTTGATTACTTTCAGCCATTCCTGCGGTACCGAGCTGGAGCCGTGCATCACGATATGCGTGTTCGGCAAGGCGGCGTGGATTTCTTTGATTCGGTCGATGCGCAGCACGTCGCCTGTGGGCGGACGGGTGAATTTGTAGGCGCCGTGGCTGGTGCCCACGGCAATCGCCAGCGCATCCACACCGGTGTCGTTTACGAAGCGCACGGCATCTTCCACGCTGGTGAGCATTTGGTCGTGGCTCAATTTGCCCACTGCGCCCACGCCGTCTTCTTCGCCCGCTTCGCCGGTTTCCAAATTGCCCAATACGCCGATTTCGCCTTCAACCGACACACCGCAGGCATGGGAGAAGTTCACCACAGTGCGGGTAACGTCCACATTGTATTCGTAGGAAGACGGGGTTTTGCCGTCGGCCAGGAGCGAACCGTCCATCATCACGGAGGAGAAGCCAAGCTGGATAGAGCGCTGACACACATCGGGCGAGGCGCCGTGGTCTTGGTGCATCACCACGGGAATATGCGGAAACTCTTCCACTGCCGCCAAAATCAGGTGGCGCAAGAAGGGGGCGCCGGCATATTTTCGCGCGCCGGCGGAAGCCTGCACGATAACGGGCGCGTTCACTTGGTCGGCCGCTTCCATGATGGCGCGCATCTGCTCCAAGTTGTTCACATTAAAAGCGGGCAGGCCGTAGCCGTGTTCGGCGGCGTGGTCTAAAAGCTGGCGCATGGATACCAGAGCCATAGCAATCTCCTGAATGATAATTGGTTGTGAAAATCTACTAGATTATAGCAGCAAACCGCCCCGATGGCGGGAGTGTGAGTTCCTCCAATTCAAATTGGGCATGGCAGCAGGCCGCAGCGGCAGGCATTGCAAGGCGGGCAAAGCAGTAGAATACTCATTTGCAGCAGCTATATATAGTGGATTAACAAAAATCAGGACAAGGCGGCGAGCCGCAGACAGTACACACGTTACGGCAAGGCGAGCCAACGCTGTACTGGTTTAAATTTAATTCACTATAATTCGGTTCTTTATTTTTCAGGTAGCCTCATGCCGCCCTCCCAGCCCGTTTGGCTGTTCGACCTAGACGATACCCTGCACCGCGCCGATGCGGGCATTTTCCGCCTCATCAACCGCCGCATGACCGAATTCATGGCACTCAAACTGAGCCTGAGCCTGCCCGAAGCCTCCGATTTGCGCGAACACTATTGGCGGCACTACGGCGCCACGCTCGGCGGTTTGCAGCAGAACCATCCGCAGGTTTGCCCCGCCGAATTCCTGCGCCAAAGCCACCATCTGCCCGAACTCATCGCCGCCTTGCAGCCGATGCCACACATCGATACCGCGCTCGCCGCCCTACCCGGCCGCAAAGCCGTGTTTTCCAACGGCCCCGCATTTTATGTGCGCGCCCTGATCGAAGCCATGCGGCTGGGCAGCCATTTTGAAGCCCTATTCGGCGTGGACGACCTTGCCCTGCACTACAAGCCGCAGCCGCAAGCCTTCCATCTGGTGTGCGCCGCACTGGCTGTGCCGCCGCAGCAATGCGTGCTGGTGGACGACAGCCCGGCCAATCTGCAAGCGGCCAAAGCTTTGGGCATGCGCACGGTGTGGTTCGGCAGCCGTGCTCAACCGCAGCCCTGTGCCGACCATATCGTCCGCGATATGCGCGAGCTGCAGGCTCTGGCTGGAGAAATCAGGTAAAATCTGGCTCTTACATTCCAATACTGGATTTCAGGTAGCCTGCGTAGTCCGGCCGAAGCTCACGCTTTCAGGTAGCCTCTTGGCCATAATCGAATAACAAGGAAGAACGCCCTATGCAACACACCGATTCTGCCGACACCCAACACGAATACTTCGTCGACCGCCCCGGCTTCCCCGCCAAAACCATCGTGGCCACGCTCTTTATCGGCGCCTTCTTCGGCTACTTGAACGATACCCTGCTCAACGTGGCGCTCACGCCCATCATGCGCGATTTCCACATCGACAAAACCACTGCCCAATGGCTCACCACCGGCTTTCTCCTGGTGATGGGCGCATTCACGCCGATTACCGCCGGCGTTATCCAATGGTTTGAAACCCGCAAAATGGTGCTCATCACCCAAGCCACCTTCCTCGCCGGTTCGTTGATTTGTGCTCTGGCGCCCAACTTCGGCGTGCTGCTGGTCGGGCGCATGGTGCAGGCTGTATCCGCCGCCTTCTTCGTGCCGCTGCTGTTTAACGGCATCCTCAATATCTTCCCGCCCAACCGGCGCGGCACGACTATGGGCGTGATTACCATGATGTTTACCGCCGCCCCCGCACTCGGCCCCACCCTCTCCGGCATCATCATCGACCACACCCACTGGCGCGTACTCTTCGCCGCCACCGCGCCGTTTATGCTCGTGGCCATGTTTCTCGTGGGCAAATATCTCAGCGTCAACCTCAGCCCCATCACCCGCCCCAAAATCGACATCCCCTCCGCCCTGCTCTCCATCGGCGGCTTCGGCGGCTTGGTATATGCCTGCAGCAACTTCGCCAGCCTGCCCCTGGCCGAATTCGTGCTGCTGTTGGCCGGCTCGGTGGTGCTCATCGGCTGGTTTGTGCGCCGCCAGTTCCACATCGCCACGCCGCTTCTAAACCTGCGTGCCCTGCAATACCGACAATTCAGCCTCTGCCTCGCCATCCTCGCCTGCGCCGGCTTCCTCTTCCTCGGCCTCGAACTGATGATCCCCATCTACACCCAGCAAGTGCTGCTGCTCTCCGGCACCGCCACCGGCCTCATCCTCATGCCAGCCAGCATTGCCCAGGCCTTGGCCGCCCCGCTGTTTGGCAAACTGCTGGATAAAAAAGGCGGCCGCTTCGTGGTGCTGCCCGCCACCATTATGCTCACCGCCGCCCTGGCCGTATTGTGGGGCTACCTGAAAATCGACACCCAAACCACCGCCCTCTCCGCCATGTTCGCCCTGATGGCCGTGTCCGTATCCGCCTGCATCACCGGCGAAACCCACGGCCTCAACGCCCTGCCCAAACACCTCAACCCGCACGGCGCCGCCATCATCACCACCATCAACCCCATCGCCGGCGCCATCGGCGCAGCCTTCTTTGTGGGCACCACCAACATCGGCGAGCGCCTCTCCAGCGGCAGCAGCCCGCAGCAAGCCATGCTCAACGGCATCCACCTGAGCATGAGCTTCGCTCTCGCCGTCGGTATTCTCACCATCGTCTGTGCCTACCGGCTCAAGCCGCACAGCAAAAGCAGCGATTAACATCCATGGTCAACAAAGCAAAAGGCTACCTGAAAACTCACAAAGTTCGTTTCAGGTAGCCTTTTGCTTATTACATCATCACTCCGCCGCACATCCTTCGCCACGGCACGGCGGGCACGACTGCCGCTCGTGGTAGCTGGCTGCCAAAGCCAGCATAGCGGTTTCCACAGCCGCCGCATCTGCCTGCGCGGGGATTTGTGCCACAAAATAATTCACCGAACGGCTGCCCGGCAGATAAGCCACCAACTCCTGCCCGCCGTTGCTGTAGCCGGTAAACCCAGTAGCACCAATGCGCCTGCACCCCGCACCAACACCACCAAACTGGCACGCCAATTAATACGGGCTTGCTGCTCCACCCGTTCTGCCGCATAAGCCACCCCCGCCATGGCAAACACGGCGGCAAAATCTCGCACGGCAGGGAAAAAAGGAATAACTGAAGGGATAAATGCCTGCATCGCAGCAGCCAAAATATACGACAGTATCGTCCAAGCCAACACCAGCCCAAACCACCAACCGGCCCGCTGCCGAAACAAAGCCCAAGCCGCCCCAAACCAAACAAATGCCCGCCTCGGCGATAACGAGCTGGCCACAGCCAAATATTGCCCGCCCACCGTGTACACCGTTTCTTCAGCTATGCTCAACGGCGGCGCATAGCGCTTGTCTTTCCTCTCATGCATATCCTTATTCCCTTTATCTTGATGCCAATTTAAATTCGCGCGAATTGTAGTATAAAAAGCCGCCTGAAAACATAAGATTCACCTGAATGAAAATCCATTTTCCCTTTTTCAGGTAGCCTTACAGCCAGCCCCCGGCTGTTCGCGTTATAATTGGCAGCAAAAGCAACACCCGTCTCACAACAGAAAAAGGATAAAGCCATGCGCCCCGCCGTTCTACTGCTCGCCCTTATCGCCCTTTCCGCCTGCACCTGGGAAACCTACCAAGACCAACAAGGC
>CAUUTP010000067.1:0-10742 GCA_963548155.1 uncultured Eikenella sp.
CATACGGCGGCAAATGGCCGAACAGTTTCAAAAACAGCAGGGAAAGCCACATATACAGCGGCGGCACATCCCAAAACAGCGCCCCGCTATCCTGCGGCAGCCACCATTGCCCGCTCTCCGCGGCCTGCCGGATGACCGCATACACCAAGGGTTCGTCTTGCCACAAATCATGCGCAAACACGCCCGGCCACAGCCAGACAAAAGCCAGCAATAGCAAGAGCCAGGGCCGCTCGTAAGTGGGCGGTGCGGGGCGTTGCTCGGGCGGAACGTAGGTTAGCATGGGATGTTTGGCGGGAAATTCAAATTGGGCGCTATTGTATAGCAAAGTGCGGGGCGGAGGTGGATAGGCGGGAGGCTACCTGAAAATGGAGCGGCTGCGAAATGGGAATATGGCAAGGCAGGATGGTGCTGTGCCGCCGTTTGGCGTGGCTGTTTACCGGCTTTCAGGTAGCCTGCCGGGTTCAGTTGGCGCGGCGCAGGTAGGTGGCGAAGCGAGGCGTGCCTTTGGCGGTGAAGCCGCGGTATTTGTAGGTGATGCGGCTGCCGATTGGCGGCGGGTTGCGGCGGTCGGCGTCTTTGAAACCGGAGCCGATGCGGAATTCGCCGGTTTCGTTGCGGCAGGACACGGCGCCGAGCAGGCCGGCGTTGCGGCCTTTGCCTTCGTGGTGGGCGGTAACAGTACATTCCGCGTCGTGCGCGCTTTTGAGCTTGAGCAGATTGTCGCTGCGGCCACCTTGGTAGGGGGTGTTGGGGTTGCGCAGCATCACGCCTTCGCCGCCTTGGGCTTCGATTTGGCGCAGGAATTGTTGGGCGTGGGCGGCATCACGCACGGGGGTTTGCGGGATAACAGCGATTTTGGCCTGCGGGTGGGCGGCAAGGTGGCGCTGCACGAGGGCGAGGCGCTGATACAGGTTGCCCGGGGCTTGCGGCGCGTCAAAAACGTGCAGCTTGATACCGCTCCAATCGCCGTTGGCGCTGCGGACGGCGGCGGAAATCTGCTCGAATGCGCCGCGCCGGCTGTAGAGCTCGCCGTCGAGCGGATAGGGCGGGAAATCGCGGGTGAAACCGGCAGGCGGGGAGAAGGGGTGGCCTTGGCGGCTGATGAGTTTGCGCCCGTCCCAATAAGCGCGCACGCCGTCGAGCTTTTCGCTCATCGCCCAGCCGGCAATGTTCTGGCCGCTGTATTCTTTGGCCAGGATAAGGTTGGGCGCGGCGTACAGGGCTGGAGCGAGCAGAAGGGCGAGGATGAGGAGGAGTGATTTCATGGCAGATTTTGTTTGGGTGGGGTGGTGGAGGCTACCTGAAAGCGCGGTTTCAGCGCAATTTCTGCAAAAACGGATTAAACGCGATTTCCCACAAAAAGCCGTCGGGATCGGCGAGGTAGCCGCTGTAGCCGCCCCAGAATACTTTCTGCGGGGCTTTGATGATGTTGGTGTTTTTCGCTGCGAACCCGGCAAACAGTGCGTTCACTTCGGCTTCGCTGCCCACGTTGTGCGCCAAGGTAAAGCGTGGGAAGCCGCTGCTTTGTTCCGGTATTTGCGCGTCGTGCGACAGGGCGGCTTTGCCGAACAGGGCGAGCAGCAGCGCGTTTCCGGCTTGGAAAAAGGCAATATTTTCGTTGCTGTCGGCTGTTTCCTGCCAGCCGAATACCTCCCGATAAAAACGGCGCGATTCGGCGAGGTCGGCCACGCCGAGCGTAATGTAGTTGATATGTTGTTCCATCAGCTGTCCTTGTGGCTGGAAGAGATGTTGAGAGGCTACCTGAAAAGCGGTTCTGCATTTTCAGGTAGCCTTTGTCATGCCGCGCTTTAAGACGAGGCGAAGGCTTCAAACGGTACGGCGAGCAGGGGCTCGGCGCCTTGGCGGATGCGTTCGGCGCAGGCGTGGGCTTGGGGCAGCACGTAGGCGAGGTAGGCGCGGGCGGTGTGCTGCTGGGCTTGGCAGAATGCGCTGCCGAAGCGTGCTTCTGCGTTGCGGGCGGCCAGGAAGTTTTGCGCCAGGGCGTCGGCGCCGAGGGTGAGGGAGATTTGCTCCAGATAGGCGGCGGCGTTTAGGGCGGTGGCGGCGGGGTTGGTTTCGTGCTGCTGCACGAGGAGGGAGGTGCTGCGTTCGGCTAATTCGAGGGCGCGTTGGAGCGGCTCGGCGGTGGCGTGCTCAACGGTAGCGAGCTCGTTGGCGGTTTGCTGGGCTTCGGCGAGCAGGGTGCGCACGAGGCTGCCTTTGTCGGACACGGTTTTGCGGGCGAGGTCGGCGGCCTGCACGCCGTTGGTGCCTTCGTAGATGGCGGTGATGCGCACGTCGCGTACGAGCTGGGCGATGCCGGTTTCTTCGATATAGCCTGCGCCGCCGAACACCTGCATGGCGAGGTTGGCGAGCACGGTGCCGTTGTCGCTGCACCAGGCTTTAACAATGGGGATGAGATAGTCGAGCCGGCCTTTGGCAGCTTTTTTGGCGGCGGGCTCGGGGTGTTGGTGCGAGGCGTCGAGCGCGGCGGCGGCTTGGAGATACAGGGCGCGCTGGGCGGCGATGGTGGCTTTTTGCACCAGCAGCATACGGGCAACGTCGGGGTGGTGGATGATGGTGAGCGGGGTGCCGTCGGGCGCGCTGCCTTGGATGCGCTCGTGGGCGTAGGTCAGTGCCTGCTGGTAGGCAGCTTCGGCCACGGCATGGCCTTCGATGCCCACGCCTAGGCGGGCGTGGCTCATCATGGTGAACATATAAAGCAGGCCGCGCCCGGCTTTGCCGATGAGGTAGCCTTCGGCTTCGTCGAACTGCATCACGCAGGTGGGGCTGGCGTGGATACCCATTTTGTGCTCGATGGCGGTGGCAGACACGCCGTTTCTCTCGCCGATGCTGCCGTCGGGCTTGATTTTGTATTTGGGCACGATAAACAGGGAAAGGCTTTTAATGCCGGAAGTGGTGCCAGGCAGGCGGGCGAGCACGAGGTGGATGATGTTTTCGGTCAGCTCGTGTTCGCCCCAGGTGATGAAGGTTTTCTGGCCGCTGATGCGGTAGCTGCCGTCTTCCTGCGGCACGGCTTTGGTGGCCACTTGGGAGAGGTCGGTGCCGGCCTGCGGCTCGGAGAGGTTCATGGTGCCGCTCCAAATGCCTTGGCTCATTTTAGGCAGGAAGGTTTGTTTCTGCTCTTCGGAGCCGTGTTTGGCAATGGTTTCCACCGCGCACACGGTGAGCATGGGCAACAGCGAGAGGGCGAGGTTGCTGCAGTAGTACATTTCTTCGCACGCGGCGGAAATCACGGCAGGCAGGCCTTGGCCGCCGTATTCGGCCGGGGCGCGCAGGCCGGGCCAGCCGGCTTCGCAGAAGGCTTGGTAGGCGGCAGCAAGGTCGGGATGGGTGATGACTTTGCCGTTTTCCAAGCGCGCGCCGTGCAAATCGCCGGTACGGCTAGTAGGCAGGAAGACTTCTTCGCTGAACTTGGCCGCTTCTTCGATGATGGCGGCGGCGGTGCCTTCGTCCAGGCCGCTTTCGGCATACCATTGGGCGATTTCGGCCAGGTTGCCGTGGGTTTGCAGGGCGAATAAGAGTTCGTTGATGGGGGCACGGTAGGACATGGAAGGCTCCTGTGTAGTAGGGGGAAGATACGGGCTAGCATAACAAATCCGCAGGGGCTTGGGTATGGTGGCGTCGGGCTGGCTTGATACGTAGCAAAAAAGGCTACCTGAAACTTTCAGGTAGCCTTGGATAGGGTGTCGGGTGCGGGAATCCGGCTTATTGGTTTTCAGGTAGCCTAAGGTGGTGTGTAGGGTGCGTGCCTGTGGCACACACGCCGTTGCCCGTTATTCCCAAGCCGCGTGCGTGCGTTCCGCACACACCCTACACCTTGGAAATAAGCAGGCTACCTGAAATCTATTTTTCAGGTAGCCTGTTGATAAGGCAGAGTGCAGGTTGGTAAACCCAACCTGCACTCTTGTTTGTTGGGTTACACCTGTGGCTAACCCAACCTACTCACTAAAATCATTTATCCAATCCATCGTGCCAAACAGGCGTTCCTAAGCGGCGCATACACCTGTTATAACCAGTTTCTTTATCACAAATTAAGCGATTTTTCCTGCGTAACTCTCGTTGCTCCGGCGATTCGGCGGTATAGTAAGCTACCTGCTCATTATAAGCATCAGTCAATGCAGCTCTTGTTGCATAATGCCCATTCCACCAATCAGACATGCTGCAAGCACTAAGCAGGCCGGATAGCAATATTACTGTTATGGAGTTAATTGAGTGGTTTTCCATGATATTCATTGCGTTAAGCAGGAGCAGGGTGTGCGCGGAACGCACGCACGCGGTTTTCAACTTTGTTGAAGCTGTGCTTTAGCTTCGTAGAAACTTCGCTTCGCTCTGTTTTCAGGTAGCCTTTGCCATTCCCGCGGCAGGCTTAAACGGCCAAGAGCGGCACGATAATCGGGGCGAGGAAGGAGGTGAGGATGCCGTTGAAGATCAGGCCGAGGGTGGCGTAGGCGGCAAAGTGGCCGCTGATTTCCAGGCTGGCGGCAATGCCGATGGCGTGCGAGGCCGTGCCCTGCGCGATGGAGTGCGAGATGGGATTGCGGATATGACTGTGGCGCAGAATCCAAAAGCCGATAAATTGGCCGGTGAGGCCGGCCAGCAGCACGGCGGCCACGGAAACGGCTGGGATGCCGTCTAGCACATGGGTGATTTCCAGCGCAATCGGCATGGTAACCGATTTAGCGGCGAGCGACTGGCTCACATCGTGGCTGGCGCCAAGCCAGTGGGCAAACAGCACGCCGCTCACAATGCCTACCACGCTGCCCACCAGCTGCGAGGCGGCAATCGGCAGCCATTGGCTGCGGATGCGCGGCCATTGCTGATACATGGGGATGGCCAGGCACACGATGGCCGGCTGCAGCCAAAAGCCGACCATGCGGCCGGTTTGCATGAAATCGTCGTAGCGGATGCCGAAGAGTTTCAGGTAGCCGATGACCAAAGCCGTGCTCACCATCAGCGGGTTGGCCAGCGGGCTGCCGCTGCGCAGGCGCAAAAACAGGCTGAAGCGGTAGATGGCGAGCATCATCAGAATCAGCACAATGGGGTTGGTGGCGACTTCCCTCATTTGTGTCTCCTCAGTATTTCATGCGTTTTCGCGCTGGAGAGCAGCACCAGCACGCTGCTGGCCACGGTGGCGATGGTAATCGACCAGAAATCGTGCGCCACGATGGAGAAATAATCCATCAGCGCCACGCAGGCGGGAATCATCAGCAGCATCATGTGTTGCATGAGGAATTCGGTCATCGGCTTAAACCAGGCCTCCTTCACCCAACCGGCTTTGAGCAGGCAGAACAAAATCAGCAGCCCTACAATGCTGGCGGGCAGTTTGAGGTGGGTGAGGTGTAAAAGCACTTCGCCTGCGGCTAGGCAGGCGAAAACGATAATGAGTGCGCGTAACATGGTTACTGACCTAAGATAATGTTGGAAAGGGCGAATTATAGCACCGGACGGGCGCTCAGAAGAGAAGAAGGCTACCTGAAACCTTTTCAGGTAGCCTTCTTCTCTATTTGGAAAAGGGCGGATTAGTAGCCCAAACGTTGGCAGATGGTGGAAGACAATCCGGCCTGGTTGAGGGTGTAGAAATGCAGGCCGGGGGCGCCGTGGCGCAGGAGGCGGCCGCACATTTCGGTTACCACGTCCAGCCCCAGCGCTTTGATGGAGGCGGTGTCGTCGGCATAGGATTGCAGCTTCAGTCGCAGCCAGCGCGGAATTTCGGCGCCGCACATATCGGCGAAGCGGGCCAGCTTGGAGAAGTTGGCAATCGGCATGATGCCGGGCACGATGGGGATTTCCACGCCGCGCCCGCGCACGTCGTCGAGGAAGCGGAAGTAGGCATCGGCGTTGAAGAAAAACTGGGTGATGGCGGAATTGGCACCGGCTTTCACTTTGCGCACGAAGCTTTGAATGTCGTCTTCGGCGCTGCGCGATTGCGGGTGGTATTCAGGGTAGGCGGCCACTTCGATGTGGAACCAGTCGCCGAATCGGTGGCGGATGAGTTCCACCAGTTCGTTGGCGTGGCGCAGGCCGGTGGTGCCCAAGCCCATGCCGGAGGGGATGTCGCCGCGCAGGGCAAGCACATGGCGGATGCCTAAGTCTTTATATTCCTGCAAGAGCTCGGTGAGCTCGCCGGCATTCAGGCCCACGCAGGGGATGTGCGGGGCGGCGGCCATGCCTTCGGCAAGGATGTCGCGGATGGTTTGCATCGTGCCTTCGCGGGTGGTGCCGCCGGCACCGGAGGTGCAGGAGAAAAACTCCGGCTGGTATTGGGAGAGTTGCTTGCGGGTGATTTTCTGTTTTTCGCGGCCTTCGGGCGTACGGGTGGGGAAAAATTCGAAGCTGAGGGTATTGTGTAGCATGATGGTGGGAAACTAAATGCGAAAGAAAGGCGATACGGTAGCGGGCGGCGGGGGTTTAGGCAAGGGCGGCTGGCTGAAAAATTAGCGCTAGTAGATGAATAGGATTCATATTGAGGAGGAGGCTAGCTGAAACCAATTATCTAAAACAGGGTAGCTTTTCAGGTAGCCTGTATTGCATTTAGGGTATGCAGAACAATTCGCTAGCGATGGATTGGCTAGCCATCCTTCTGCCGATGCAGCCAAAATGGTTCACGGCATAAGCACTGTGTTGAGTTGAGCAGCATGGAAGCAGATAAATTCAGGCTACCTGAAATTTTAGCTTCGCCGAAACCCCGCTATGCGGCGTTTAAGAGGCGTTGAAGCTTCGTTTTCAGGTAGCCTGCTGTTTAAGCAATCGCTTGCCGATAATTAGTTTTTGCTTTGATCCACCAATTTGTTTTTGGCAATCCAAGGCATCATGCTGCGCAGCTGGGCACCGACTTTTTCAATTTGGTGGTCGGCGTTCAAGCGGCGGCGTGCGGTCATGCTGGCGTAGTTGGTTGCGCCTTCTTGAATGAACATTTTGGCGTATTCGCCGCTTTGAATGCGATACAGGGCTTTTTTCATCGCTTCTTTGGTGGCCGGCGTGATGACTTCGGGGCCGGTAACGTATTCGCCATATTCCGCGTTGTTGGAAATAGAGTAGTTCATGTTGGCGATGCCGCCTTCATACATCAAGTCCACAATCAGTTTCAGCTCGTGCAGGCATTCGAAGTAGGCCATTTCAGGCGCGTAGCCGGCTTCCACCAAGGTTTCAAAGCCGCATTTCACCAGCTCGACCGCGCCGCCGCACAAAACGGCTTGTTCGCCGAACAGGTCGGTTTCGGTTTCTTCGCGGAAGTTGGTTTCAATCACGCCGCCTTTAGTGCCGCCGTTGGCTGCGGCGTAGGAGAGGGCGATGTCGCGGGCTTTGCCGCTTTTATCTTGATACACGGCAATCAGCGAGGGCACACCGCCGCCTTTGAGGAATTCGCTGCGCACGGTGTGGCCGGGGCCTTTGGGGGCGATCATCACCACGTCCAAGTCGGCGCGCGGCACGATTTGGTTGTAGTGCACGTTGAAGCCGTGGGCAAAAGCCAATACGGCGCCCTGTTTCAGGTTGGGCTCGATTTCGGCGCGGTATACGGCGGGCTGGTTTTCATCCGGCAGCAGAATCATCACCAAATCAGCAGCTTTGGTGGCATCGGCCACGCTGCGCACATCGAAACCGGCAGCTTGGGCTTTGTTCCAGGAGCCGCCTTGGCGCAGGCCGACAATCACGTTTACGCCGGAATCTTTCAGGTTGGCGGCGTGGGCGTGGCCTTGCGAGCCGTAGCCGATGATGGCCACGGTTTTGCCTTTGATCAGGGAGAGGTCGGCGTCTTTATCGTAGTAAACTTGCATGTGGATTCCTTTTTTGGATTCGGTTAAACGGGGCGGACGGCGTGGCCGGTATGCGGTACGGCGGGCTGGCGGGCTTGTGGCCGCTGCCGGCGGGCGGGCATAGCGGAGACGGGTAAAGGCGCTGTCGCAGATATTTAGATGCCGCATACTACCCGAATTTTGACAATTTGACAGCTTTTTTAGACAAAATTTTTGAAAGAGGTTAGATGAAAAGCAAAAATCTAATATTTTTAGACATATTGTCTTATTTAAGGCTATAAAACTTCGCTTCTCCCCGTTTTAGCTTCGCAGAAACTTTGCTTCGCTCCGTTTTCAGGTAGCCTTATAATGCTGCCTGCGCCAATTTTTCAAAGAACCCACACCATGACCCATCAAGACCTCGGCCTGATTTTCCTGCCCGCCGGCGTGCTGTGCATCTGCTTTGCCGGATTTTGGCAGCTGTATGTGATGATTACCGAAAGCTACACCCTCAACCGATTCAAAGACAAACAGCTGGTGTGGGTGGTGACGCTGCTGTTTTTCAGCTTCAGCCTGGCTGTGTATTGGCTGTGCCCGAATGCGCGCAAAAAAGGCATCGTGTTTGCCCTGTTCGCCGTGGGCGGGGTGGTGATGTATGTGCTGGCGCGGCGCTGGCTGCCGTTTGCCAAATAATTTTCAGGTAGCCTCACGCCAAACGGCAGGCTACCTGAAACCGCTTGATTCATACGCCATAGCTATTTTCCATCTTAATTTTGTTGCCGCTTCATTTATTCATCAATGCGTTGAAGCTTGTATTTTAGCTTCGCAGAAACTTAGCCTTGGCTACGCCAAGACATCGTTTTCAGGTAGCCTTTCATGAGCAAATCCCACCATCCCGTTACCCCCGCCATCCGTTTTCTGCGGGCGCACAAAATCGAGCACACCGCCATGCAGTATCCCTATGAAGAGCACGGCGGCACGGCGCATTCCGCCGAATGCCTCGGCATCGACGAACACCAAATCGTCAAAACCATCGTGTTGATTAACGAACACAAAAAAGGCCTGATTGTGTTGATGCACGGCGACCGCCAAATCTCCACCCGCAACCTCGCCCGCCAGCTCGGCATGAAACACGTGGAGCTGGCCGCGCACGATCAGGCGCACAAATGGACGGGCTATTTTGTGGGCGGCACCAGCCCCTTCGGCTGCCGCACCGCCTTGCCGGTGTATGCCGAACGCAGCATTTGGGATTTGCCGCTGATGTATATCAACGGCGGCGGCCGCGGCCTGTTTGTCACCGTTGCCCCCGCCCCCGCGCTCGCCGCGCTGAATGCACAGCCGGTGGAGGTGGCGGTGGATTAGCCGCCTTTGGTGCGGTAAGAAAGGCTACCTGAAAGTTTCAGGTAGCCTTAATCTGCTAAAATTCGCTTTTCATCCATCTAAACGACAGTTGCTCAAATGAAAACGAGGCCAAGCGGCAAACCAATGCCGCATCGTTTTTATTGTGGACAGCATAAACACATGGCAGCCCGAATATCCTTCAGGCTGCCGCACCCCTTTGTCGGTACACTATGAATCTTCCTCTGCCCAAACCCGCACAAAAGTCCCGCTGGCCGCAGCTTTCTGCCGGCAGCCTGCCTTATTTCCTGGCCTCCGCCCTGCCGGAAAAAGCACTCAAGCTCGTGCTCACGCCCGATGCCGAAACCGCGCTGCGCCTGCAAACCGCGTGGCAGTTTTTCCGTCCGCAAGACAACGCGCTGTTCCTGCCCGATTGGGAAACCCTGCCCTACGAACGCTTTTCGCCACATCAGGATTTGGTGTCGGAGCGGCTGTCGGTGTTGTGGCAGCTGAAAAACGGCGCGGTAGATGTGCTGTTTGTGCCCGTTGCCACCGCCATGCAGCAGCTCGCGCCGCCGCCCTTCCTGCTTGGGCGCACGTTTTGGCTGAAAACGGGGCAGACGCTGGATTTGGACAAACTGCGCGAAAATCTGGTGGAAGCCGGCTATTCTGCCGTGTCCAATGTGGTGGCCGGCGGCGAATTTGCCGTGCGCGGCGGAATTGTGGATTTGTTCCCCATCGGCAGCGGCACGCCTTACCGCATCGATTTGTTCGACGACGAAATCGACAGCATCAAAACCTTCGACCCGGATACGCAACGCACACTCGCGCCCGTGTCCGAAATCCGCCTGCTGCCGGCGCACGAGTTTCCCACCGATGCCGACGCGCAAAAAATCTTCCGCACCCGCTTCCGCGAGGAAATCGAAGCCGACTGCAACGCCGCCACGGTTTACAAAGCCGTCAGCAACGGCCATTTCGGCGCGGGCGTGGAATACTACCTGCCGCTGTTTTTTGAAGACGGCTGCGCCAGCCTGTTCGACTACATCGGCGAAAACGCCCTGGCCGTATGCGTGGGCGATGTGCACGCCGAGGCCGTGCGCTTCGAAGGCGAAATCAAATCGCGCCACGCACTGGCGCAGGGCGATCCCAGCTATCCGCCTCTGCATCCGCAGCATTTGTATCTTGCTGCCGACCGATTTTCAGGTAGCCTGAAAGCCTACCCGCAAATCTGGCCCGATCTTTCCGCCGCCTCGCCCCACGCTTTGCCCGATGTGGCGGTAAACCGGCAATCCGAACAGCCGCTGGCTGCGTTGCAAGATTTTCAGGCAGCCTTCGGCGGCCGTATTTTGCTGTGTGCCGAAAGCACCGGCCGGCGCGAAACCATGCTCGGCTTCTTCGCCCAGCACGGCCTAAAACCCAAACCCGTGGCCGGCTGGCAGGCATTTTTAGATGACAACGCGCCGCTGTGCATCACGGTTACGCCGTTAGCAGAAGGCTTTCAATTGGGCAGGCTACCTGAAAACAGCCAGAATACCCTTTCAGGTAGCCTGCATCTTGCCGTCATCACTGAATCCGAGCTGTATCAATACGTTGCCCGTTCGCGCGTCCACAACCGCCGCAAGAAACACGCCGCCGTTTCAGACGGCC
>CAUUTP010000068.1:0-10635 GCA_963548155.1 uncultured Eikenella sp.
TGAAATGAAATTTACCTAGCACAAATACAACCAACCACTGGCTACCTGAAAACTACTTGCACAAAAAAATAGCCGGGCAATACCCGGCCATGAATTCTTTCACGCTAAAACTATTCAGAACAATCCGCTAATTACCCCATCGTCATCCACATCAATTCGCTCTGCAGCCGGCACTTTTGGCAAACCTGGCATTTTCATCATATTACCGCACAGCACCACAATAAACCCTGCTCCAGCAGACAAAGTCAGCCCGCGCACAATGATGCGGAAACCTTGTGGTGCGCCCAGCAACTTAGCATTATCACTGAATGAATATTGCGTTTTTGCCATACAAACGGGCAACTTGTCCCATCCCAATCTTTCCAAATTAGCGATATCGGTCAGCGCCTCCGCGCTGAAATCCACGTCGTCTGCACCATAAACTCTCTGCGCAACCATGCGGATTTTTTCTGGGATACTTTGCTCTACTTCATAACAGAAGCTAAATTGTGCAGATGTTTGTTCGACAGCAGTAGCTACTTTACGCGCCAAATCCTCACCACCGGCACCACCCTTACTCCACACATCGGTAAATGATATTTCCGCACCACGCTGCCGACAGGCTTCTGCCACCAAATTCAATTCGGCCTGAGTATCAGCACTGAATCGGTTGAGCGCCACCACCACCGGCAAGCCAAACACATTTTTCAGATTATCAATATGGCGCAACAGATTGGGTAAACCTTTTTCCAGTGCAGTCAGATTTTCACCGGACAACTCATCTTTTGATAAGCCTCCGTTATATTTCAATGCCCGCACGGTAGCTACTACCACTGCAACATCCGGCCGCAAACCGGACAATCGGCACTTGATGTCGCAAAATTTCTCTGCACCCAAATCCGCACCAAACCCGGCTTCGGTAACAGCATAATCGGCCAGATAACAAGCCAAACGCGTGGCGACAACTGAATTGCAACCGTGGGCAATATTGGCGAACGGACCGCCATGCACAAAAGCAGGTGTACCTTCAATGGTTTGAACAAGATTAGGTTTAATGGCATCTTTTAATAACGCCGCCATTGCGCCCTGTGCTTTCAAATCGCGTGCATACACCGGGCTACCATCTTTTGTATACGCCACCAACATATTACCCAGCCTCTGCTTGAGGTCGGTAATATCCTTGGCTAAACAGAATACAGCCATCACTTCGGAAGCAACAGTTATATCAAAACCATCATCGCGCATCACACCATCGGCAGTTTTACCTAACCCGCCGATAATATTACGCAAATAACGGTCATTCATATCCACTGCACGCCGCCACAGAATCCGTTTTGGATCGATATTGAGCGCATTACCATGGTGGATATGATTGTCGATAAGGGCAGCCAAAAGATTGTTTGCTGCACCAATAGCATGGAAATCGCCAGTAAAGTGTAGGTTGATGTCTTCCATTGGCAGCACTTGAGCATAGCCGCCACCGGCTGCCCCGCCCTTGATGCCGAACACCGGGCCGAGCGAGGGCTCACGCAAGGCAATAACGGCATTTTTACCGATCCGGTTGAGCGCATCGGCCAAACCAATGGTGACTGTCGTTTTCCCTTCCCCGGCAGGTGTAGGGCTGATAGCGGTTACCAAAATAAGCTTGCCCCGTTTTTCAGGTAGCCTGAATGCATCATCCGGATTGATCTTGGCTTTATATTTGCCGTAATGCTCTAGTTGTTCCGGCTTCAAGCCGAGCTTGGCGGCGATTTCATCGATGTGCCTGATGGAAGCGGCTTGAGCAATTTGTACGTCGGACAATTGAGGCATAACAGTCTCCAAACTTAAAGAGTCAGAAAATGAAGAGTACAGCGCTCGGAATTGTACCCTAAATCAGCTGATAGGAAGCGAACACCCATCATCAGACACCACTTATCGTAATATGGCTAAATTTGCCTTATTGCCATCATCAAGCTTAACTCATCATTTTCAAGGCCGGGAACAAACCACGCAAACCGGCCAAAACGATCTCCACAGCGATAGCAGCCAGCAGCAAGCCGGATACACGGTTGATGATCTTAATACCGGCATTACCAAGCCACTTGCTCAACCGAACAGAACCAAACAACAGCAAATAGCAGGCAACCCCCACCATAAAGCCGGCAATCAACAATTCCAATGCGCCCTGCCAATTTTCCACGCGACTGCTGTAAATAATCACAATGGAAAACCCACCCGGGCCGACGATAATCGGTGTAGCCATCGGCACCACGGCAAAAGTAAACTGTTTTTCCGGCGGCAGGCTAGAATTTTCCTGATTTAATTTTGGCTTTACCGGGTCATCATCACCGCCCATTAGATTCATGGCAATCACAAACACCAAAATACCACCGGCAATTTGGAAGGCCGGAATACCAATGCCCAAAACTTTCAACAACGGGGTGCCAATCACTCCGGCTACCACCATGCAAATAAACGCACTAATCGACACCAGGCGTGCAGTTTTGCGCTGTTCCTTCAGCGTGAAGCCTGCCGTCTTATCCACAAAATAACCAAGCGCAATCAATGGATTATTTAAAACAATCAAACCAGTAAACAAATATAAAATATGAGTAATCATCTTTTCTCTCGTTAAACATCAAATCAGTCAGACAACAGCGCCACAGTTTCATCTACACTCGGCATGGCTGCGAAACGACCGCGCATAATATCGAAATTATGGTGTTCATACAGCTCTTTAGCCGACCAGCGGCCATTATCCAGCGTGCTGTTGGCCCCTTCCGGCAAAATCACTTCAAAGCCCAAATCGCCGGCAGCCCGCACTGTGGTTTCCACGCAGTACTCAGTCATCATGCCAACCACCACTAAGCGCTCCACTCCGTTATCATGCAGATAATCCAGCAAATCCGTATCACGAAAAGCACTGCTATACCATTTATCCACTACTTTCTCACCGACCTGCGGTGCAACGGCGGCAGCAATCTGCCAACCGGGTGAGTTCGGTGCAAAGGGCGAATCCGCCTCATT
The DNA here is from genome assembly GCA_963548155.1 of uncultured Eikenella sp. Lineage (GTDB taxonomy): Bacteria > Pseudomonadota > Gammaproteobacteria > Burkholderiales > Neisseriaceae > Eikenella. The sequence continues at coordinate 2,989 of CAUUTP010000068.1, forward strand.
GTGCCGAACATAGATGACTTCACGCCCGTGTGTGCGAGCTGCAAGCAACATTCGACCAATGGCATCCAACATTTCTGCCCCGCGATAAGCACCCATATCCAGTAATGCCTGCTGGGTATCAATAACCAACAAAACCGTTTTCTTCATTATGCTCTTTCTGTGGCCAAGGCTACCTGAAAACGCTTGCTTCCATGAAGCTGAAATACTTATTTCCAAACAGCCAAAAAGAATAACCCCGGCATCGGCCGGAGAACTGCCGCCATTCTATACGGGTGGCAAAAGCTTTGCCATGGCTAGATGCCGTATCAGGTCAAATATATTGCAAATTCAACACACATATCGCCATCCTTCTCGGCAACCACCCCATCCATAACAAAGGCTACCTGAAATTTCAGGTAGCCTTTTTCAGGTAGCCTCCGCCGCCCTACATCTTACTCTGCTGGTTACTGATGCCCATCAGCATGGCCACAATGATCATGATAGAAAGCGTGGCCGTGCCGCCGTAGCTCACCAGCGGCAACGGCACACCCACTACCGGCAGGATACCGCTCACCATACCCATATTCACAAACACATAGCAAAACAGCGTCATAGTCAGCGCACCAGCCAAGGTTCGGCTGTAGAGCGTGGGGGCTTTGGCGGCAATATAGAGGCCGCGCCCCAGCATGATGGTGTACACCGTCAGCAGCAAGAGATTGCCGATAAGGCCAAACTCCTCGCCATACACAGCAAAGATGAAATCGGTGGTGGATTCCGGGATGTAATCAAGATGCGTTTGCGTGCCGTTGAGCCAGCCCTTGCCCCACACGCCGCCGGAGCCAATGGCAGTCATCGACTGCAAGATATGGTAGCCCGCGCCGAGCGGATCTTTAGTCGGATCGAGCAGGGTCAGCACACGGGTACGCTGGTAGTCGTGCATGCCGTATTGCCACAGCAGCGGCAGTGAAGCAAAAAAACCGACCATGGCCACCGCAATTACCCGCCACGGCAACCCGGCAAAAAATATCACAAACAGACCAGACGCCATAATCAGCACGGCTGTACCCAAATCAGGCTGCTTCAAAATCAGGAAGCCCGGCACAGCTATCAGCACCAATGCAGCCAAGTAATGCTGCCAGCCCAGCTCCGTTTCGTGCTGTTGCAGATACCACGCCACCGTCATCGGCAGCGCAATTTTCATCAATTCAGAGGGTTGCAAGCGAATAATACCCAAATTCAGCCAGCGTTGCGAGCCGTTCACAATCACCCCGAAAAAATGTACCCCCACCAGCATCAGCAGACTCACTCCATACAGCACAATGGCGAAGTTACTCAGCACCTGCGGCCGTGTACGGGCAATACACCATAGCAGCACAAAGCCTACTATCGTGTGCAGAGTTTTATTTTCCAGCTGGCCGATGCTCTGACCATCGGCCGAATACAGCAAAAACAGGCTCATCACATAGATAGCCAGCATGCTGTAGAACAGCCACATATCCATCGGATCCCAGATTTTCCGCCAGTAGCGGCGGATAGCGTGTTCAGACGGGTGTTGCATATTATCGAACCTCGGATGCGGCAGCCGGCTGGCTACCTGAAACCGCCCTATAAGCAGACAGGGTGCGTGCTGCTTGAGCGTGAATCAGCGGATACTCAGCCTGACTCATCGCGCCATCTCCCGGCACAGAGGGCTTGGGCAACGGCAGATTTTTGCCGTTTTCACCCTGCAGCTGCAGCAGGTAGAAGTCGGCCAGCTGGCGGGCAATCGGCGCGGCATTCGCGCCCCAGCCGCCGTTTTCCAACAGCACGGCGATGGCTATTTTCGGATTATCTGCCGGCGCAAAAGCAATAAACCAAGCATGGTCGCGGTGGCGTTCGGCCAGCGCGGCCGCGTTATACGATGCGCCCTGCCGAATCTGCACCACCTGCGCCGTACCTGTTTTGCCGCCCATGCTGTATTTCAGCCCCACACCCACACGCCAGGCCGTGCCGCCCGGGCGCAACACGCGCTCCATACTCTGCTTCACAAAAGCGAAATACTCCGGCTTGAACGGCAGGGTGGCGCTGGGCTGGGTACCCACCAAAATACGGGTTTGCTTTTGATGATCGATAAACTCACGCACTAAGTGCGGTCGGTACATTACACCGTTGTTGGCCAGCGTAGCAGTAGCGTGCGCCATTTGCAGCGGCGTGTAGGCGTTGTAGCCTTGACCGATACTGATGGTCACCATATCGGCAGGCTTCCACTGCCGAGCCGATTCGCTGCGCGAATTGGCAAACCGCCGTGCCTTCCATTCCGGGCTAGGCAGGATGCCTTTATATTCATTAGGCAAATCAATGCCCGTAGGCTGACCGAAGCCGAAATGTGCCAAATAAGGATAAGCTTTTTCTATGCCCATTTCGTAGCCCAGGCGGTAGAAGAAGGTATCGGATGACACTTGGATGGCCTTACCCAAATTGGCCGAGCCGTGCCCGCTGCGTACGGAATCACGGAACTGGTGGCGGCTGCCGGGAATGCTCCACGCCCCGGGCGCAGGCAGCACGGTGTTAGGCGTAATCTGCCCGCTTTGCAGCGCGGCCATGCCCATAAATGGTTTGAAAGTAGAGCCGGGTGGATACAGTCCTTGGGTAACGCGGTTGATGAGCGGTCGTTGCCAATCGTCGTTCAAGCTTTTCCAGGTATCGCTGTCGATGCCGTCGATAAACAGGTTGGCATCGTAAGTCGGCTTCGACACTAATGCCAACACTCCGCCGGTTTGCGGGTCGATGGCTACCACTGCACCGCGCCGGTTGCCCAACAATTCGCTGGCTTTCTGTTGCATGCGGATATCCAGCGACAGGCGCAGGGTCTGTCCGCTCACGGCCGGAGAGGTTTTCAGGGTACGCACAATATTGCCCTGCGCGTCTTTTTCCACCTCCTGGTAGCCGGGCATACCGTGCAGCTGCTGTTCGTAGAAGTTTTCCAGGCCCATTTTGCCGATATGGGTGGTGCCGCGATAAAGCTCGTAGCGGTCTTCGCTTTCCAGCTGGTCGCGGTCTTTGTCGCTGATGCGGCCGATATAGCCGACAATATGGGTGGTGAGCCCGCCGTAGGGGTATTCGCGGAAGGTACGGGCGTTTACTTCCACGCCTTTGAAGCGGAACAATACCGCCGCCAGCCTTGCCGCTTCTTCGGTGCTCAGTTTCAATTTTAACGGAATGCGTTCGTAGGAGCGGGATTCGGCACGGAAGCGCTGGAAGCGCTTCACATCGGCCTCGCTGATTTCCACGTACGGACTCAAGGCCGGTATCAAATCCTCCACTTTCATTTCCAGCTCGTTGGGAATGATTTCCAGCGAATAGGCCGGATAATTGTGCGCCAGCACCACGCCGTTCACATCGGTAATTTCGCCGCGAATCGGCGGAGTGGGAATCAGGGAAACGCGGTTGGCAACAGCCTTATCTACAAATTCTTCGTGCCGGGCTACCTGAAGCCGCACAAACTGCCACACCAACACGCCAAAGAATATCAAAACCATAGCAAACGCCACCACCAAGCGCAGCAGATAATCTTTCCGCTGGCTACGGGGTGGCGCTTTAACGGGCGTGTAATGACGGCTCGACTTCATTTGCGGGAACGGCGGTAGTGGGCGATGGCGAGCATCACATTGTTCAACTGCGGCCACAACAGGCCGGTAACAACTGAAGGCAACCACAGCCGCCACAAGGGAAACGGCTGCTGTTGAAACAGACTGACCAAGAAAACCACCAATTGGCTAACCAACATGGCGCCGGCCACCGCAATAGCCTGCCAGCCAAAAGAATTGAGCACAATCTGCCGCCGGTTACGTTCAATCAAAAACGCAGCCACGCTATAAGCCAAACCATGCTGTCCAAGCAGCGAGTTTGTGCCGATATCCACCAACAGGCCAAGGCAAAATGCCGCACCGATACCGATCAGCTGCGGCCTGTGCAACAGCCAATACGCCAGCATAATCAGCGTGAAATCGGGCAAAGGATATACCCAGGGCGGAGCAACCGGAATGAAATCAACCAGCAGCACCAGCAAAAAGCTGAATGCCACCCAGCGTTTGGGCATCGATTCTTTGAGCGGGTAGATCGGAGACATACTTATTCCTGCGCCCCCTGTTCGATTGGCGGCTCAGAAGCGGTTTCAGGTAGCCTTGCAGGCGCCTGTGGCTTCTGCGGAATCACCAGCACATAACTGCTGCTGCTCAAATTGGCCGCCGGCGTTAGCTCAGTACGGTAATACGGCGTGCCAGAATTGCGGTCGGCATGTGCTACTTTGGCAATCGGAATACCGGCCGGGTAGATACTGTCGATGCCGGAAGTAACCAACAAATCGCCCTCTTTCAGTTCGGCCGACACCGGGAAATAACGCAAATCCAGCGTTTCACCACGCCCATACACCAGCGTGCGCACGCCGCTTTCAGCCACCATCGCCGGAATCACCGACTGACGGTTGTTAATCAGCGTAACTTCTGCCGTGGCTGGCTGTACAGCAGTCACTTGGCCGATTAAGCCTTTTTCATCACTGACTGGATCACCCACCTGGACTCCGCTGCTGCTACCTTTAGTAATCAGCAGGCGGTCGGCACGTGGGATGCGGCCGTTAGACACAATCTCTGCCAATACTGCCTTGGGCGCGAGCAGCGGCTGCAAATGATTCAGTGTTTTCAGCTCACTCAATTCACGTGCCGCAGGCGCTTGCAGCTGCAACTGCATATTCAGGCGGGCGTTTTCTTCTTTCAGACGAGTGTTTTCAGCAAGCATTTGCCGTTTATCGCGCATAAATGCCACGCCTCCACTCACCCATTCTGCCGGCTGGCGTGCCACCCATTGCAGGGGGTAAAGCCCGGTGGCCACATAAGATTTAGCCTGCTGCAATGCCGCATAACGATTATCCAGCACCATCAGCGCCATTGAGGCGATCCCCAGCAGCACTAACTTGCCGGCAGAACTGATAATCGGGCTGGCAAAATTGATTTCTTGCGACATAAGCGGATACAGGCTACCTGAAAACTAAAGACCCCGCGCAGGAAGGTCTGATTAAAATAAACCAATCGGCATCCCGCGCCAGTTTTACAGCGCACGGGATGCCGGAATGAAAATTAAGGATTGGGCACAAACACTGAATTCATCTTACCGATTAAATCCAGCGCCTTACCAGAGCCACGCACCACGCAGGTGAGCGGGTCTTCAGCAATGCTCACTGGCAGGCCGGTTTCCTCAGCTAGCAAACGGTCCAAACCATTGAGCAGCGCGCCGCCGCCTGTGAGCACCAAGCCACGGTCGGCGATATCCGCGCCCAATTCCGGCGGGGTTTGCTCCAAGGCGTTTTTCACGGCCTGCACGATTTGATTCAACGGCTCGGCCAAGGCTTCCAGCACCTCATTAGAACTAATGGTGAAAGCACGCGGAATACCTTCGGCCAGATTGCGACCTTTGGCTTCAATTTCTCGCACCGCATTACCCGGGAAGGCTGTACCGATGGCTTTTTTGATTTCCTCGGCGGTGGCTTCGCCAATCAGCATACCGTAGTTGCGGCGCACATAATTGATGATGGCTTCATCAAACGCATCGCCCGCTACGCGCACGGAGTGGGAATACACCACACCCGACAAAGAAATAATGCCCACTTCAGTGGTACCCCCGCCAATATCCACCACCATAGAGCCAGTCGGCTCTTCAATCGGCAAGCCTGCACCGATGGCTGCAGCCATCGGCTCTTCAATCAAATTCACCGAAGCCGCACCAGCCTGCTGTGCCGAATCGTGAATCGCCTTGCGCTCCACTTGGGTTGAGCCGCAGGGCACACAAATCACAATACGCGGTGCAGAAGCAAAGCGGCTGTTGTTTGCCTTGCGGATGAAGTGTTTGAGCATTTTTTCGGTAACATTAAAGTCGGCAATCACCCCGTCTTTCATCGGGCGTACCGCCTGAATACCACCGGGCGTACGACCCAGCATACGCTTAGCTTCAGCGCCCACCGCCACCGTGGCGTTTTTATTATTGTTTATATCACTGGGCAGTGCCACCACCGAAGGTTCGTCCAAAACGATACCGCGGCCTTTGATGTAAATCAGAGTATTGGCCGTACCCAAATCGATGGCCAAATCATTAGAGAAATATCGGGTGAGAAAGCGGAACATTGCTTTAAATCCTAGTGTTTGAATACTGATGAATACTTTAAAGAAACCAAGCTCATGGAGAGGCCGGCGCTACTTTGTGCAGCCTTATTCTTATGCCGTGCCGAGAGGCAGGCTTTTAGGCTATAATTCGAACTTTGCAAGCCAGCCTCAAAAGAAACGCGTAATCATACCTGAGATTGGGCTGTTTGCTAAACATAATTTAAGGAATTTTTATGTCGCTTACACTTTCCGACGTTGAAAAAATCGCCCGCCTCTCGCGCTTAAGCCTAACTGAAGCCGAGAAAGCCGCCACTCTCGACAAGCTCAACGGCATTTTCGCCATGGTAGAGCAAATGCAGAGCGTGAGCACCGACGGTGTCGAACCAATTACCCACCCGCACGAACTCGCGCTGCGCCTGCGTACCGACCAAGTAACGGAAACCGACCACGCCGCCGAATACCAAGCCGTTGCCCCCGAAGTGCACAACCGCCTGTATATCGTGCCGCAAGTGATTGAGGAATAATTTTCAGGTAGCCTGAAAAAGGCTACCTGAAAGCATAAACTTCAACGAAGTTAAAACGAGCAACGCAAATTACTGTGAAGCCAAAACGCACACCAAGCCCGGAGCAAACATCATGAGAAAACTCTTCCTTACCGCCCTATTGTGTATTCTCACCGCCACCGCCCACGCCGCAGTCAGTCCGGCCGAACGCCAAGCCAACCCCAAAGCTGCCGCCATGGCGCAAACCAAGCTTGGCGAAGGCGTGCGCCTCTACAACTACCAAAGCGATGGCGACGGCACCTACACCGCCTATCTTTATCCCAACACCATCCACGCCCTCGGCGGCGGCTGGTATTCCGTTATATCCCGCCACCGCTCCCAACGCACCAGCCCAGAGCCCTATATGCTGGTATCCGACTGGGTATTCTGCGGCAGAGGTAAACACCAATCCGTGATGAGCGCACTGGCCTTGTTCAATTCAGATGGCAGTCTAAACGGTTTAAAAGACACCCGCCCCCACACCAAGCCTGCCGAACTGAGTGAAGCAACCATCAACGGACTCAACGCTGTAGGTGGCGAAGAGCAGCACACCGCCAAAATGGTACAAGCCGTGTGCGGCCACGTTAGCGCAGCCAAATAAACCTGCCCGCAAAATTTTCAGGTAGCCTCAAAGCAGGAAAGGCTACCTGAAAACCCAAAGGAACCCCATGCCACCCAAAACACAAAACCTGCACGATACCGCCGTCGAGCACATCTGCCAATGTTTCAGCCTCATCAAGCAGCAGGTCGAACAGGCAGGCAAAGAAATTGCCGCATATTATTTCTATCTGGTGGACGACTTTTTTGCCGTAGGCAACGCCGCAATTACCCATCAGGATTTAGCAGCCTTTGCTGCCAAGTACAAGAAAGAATACAAAAATTGCACCATCCTGCAGGCGATTTGGGATGGCAGATGCACACTTTATGAAGGCAAAACCGAAATCCAGAATGCTTCAGATAACTGGCTGAAAAACCAAAGCGAGCTCTACCAAGCT
>CAUUTP010000069.1:0-10608 GCA_963548155.1 uncultured Eikenella sp.
TTCGCCTCTTTATCCTGTTTGTTCAGCGGATGATGTTTGGATTTCTTTTTCGGGGTCTGTAATCCGGTTTTAGCCAATCCTTGATAACCCTTATCCGCAATGACTATTTTGTAGGGATAAAGCTCTGCAAGGTGCTTCTTGGCTAAACGCATGTCATGCTGGGCAGCCATCCCCGTCCGGATACTGATGATTTTTTCAGTTTCTCTGCCGTATATGACCTGGATTTTAACCGTATGTCGCTTTTTCTTGCCGCTGTAATACTGCCGCTGTTTTTTTGGGACGTTCAATCGGGCTTTCGGTAACGTCAATGATGACCGTTTGATCGCCCGGATTCTTGTGTTTTGGCAGGGAAAAGCGTTTGCAACGGATGAGGGCGTCCTCGGTTTTACGGATGGTGCGGCAGACATTACTTTCAGAAAGACCGTAGATAGCGGCCAATTCGAGTTGGGTATGGTAATGGCGCAGATAACTTAGGGCAAGCAGCAGTTGGTCTGCCAAACCGAGCGTATGCGGCCTGCCCGACTTGACCTTCCGGCTTTCTGCTTCTGTGGTGACTTGCAGCATCTCATGAAAAAGGACGGGCGTTACACCTGTGAGCCGTTTGAATTCCCTGTCGCTTTTTTTGGATGCGGTTTTCGTATTTCATTTGGAAATTGTAAATCTTCAGGATACTTTCGCAAGAGGTCTATTAAGTTCGGCCAATCTGCATCAAGGCTACCTGAAACTTTTCAGGTAGCCTGATAAGCGGGGCAGGAATAGCGCCGAAGTGGTAAAATCCAGCCTTCGGTTTTTAGTATGGAAACGGGCAAAAACGGCCCGTAATCAGGAAAGTTTGGCAGATATGACAGAACAAACAACACGCGAGAGTATGCAATGTGACGTGGTGATTGTGGGTGCGGGCGTGGCCGGGCTGTCGGCGGCGATAAGGCTCAAGCAGCTCGCGGCCGAGTCGGGCGGCGACATCAGCGTGTGCGTGGTGGAAAAAGGCTCGGAAGTGGGTGCGCATATTTTGTCCGGCGCAGTGTTTAACCCCAAGGCGCTGAGCGAGCTACTGCCCGATTGGCGCGAGCGCGGTGCGCCGCTTAATCAGCCGGTGAAAGGTGAGCGGCTGCTTTTCCTCACCGGCCAATCCGTGCTGCCGCTGCCCTTGCCGCCCAGCTTCCACAATCAGGGCAACTACATCATCAGCTTGGGTGTGCTCTGCCGCTGGCTGGCCGAGCAGGCCGAAGGTTTGGGTGTGGAGATTTATCCCGGCTTTGCCGCCGCCGAAGTGTTGTATCGGGAAGATGGCAGCGTAAAAGGCATTGCCACCGGCGATATGGGCATCGGCAAAGACGGCCAGCCCACCGACAGCTACCAGCCCGGCATGGAGCTGTGGGGGCGGCAGACGGTGTTTGCCGAAGGCTGCCGCGGTTCGCTCTCCGAACAGCTGATTGCCAAATTCCAATTAGACCAACACAGCCAGCCGCAAACCTACGGCCTGGGTGTGAAGGAAATTTGGGAAGTGCGGCCCGAACAGTCGCAGCCCGGCAACGTGATGCACACTGTGGGCTGGCCGCTGGATGCCCGCACCTACGGTGGCTCTTTCCTCTACCATTTGGCTGATAATAAAGTGGCCGTCGGCTTCGTGGTGGGGCTGGACTATCAAAACCCCTATCTCTCGCCGTTTGAAGAGTTTCAACGGTTTAAAACCCATCCCGCCATCCGCCCCGTGTTTGAAGGCGGGCGGCGCATTGCCTATGGCGCACGCGCACTCACCGAGGGCGGCTTGCAGAGCCTGCCCAAGCTCACTTTCCCCGGCGGCGTGCTGGTGGGCGATGCGGCGGGTTTCCTCAATGTGCCCAGCATCAAAGGCGCGCATACCGCCATGAAATCGGCCATGCTGGCCGCCGAAGCCGTGTTTGGCGTGCTGCAAAGCAGTGTGGCGGAAGAGGTCGCCGAAGCCGTAGCCTATGCTGAAGCCTTCCGCCAATCCTGGTTGCACAACGAGCTCTATCGTGCCCGCAATATCCGCCCCGCCTTCAAATGGGGTTTCTGGCCGGCCATGGGGCTCAACGCGCTGGATGTGTATCTGTTCCGCGGCCGTGCGCCGTGGACTATTAGCCACCACGGTAGCGACCGCGAGAGCCTGAAACCTGCCGCTGCGTGCCGCCCAATTGAATACCCCAAACCGGACGGCCAAGTGTCGTTCGACCGCACCAGCAGTGTGTATCTGGCCAACACCCACCACGAAGAAAACCAGCCGGCGCATTTGAAGCTTGCCAGCGAACAGGCCGCCATCGAGGTGGGTTACCGCCGCTTCGCCGCGCCCGAAACGCGCTACTGCCCCGCCGGCGTGTATGAAATCGTGCAGGAAAACGGCCAGCCGCATCTGCAAATCCACGCTGCCGACTGCATCCACTGCAAAACCTGCGACATCAAAGACCCCGCCGCCAACATCACCTGGACCTGCCCCGAAGGCGGCGGCGGGCCGAACTACGGCGAGATGTAGCCCGCACCGGGTTTCAGGTGGCCTCTTTTTCAGGTAGCCTCGATGGCAACAGGCTACCTGAAAATGGTTGACCCCACTTTCCAGCCAGCCATTTGGCGGCATACGGGGTGCCGGAAAGGCTACCTGAAAAACCAACGGCAACACGTTTTAACCCGCATCCATTTCAGGTAGCCTCATGTAACTTCAACACACCCTCACCGAACTTACCGCCATTGCCGCGCAACACGACCCACACTTTCCGGCCAGCCTGCAGGCTGGTTTGAGCCGCGTGGATTTGCAGGCCAAACTCGATGCCGCCGGTTTCGTCCATCTGCCGCCTCAGGAATGGTTTGCGCTCTACGGCTGGCACAACGGCAGTGTGCAGCCAGACACACAGCCCTTAGACACACCGCTGTTTAATTACCATTGCTTCCTTCCCGTGGAAGCGGCGCTGGCCGAGTGGGCATGGCGCATGGAAACCAACCGCCAAGAGCCGGATTTCCCCCTGTTTGAACCGCGGTTGCTGCCTGTATTCGAGTTTGAAGGCGAGTTTTATTGCATCGAATGCGGCGATATGGAGCAACCCCGTGCCCCGGTGTGGTTCGACTTCCACGGCGCCATCTTGTGCTACGACAGCCTGCACGCGATGCTTGAAGCCAAGCTGGAATGACATCGGACGGCAGGCATCTATGTGCGGGATGCCGACGGCTGGGAAGACTGTGCCGACGAAGCGGCCTGCGCGGCGGTGCTGCTGAAACACAATCCCTGCCGCGCGAAGGAATTGCGCGATTGCGCACACCCGTGAGCCAAGGCTACCTGAAAAACCGTATCCCAGAGAATACGGTTTTTTGTTTTGCCGCCAGCCCTGTTGACGCAAATTAATACTTTTTAGCTAGATATTTCATGACAAGAAATGGCTATAGTGAGCATGGGAACCGGTGTCTCTGCATTGGGAGCGGCAACGCTTTACAGGCGGCGGCATCGGTTTGAAATCACCACAATAATTTTTAGAGGAATGAATAATGGGACAATAGAAGAAATTATGGTTGTCGCTAATTGTAGTTTTAACGATAACCTTTTCAATATTGGGCTATTTGGGCGTGGAGGTATACCGTCAGGCGCCTCCGTTCCCGGAAGCCTATGTATCGGCCGACGGCAAAACCGTGATCAGCAAAGACGACGTGCTGGCCGGCCAGTCTGCCTGGCAGAGCACCGGCGGTATGGAGCTGGGCTCGATTCTCGGCCACGGCGCTTACCAAGCCCCGACTGGACGGCCGATTGGCTGCACCGCGAATTGGTGGCTTGGTTGAACATCAGTGCGCAAGAGCAGCACGGCAAGATGTTCGACGAGCTCAATGCCGACCAACAGGCTGCGCTGAAAGCCGCGCTCACGGAAGAATACCGCAACGGCAGCCGCGTGGGCTCCGACGGCAAAGTGGTGTTGAGCGACACCCGCATCAAAGCCATCGAAGCGGTTGCCCCGTACTACATCACGCTGTACGGCAACGATCTGTCGATGGAGAAAACCCGCGAGCACTTCGCGATGAAAAACAACACGCTGCCGGATGAAACCCGCCGCCAGCGCCTGACCAATTTCTTCTTTTGGACATCTTGGGCCGCTGCCACCAACCGCCCGAACCATGATGCCACCTACACCAACAACTGGCCGCACGAACCTTTGATCAACAACGTGCCGACCACGGAAAACGTGATGTGGTCTGTGGCCAGTATCGTGTTCCTGCTGGCCGGTATCGGCCTCTTGGTGTGGGGCTGGTCTTTCTTGCACAAACACGAAAGCGAGTCGCAGTTGCCGGATACCGATCCGATCAGCAAAGTGCAGCTCACGCCTTCACAACGCGCGCTGGGCAAATATGTGTTCCTGACCGTGGCGCTGTTTATCGTGCAGATTCTGCTCGGCGGCTCACTGCGCACTACACCGTGGAAGGCCAGCGTTTCTTCGGCATTCCGCTGTCTGACTGGTTCCCCTATGCGTTGGTGCGCACTTGGCACTTGCAATCCGCCATCTTCTGGATTGCTACCGGCTTCCTTACCGCCGGCCTGTTCCTGGCTCCGGTGGTAAACGGCGGCAAAGATCCGAAATTCCAGGCGCTCGGCGTGAACGCGCTGTTTGTGGCACTGTTTATCGTGGTGGGCGGCTCTTACGGCGGCAACTTCCTGGCCTTGAGCCACGCCATGCCTGCACACCTGAATTTCTGGTTCGGCCACCAAGGCTACGAATACTTGGATTTGGGCCGCTTCTGGCAGATTCTGCTGATGGTCGGCCTCTTGCTGTGGCTGTTCCTGATGCTGCGCTGCACCGTGTCTGCGTTTAAAGATAAAAATGCCGATAAAAACCTGCTGGCCATTTTCGTGGCCTCCATGGTGGGCGTGGGTGTGTTTTACGCACCCGGCTTGCTCTACGGCGAGCACGACAGCCTCACCGTGATGGACTACTGGCGCTGGTGGGTGGTGCATCTGTGGGTGGAAGGCTTCTTTGAAGTGTTCGCCACCGTGGTACTGGCCTTTATTTTCTACAACTTGGGTTTGGTAAGCCGTAAATCGGCCACCGTGGCTTCATTAGTTGCCGCTTCGCTGTTTATGGTTGGCGGTGTGCCCGGCACGTTCCACCACCTGTATTTCGCCGGTACCACCACGCCGATTATGGCTGTAGGCGCGTCTTTCTCCGCTTTGGAAGTGGTGCCACTGATTCTGCTGGGCAAGGAAGCGCATGAGCACTGGTCCTACCAGCACGCCACCCCGTGGATGAAGCGCCTGCGCTGGCCGCTGATGTGCTTCGTGGCCGTGGCTTTCTGGAATATGATCGGCGCCGGCGTGTTCGGCTTCCTGATTAACCCGCCGATTTCCTTGTTCTACCTGCAAGGCCTGAATACCACCGCCGTGCACGCTCATGCCGCACTGTTTGGTGTATACGGCTTCCTCGCCTTGGGTTTCGTGCTGCTGGTGGCACGCTATCTGAAACCGGATTATGGGTTTGAAGAAAAACTGATGAGCTACGGCTTCTGGATGCTGAACCTCGGCCTGGTGGGCATGATTGCCACCAGCCTGCTGCCCGCCGGTGTGATTCAAATTTATGCCGCCATTCACGACGGCTTGTGGATGGCTCGCAGCGAAGGCTTCATGCAGCAGGATTCGCTGGTGATGCTGCGCTGGATTCGTACCATCTCCGACTTGGTATTCATTGCCGGCGGCTGCTGTGTGGCCTGGCAGGCAACTAAAATCGTGTTCAGCAAAGGCACCGGCAAGAAAACTGCGTAATGCCGCCGCTTGAGCCTTGATTGAAGAAAAGGCTACCTGAAATTTCAGGTAGCCTTTTTTGATGGCTTGGCAGTAAGCAGCGGATTGCTTGATTTGGTTTTCAGGTAGCCTGGATAGATTAGCTCGCTGTTGCTGGGCTGATTTTGTTATATGGAGCGGATGGTTGCTTGCTGGAGTGAGCGTCTACTTGCTTGGTATGGGATTGTCTGCCAAATGGGCTTTAAGGCTGGATAGCAGGCTACCTGAGAAAGCAGCCTTCGCAGTTTTCAGGTAGCCTGTTGTCTGGAGGCTACCTGAAAGCTTACGCATCAAACAGGCAAAAGCAAACTCCCCAATCTTGCGGATTGGGGAGTTTTAATCTGGCGGAGTAGGAGGGATTCGAACCCTCGATACAGGTTTTAGCCCATATGCACCCTTAGCAGGGGTGTGCCTTCAACCTCTCAGCCACTACTCCGTGTTCAGAACGGCGGATAATATAGGAAGCGTGCCTAAAAGGCAAGATATTTTGTGCCAAGAGCGGGTATTTTGGCTTGATGGGTTTGAAGTGTAAAGACTTTTAGTTGGCAGGATGGCAGGCAGTTTGCAACGGATAAACGGCATAAATGCACCAACAACCTACCGCTTTCTCACTGTTTGCTATAATATGCAAAGAAATGTTTTGATAATTTAACAAGCTATTGCGCTTGGGAATAGGTTGTGCCAACAGGCAAATTCCTCAGGCGTAACGGATAGGTCAATATGAAACGATTGGGTTTGAAGCTGAGCAGCGGCATCGGCAGGTCGCTGGCGCACAAAATCAAGCAAACGCAGCGCCTGTCGCGCAAAACGGCGGCAGTGATTTTGCTGTTGATGGGGGCTGCTTTGGTGTCGTTGGTGTCGCTAGGGTTTGCCAAATTGGCAGATTATGCGCTTCATTTGAATGCCAAGTGGTCACAGCAGTATCCGCTGGCAGCATTTGCGGTGCTACCGATATCGCTGATGCTGATTGTGTGGTTCACGCGCCGGTATGCGCCTTATACGGCGGGCAGCGGGATTCCGCAGGTGTTGGCCACGCTTTCGATGCCGAAAGTGAAGGGCGGCAACCGTTTGGTGGCTTTGTGGCGCACGGCTTTAAAAATTCCGCTCACGTTTTTGGGCATGTTGGCCGGTGCATCCATCGGGCGCGAAGGGCCTTCGGTACAGGTGGGGGCCGCAGTGATGCTGGCCTGGGGTTCTTGGTGCAAACGCTATAATTTGGCATTCAAGCGCTTGCAAGACAAGGAATTGCTGGCGGCCGGTGCGGCTGGCGGTTTGGCAGCAGCATTCAATGCGCCGCTGGCCGGGGTGATTTTTGCGATTGAGGAGCTGGGGCGTTCGGTGTCGCTGCATTGGGAGCGGCAAATTTTTATCGGCGTGCTGGCTTCAGGTTTCTTTTTAGTGGCGATTGAGGGCAACAGTACTTATTTTCAGGGCTTTAACGCCGGGCAGCCGGCAGAGCATATGCTGCGTTGGGCTTTGCTGTGCGCCGCCGTGTGCGGCGTGGCGGGCGGGTTGTTTGCGCGTTTTCTAAGCAAGGGTGCAACTTGGTTGGCGTTGCCGAAATGGCGCAATTGGATGCGTCGTCACCCGATCTGGTTGGCGGGTGTGTTCGGCTTGATGCTGGCTGCCTTGGGCGTGCTGTTCGATGGGCAAACCTACGGCACGGGTTATGATGTGGCGGCGGCCGCGTTGCACGGGCAGACGGATTTGACTTATGGCCTGGCGGGCGCGAAGTGGGCAGCTACGGTGCTGTCCTATTGGGCGGGCATTCCGGGCGGGATTTTTACGCCTTCGCTGGCCATCGGTGCGCTCTTGGGCGTACACATCGCGCAAATTGCCGGTGCGGAAGCCCCGGCGGCAATTCTGGCCTTGCTGTGCATGGCTGCGTTTTTAGCAGCGGCTACGCAAGCGCCGCTCACGGCCAGCGTGGTGGTGATGGAAATGACGGGCAGCCAGTCGCTGTTGTTTTGGATGTTGGTGTCGTCGATTGCCGCTTCGGTGATTGCCCGCCAGTTTTGCCCGCAACCGTTCTACCATTTTGCGGCAGGACGTTTTCGCCAGCGCGTGCGTGAGGAGCTGCTGCGGGAAGGGGAAGCTCGGCAGGCAGAATCGGCGGCAAAGTAAAATAATGCTAGAGGCTACCTGAAACATGTTTTGTTTGGTTTTCAGGTAGACTTTTATTTGATTGTATCGAAGAGGTTCGGTAGGAATACCAAGCTATATGGTTGATGCTGTTTGGAATGTTTTAACGGGCTGCCGGGATATTCAAGCTGATACGCTTTCTGTATGGGCAATGAGCTACCTACGCTGCTGATATATCAAAGAGGCTACCTGAAAAATCTGATGCCCAATATTTTCAGGTAGCCTTTTGCTGAATGTGTGCCACCAACCCTACGTTTTTAAACTCAATCAACATACAAAAACCGCCCGATATCTATCGGGCGGTTTGCATTTGCGGCAACGCGTTTATTTGGTTTTCATCACGCGGCGGATGAAGATCAGCATACCACCGATGAAGAAGGCCAGGCCGAGGAATTCGCTGATGGTGCCCCAGTTGTCCAGGTTCAGCGCCAGCGGAGAGTCGGAGCCGCCGCTGGTAACAGACAGGGCGATAATCAGCGCCATAATCACACCAATCAAGCTCTCGCCCACAATCAGGCCGGCAGCAAACAGGGTGCCCACGCGCTCGGCATCTTTCTGTTTGGCCTCATCTTTGCCAATGCGGCGTTTCAGGAAGGCGGCCATGATGGCACCAATGGCAATCGGCATATTGATAGCCGGCGGCAGGTAGATGCCCATACCCACGGCCAGGGTGGGCAGCATCAGTTTGGAGCCGCTGCGTTTCAATACTTCGTTGATGATGATGAGCACCACACCAATACCGATACCGGTGAGAATGTAGTTCCATTGCAGCGAGTGCGAGAAGATGGCTTTGGCGATGGTAGTCATCAGTGTGGCCTGCGGCGCAGCCAGAGCCTGGCTCGGATCCATATCCGGACGCGGCATGGCGCCAGTGAAGCCGTAGGCAGCGTAGAGCAGCTCAAGCACGGAAGATACAACCAATGCACCCACCACGCAGCCGATAATCAGCGCCACTTCCTGACGCCACGGGGTGGCTTTAATCAGGTAGCCGGTTTTCAGGTCTTGCAGGTTGTCGTTGGAAATGGAAGCCACGGCCACTACGGCAGAGCCACAGAACAGAGTGAGCGCCACCAGGAAATTGCGAGTGCCTTCATCGGCAAACATGTTGTTGGCACTGCCAATAGCCAGTAGCACCAGTGAAATAGCCACTACGGAGATGATGCCAATGCCAGAAATCGGGCTGGAAGAAGAGCCCACCAAGCCGGCCATATAGCCGCAGGCAGCTGCTACCAGGAAACCAATAACGAAAGCCAGCAAGGTGCAGACTACTACCAGCAGCCAAGCCGTGCCGGTAGGCAAGTTGGCATCAGCCACGAAGTGGTAGAAGGAGAAGCCCAAGAGCAGCATCATGCCTAGTACATAGGCAATCATGGCTTTGGGTGACAAGTCTTGCTCAACGCGTTCCAGCGCAGCACCTTCACCGCCTTTGATGGCACGGAACGACATTTTCATGCCTTCCAGGGTGGGTTTGAGCAGGGTGATCAGCGTCCAGATTGCGGCAATACCGATGGTGCCGGCGCCGATAAAGCGCACTTTTTCTTTCCACAACCGCATAGCGAAAGCAACCATTTCCATATCAGCCGGCTGCGGATTGGTGGCAGAGAAATAGGGGATGGCGATGCCCCAGGCGATCGCAATGCCCACCAGCATGGCAATACCGCTGGCCAGGCCGACCAAATAGCCGGCGCCGAGCAGAGCCAATGAGAAGCCCATCGGGATTTGGAAAATAGACGTGCCGGCTTTAAACCACAGGCTGGCACTGTCGGCCACTACGCGCAAGCCGTTGCTGGCGAAACTGAAAATACCGGAAATCACACCGCCGGTAACGATTTCGCCAATACCACTGTCAGCTTTTTGCGTGGTGTCTGCATTTTCCTCACCCACCACGCCGTCGCCGCTACCGACTTTCAAAATCTCGGCTGCCGCCACGCCTTCGGGATAGGGCAAATCGCTTTTCACCACCATGGCATAGCGCAACGGGATGGTGAAAATCACCCCCAAAATACCGCCGGCCATACACAGCAGAGTGGTTTGCCAAAACGGGAATCCTGTCCAATAACCGCTCATTAAGAGGCCGGGCAGGATGAAGATCACGGAAGAGAGCGTACCCGCGGCAGAAGCCTGGGTTTGCACCATGTTGTTTTCAAGGATATTACTGCCTTTGGCGAATTTCAAAATCGCCATGGAAATCACGGCAGCCGGGATGGAAGAGGCAAACGTGAGGCCTACTTTCAGCCCTAAATAGATATTGGAGGCGGTAAACACCACGGTGATTAACGCGCCCAACACCATGCCGCGCAGGGTAAGCTCCCTGTAATTGGCATAAGGATCATGGGTGGATAGAGACATTTTCTTTACCTTTGGTTGAAACGAGGTTGCATTCTTTTTCGATATGAGGTTTATGTCAAGAAAAATATTGTAAATGTAAATATTTGTTTATAAATTAACTGGGTTTACTTGGTAATTTTTTATGAATGAAATTCTTTTAGTATTTTTAAACGGATAATTTATTATTAAAAAATTATATTGTTACATATAAGTATAAAAATCATTAATCAGAAAATGGATACTGTATGGCTAATAAAAATTTTACAAATTCTTACGTTTCGTGATTGTAAAAATATTGGGAGTTGCGGCATAAGTAACAAAAAAAGGTGCTACTCATCATCAGAAACAGAGAAATAATCCTTAATAAACTTAAC
>CAUUTP010000070.1:0-10571 GCA_963548155.1 uncultured Eikenella sp.
CAGGATAAGGCTTGCGGGGGGGCTTTAGCACCTTTTTTGTTACTTATGCCGAAATAGCCCTTACTTCCAAAATCATAAAAGACTACCTGAAAACCAGTCTTTCTAGTTTTCAGGTAGCCTTCTCATATTCGGCGCTGTGATTTAGTGCTTCATAATCAGCAAATAATAAAACAGCTGCATAATCAATACTGTGAGCGCAGCCAGCGAAGCCAGCGTCCAGTTGAATTCGCTGTGTACGGCAGCGGCAGATGCAGGAACACTCGGATGGCTAGAAGGCGCAGAGAGCAGGTTGTCGGCGGGCTGGTCGATAACGGCGGGCAGCTTGGCTGCGGCAGGCAGCTGGATGCCGCCGGGGTCGCGGCCGGATACTAAGTTGAACACCAAGCTCTCAGCCTGGATGTGGATGTTTTGGGTTTGCCCATGGCCGGCAGCGGTAGATTGCGCGCTTTTGAGCAGGGTGTCGATGCTGGGCAGTACGGCGGGCGGCGGCGGGGTAGCAGCAGAGCGTTGCAGCAGGGCCTCGATGGCATCGGTGCTGTTGGCAGTGCGCTCGGCTTCAGCCAATTTGAAGGGCATGGCGTGGCCGGTGTCGTTATCCAGCGCCATGCGCTGGCGGCGCAGGCGGCTGTCGATTTCGTCCAGCTCGGCGGCCAGCGGTTTTTTCTGGGTGTGCAGGGATTCGTCGGCATCTTGTCCGGCCTGCTGTGCGGCCAAGGCGGCAGATTGCTGCTTGAGGCGGGCGAGTTTTTCGCGCAGGGGCATTTTGGTGTGAATCACGTCTTCCTGCAGAATTTCAGCTTGGGCGGCTGGGGAACTCTGGGCTTTCGGCTTGCGCGTTACCGTGAAGGCGTGCCGGCACTGGCTGCACTGCACCCGCCCGTTGGCTGCCTGCAAATCGGCTACGGCATAATGATTCTCCGCTTGGCAGCGGGGGCAACTGAGTTTGACGGTTTTCATGTGTCGGCAATCCAAATACTGATGTTTCGGCCGCTATTTTAAGAAAATTAATGCGGTTTTACCATTTTCAAGTAGCCTTTTAGCGGCTAACTGTCGGTTTTTTGTATATTTTGCAGAGGATTTATGCTGGCGGTTCACTCTCGCCAAACCATTTACCATGAATTTAGCCGTTTCAAAAAAGAAGGATGCGCGGCCTTGGCTTGCCTGGTTTCGCTCCCGTTTGAAACGGCTCTACGGCATTACTGGCGGGTTATCCGGCTTTGCGCACGCCCACCAAACGTACCCAGCCGCCTTCGGCAACCGGCGGCTGCATATCGAACCATTCACTATAGATGCCGTTTAGCTCTTTGGCCTGCTCTTCCAAAATGCCGGAAAGCACAATCCGCCCGCCCGCCTTGGTACGCGAAGCCAGCATGCCGCCCAACAGGCGCAGCGGGTTGGCCAGGATATTGGCCACCACCACATCGTATTCTGCTTCCGGCAAGTCGTCGGGCAGGAAAAAACGGGCTTCTGCTTCGTTTTGCTCGGCATTGCTGCGGCTGGCCACAATAGCCTGCTCATCAATATCCACGCCGTCGGCGGCGGCAGCACCGAGTTTGAGCGCGGCAATGGCCAAAATGCCGGAGCCGCAGCCGTAGTCGAGCACGCGGTCGGCAGCTTGGATATTTTCATCGAGCCATTGTAGGCACAAGCGGGTGGTGGGATGGCTGCCCGTACCGAAAGCCAAGCCGGGGTCGAGCCGCAGGTTTACGGCCGATTGGTCGGCAATATCGTGCCAGGTGGGCACAATCCACAGCCGGCCGGAAATGCGGATGGGATCAAACTGCGATTGCGTGAGGCGTACCCAATCCTGCTCCGGCAACTGCTCGATGCGGTAGGGCGGCACTTCCAACCGGCATTCCTTGGCCGCGGCAGCCACGGCGGCGGCAACGTTGCATTGGTCGTCAAACAGGGCAATCACCAAGCTGCGCTGCCAAATTTGGCCGCTTTCTTCGCCCGGCTCGCCGAAAATAGCCTGTTCTTCGTCTGTGCCGGCATAGGCATCTTCAATCGCGGCCGACAATGCACCGGCCGCCATTAACGCATCGGAAAACTGCTCGGCACGGTCAGCACCAATCGGAATACTGGCTTGTTGGTAGGGCATAATCGCATTTCTTTCAAACGGTAAGGGCGCGTATTGTATAGCAAGCCGCCGCCCTTCCGCCAGCCGCGGCGCTTGCAGGCTACCTGAAAGCAGATGCAGCGTACCTCAGCAAAACCGACTGCCGCCGTTTTCAGGTAGCCTCATCTTGGCGTTTGCCTATACAATATTCCATCTTTAGAACAGGCTACCTGAAAGCACACACATGCCGCGCGAATTCCAACTTTTCAACTTGCCCGCGCAATTCGACCTCGACCCCGCCGCGCTGGAGCAAACCTACCGCCAACTGGCCGCCCGCTTCCATCCCGACAAAACCGCCACCGCTTCCGCCTTCGAGCAGAAGCAGGCCGTGATGATGGCCGCCGCCGTAAACGAAGCCTACCGCCGCCTCAGCCGGCCGCTGGAGCGCGCCGTTTTGCTGCTGCAGGCACAAGGCATTCAGGCCGATTCTGAAGAGCGCACCTCCTTCGATCCCGAGTTTCTAATGCAGCAAATGGAATGGCGCGAAGAACTGGCCGCAGCCCGCGCCGAAAACTCTGCCGAACGGCTTGCTGCGCTGGATAGCCAAGTGGCTGCCGAAGAGGCCCGGCTGCTGGCCAAACTCAGCACCGCCTTTCAGCAGGCAGACTACGCCCAAGCCGCCGAACTCGTGCCGCAAGGCCGTTTCCTCGATAAAATCCGGCAGGAAATCCACGCTGCATTGTAAGCCTTAACAGGCTACCTGAAACTTTCAGGTAGCCTTCTTATCACCAGCCCCATGCTAAAATCCGCTATCATTTTTTATCAAACCTCCGAGGCCACACCATGAATACCCGCCCCGAAATCCACGCCGCCGCCTTTGATTTGGACGGCACCTTAGTCGATTCCCTTGCCGACCTCGCCGCTGCCGCCAACGAAGCCCGCCGCAGCGAAAACCTGCCCCTACTCGACGAAAAACTGATGATGTCCTACGTGGGCGACGGCGTGGGCAAGCTCGTGCACCGTGCCCTCACTGCCGATCCGGACGGCCAAGCCCCTGATGAAGTGTGGCAGCGCGCCTTCGCCGTGTTTGCCCAACATTATTCCGAACACCTCGACCGCCACACCTACATCTACCCCGAAGTAAAAACCGGCCTCCAGCTCCTGAAAACCCTCGGTATCCCGCTGGCCGTAATCACCAACAAACGCGAAGCCTGGGCCGCCGAGCTGCTTCGCCGCCTGGGCCTGGCCGACCTGTTCAGCCTCGTGGTGGGCGGCGACACCCTGCCGCAGCGCAAACCCGATGCCGCACCGCTGCTGCACGCCGCCGAAGTATTGGGCGTGAAGCCGGAAAACATGGCGATGGTGGGCGATTCGCGCAACGACATCCTCGCCGCCAAAGCCGCCGGCTGTTTTGCCATCGGCGTGCGCTACGGCTATGCCGATATGGATCAACTGGCTGAGAATCCCGCCACCCGCGCGGATTGGATTGTCAGCACCCTACCCGAAATCTACGACCGCCTGCGCCCCGATGACCGACGTTAAATCCCTGCGCAGCCGCGCCCTAGATTTATTGTCGCGGCGGGAAATGTCGCAAGCCGAACTGCGACGCAAACTCGCGCCCTATGCCGAAGATCCCGCCGAAATCGATGCTTTGCTGCAAGAGTTTGCCAACCGCAACTGGCAATCCGATCAGCGCTACGCCGAAAGCTACGTATACAGCAAAAGCAGCCGTTACGGCCGCCTGCGCCTCGCCCAAGGTCTGCAACAGCAAAAGCTGGACAACGAACTCATCGCAGCCACCCTGCCCGACCGCGACAGCGAACGCACCACCGCCTGCGCCGTGCTGGCCAAAAAATTCAAACAGCCGCCCGCCGACTGGAACGAGCGCCAGCGCGCCGCCCGCTTCCTCGCCTACCGAGGCTTCGACCATGACACCATCCGCCACGCCCTCGCCCACGCCTGGGCAGAGCCACCCCCCGCCCTGCCCGACGACGAATGGTTCGGCGATTAGCCGCCTGCCGCCGCGCACAAAGGCTACCTGAAAATCCCCAATCCCATTTTCTGGTAGCCCGTAGGTCGGGCATTGATGCCCGACACCGGCAAGCATAGAAAAAATGTCGGGCATCAATGCCCGACCTACTGCTTCAAAACAAAGGACACCGCATGAACAAATTTATTCGGCACAGGCAGCACAGCAGCCCCTACCCGATTAACAAGATTGACGTTCCCGCCAACTTTTTGGAAGAAGGCGTGCAGCTGGCCAAACAGCATGGCGCCGGTTTGCAAATCGGCTACCCCGCTTTGTGCAAAGCAACCATCGCAGAACGAGAAACACTGGTACGCCAGCCCGCCGCCGTCGATTTTGCCCCACTCGCCCTCTGTCCCGAGCTGGAAGAGCTGTGGATAGAAGAACTGCCGTGGGAAATCATCGAAATCAAAAACGTTGAGCAGCTATACGCCATGCCCAAGCTGAGGAAACTGAATATTTGGGACAAAAAATGCCCCAGCTAGACGTTTCGCGCATCAGCGCTTTGGAATCGCTGCAAGCCAACCCCGCCGACCCCAAACACATCATTAACA
Organism: uncultured Eikenella sp.; assembly: GCA_963548155.1. Classification (GTDB taxonomy): domain Bacteria; phylum Pseudomonadota; class Gammaproteobacteria; order Burkholderiales; family Neisseriaceae; genus Eikenella. The sequence goes on from CAUUTP010000070.1 coordinate 4,640, forward strand.
TCGCTCAGGCAGCGGGCTTGAAAAGCGTCAGCCTGTATTCCTACAAAGGCAAGGATTTGACCGAATTTGTCGGGTTAAAAAATCTTACCTTCATCGACCTCATCAACCCCGCCATCAGCAGCCTAAACGGCTTGGAGCAAATGCCGCAATTGGAAGGCTTGGAACTGATGGGCACGCGCAATTTGAAAGACGTTTCCCTCATCGGCGAACTCATCGCCCAACACCGCCTGCCCAAACTCATCAGCCTGATGCTGCCGAAAAAATTCCAAGCCGAGCAGGAACGCTTCAAAGCCCTGCTGCGCCAACAATGGCAGGCCAATCAGGCTACCTGAAAACACATCATAGGCTTCCACAAGGCCAAAATACAGCCACCAAAAATAACATTCCAATCACAAACAACAAATAACAATCCATTCTCAAATTCTCCCCAAAAATTTCCGCCCCAGCCCTTGAAACCCGCCCCAATCAGCCCATATCACACCCACACCCCGCTGAGCACAGCGGGAATTTCCAACCGCCGCAACCATTTGCAGCACCATTCGATCAAAAGATAGAGCCGCCGCACACAGCGCCCTGCGCTTCCCGATTGCGCTCCACGAAAGGAAAAACCATATCGATTGTTATCCGCCCCGCCCATGCAAACGAAGCCCCCGTGCTCGCTGCCATCGAAGCCGCCGGCTTCCCGCCCGCCGAAGCCGCCAGCCTCGAGCGCATCACCGACCGCCTGCGCGTGTTCCCCGAGCAGTTTTTCGTGGCCGAAGAAGACGGCAAAGCCGTCGGCTTCATCAACGGCAGCGTCTCCGACGTGCCCGACCTGCCCGACGAATACTACGCCGACGCCACCCTGCACAAACCCAACGGCGACTACGCCGCCGTGTTCGGCCTCGTCGTGCTGCCCGAATACCGCAAGCGCGGCATCGCCGCCCAGCTGATGCAGCACTACATCGATACCATGAAAGCGCGCGGCAAACGCGGCATCATCCTCACCTGCAAAGACCACCTCATCGAATGGTACGGCCGCTTCGGCTTCAAAAACTACGGCGTAGCCGACTCCGACCACGGCGGCGCAGTGTGGAACGACTTGAAATACATCTGGAATCCCAAAGAATAGCCCCGCCGCGCCTCCGGCCGCAAAACCAACGGGAACGGACAAACTCCGTTCCCGTTTTCCCTGCCCGCCCAAAAGGCTACCTGAAAAATACAGGCTACCTGAAAGACACAAGCCGCCTGCAAACCAACACCGCCAGTTCCACCCACCGAAAACCCGCCACCCGCTTCCTCGCCTACCGCGGCTTCGACAGCGACTCCATCCGCCACGCGCTGGATAAAGCTTGGCAGGACGAAGAAGAGTGGGATGAATAAACAGAAAGGCTACCTGAAAAATAATGTGCGTCTGTAAGGCGGATTCGAATAAGAACAGGGCAAGTCGGCAAGCCGCAGACAATACGGACAATGCGGCCAGCCCAAGTCAACGCAGCGGCATCCTAACCTTTAATTCGCGATAAATATGGCCGCCTGCCGTTTACGCACAAACCCGCCAATATTTTCAGGTAGCCTTTTCCCAAACTCGCCATGCCCGTTACCGCCTATCCTGCCCTCATCCTTTTTGCCCTCATCGCCTCATGCAACCGGCTCTTCCTGCGCAAAGGTTATTCGCTCACCCCCTTGGTCAGCCCCATCCTGCTCTTCCTCGGCAGCATAAAGTGGGCGGAGCCGTGGTATTACTGGCTGCTCCTCCTGTTCGATCCCGGTAGCATCACCACCCTGCTCGACCTGCCCGCCATACTCAAACTCATATGGGACGGCAGCTTCGTCAACCGCACCGCCACCTACCGTAGCCCGCAACACACCTTACGGCTCCACCGCAACGGCAGCTTCGAGCTGGAATACGAGCCCAGTAAAGCCGAATTAGCCGCCTGCACAGGGGAAACCGACTGCGGCTGCGGCGGCGATTGGCGGCGCGAAGCGGATAAACTGTACCTCTTCCACGGCGGCGCCCCTTAGTCTGCTTCGCCATCGCCCGAGCAAACGGGCGGGAATACCTGCTGGCCGAACACCCCGATCCGCCCTTCCGTCTGCACGGCGTGCACCTCTTCCGCCGATGACCTGTAACCATCATTGCCATCTAAACCATCTATCCGCCGCCCCCGCTGAGGCTACCTGAAAACCATCGGCAGAAAATGGCAGAATCTTTGCCGCATCTGCCGCAAGCACCCTGATTTACGCTACAATACGGCCGTCTGTTCCAATCCCCCACCATCTCAACACTGAGCAAGTAGAAAGGATGCAGGATCATGAAGTTTAACGAACTTTTCCACCACAACGACTTTATCGGCCGCCACCTCAGCCTGTCCGACCGCGCCTCCCTTTTGGCTGCGTTGGGCGAAAAAGATGTGAGCAGCTTTGTGGAGCACACCGTGCCGCAAAGCGTACGTATGCCCGGCTCGCTGCAGCTGCCCGAAGCATTGAGCGAAGCCGATGCCTTGACCAAGCTCAAGGGCATCGCCGCCAAAAACCGTATCAATAAAAGCTATATCGGCCTGGGCTACTACCCCACCCGCCTGCCAAACGTGATTCTGCGCAATGTGCTGGAAAATCCGGGCTGGTACACCGCCTATACGCCCTATCAGGCCGAAGTGTCGCAAGGCCGTTTGGAAGCCTTGTTGAACTTCCAGCAGGTATGTATCGACCTCACCGGCTTCGAGCTGGCCGGTGCCTCCCTGCTCGACGAAGCCACCGCCGCTGCCGAAGCCATGACCATGGCGCGCCGCGTGGGTAAATCCAAATCCAACCAATTCTTTGTGGACGAGCGCGTTTACCCGCAAACGCTGGACGTAATCAAAACCCGAGCCAAATATTTCGATTTCGAGCTGGTAGTGGGCAATTTCGACACCGCTCGCAACGGCGAATACTTCGGCGCGCTGTTCCAATACGTGGGCAAAGACGGCGACGTGGCCGATTTGGGCGACGTGATTGCCGCTGTAAAAGCCAAAGGTGCAGTAGTGGCCGTGGCTGCCGATATCATGAGCCTGGTGCTGCTGAAAGCACCCGCCGAGTTGGGCGCCGACATTGCCTTGGGCAGCACCCAGCGCTTTGGTATCCCGATGGGCTTCGGCGGCCCGCACGCTGCTTACTTTGCGTTTAAAGATAAAGACAAACGATCCGCCCCCGGCCGCATCATCGGCGTATCGGTGGATGCTTCCGGCAAGCAGGCGCTGCGTATGGCGCTGCAAACCCGCGAGCAGCATATCCGCCGTGAAAAAGCCAATTCCAATATTTGTACTTCGCAGGTGCTGCTGGCCAACTTGGCCGGTATGTATGCGGTGTATCACGGCCCCGAAGGCGTAAACCGCATCGCCAGCCGTATCCATGCGCTGGCTGTTGCTTTTGCCGATGCGGTACAGGCTGCCGGTGGCAAAGTGGTGCACTCGGTATTCTTCGACACCGTAGCCGTAGATTTCGGCAGCAAGGTGCAAGCCGACGGCGTGTATCAAAAAGCGCTGGATGCCGGCTTCAACCTGCTGCGCATTGGCGAGAACGTACTGGCTGCCGCCTTCAGCGAAACCTCCAGCGCCGAAGAGTTTGCCCAACTGGTTGAATTGTTCACCGGCAAGGCGGCTGCCCTGCCCGAGAACGCGCCCGCCAGCAGGCTACCTGAAAACCTGCAGCGCAAAGGTGCCATCTTGCAACACCCCGTGTTCAACAGCTACCACACCGAACACGAAATGCTGCGCTATCTGAAAAAACTGGAAGAGCGCGACTTGGCCATGAACCGCAGCATGATTTCGCTCGGTTCCTGCACCATGAAGCTGAATGCCACTGCTGAGATGATTCCGATTACCTGGCCGGAATTCACCAATGTGCACCCATTTGCCCCGCGCGAACAAGTGCAAGGCTGCCTGGAAATGATCCACGGCCTGCAAGAGCAGCTCAAGGCCGTTACCGGCTTCGACGCCATCTGTATCCAGCCCAACTCCGGCGCGCAAGGCGAATACACCGGCATGGTGACCATCCGCCGCTACCACGAAGCGCAAGGCCACCCCGAGCGCAACGTGTGCCTGATTCCGCGCTCCGCCCACGGCACCAACCCCGCCACCGCCCACATGGCCGGTATGCAGATTGTGATCGTGGATACCGACGAGCACGGCAACGTGGATATTGCCGATCTGAAAGCCAAGGCCGAACAGCATAAAGATACGCTGGGCGCGCTGATGATTACCTACCCGTCCACCCACGGCGTGTATGAAGAAGGCATCCGCGACATCTGCCGCATCATCCACGAAAACGGCGGCCAGGTGTATATGGACGGCGCCAATATGAACGCCCAAGTCGGCATCATGCAGCCGGCCGAAGTGGGTGCCGACGTGTTGCACATGAATCTGCATAAAACCTTCTGTATCCCGCACGGCGGCGGCGGCCCCGGCATGGGTCCCATCGGCTTGAAAGCCCACCTCGCCCCGTTTGCGCCGAGCCACGTCGTGGCACCGGTAGAAGGCGCCACTGTGGGCATGGGTGCCGTATCTGCCGCACCCTACGGCTCCGCCAGCATCCTGCCGATTACTTGGATGTATATTAGCATGATGGGGGCAGACGGTTTGCGCCAGGCCACCGAAACCGCCCTGCTCAACGCCAACTACGTTGCCAAGCAGCTCTCCGCCGATTACCCGGTGCTCTATACCGGCAAAAACGGCCGCGTGGCGCACGAATGCATCATCGACCTGCGCCCGCTCAAGGCCGAAAGCGGCATCACCGAAGTGGACATCGCTAAGCGCCTGATGGACTACGGCTTCCACTCCCCGACCATGTCTTTCCCCGTGGCCGGTACGCTGATGATCGAGCCCACCGAAAGCGAAAGCAAGGCCGAGCTCGACCGTTTCATCGCCGCGATGAAGCAAATCAAGCAGGAAGCGCTGAAAGTACAGCGTGGTGAATGGCCGAAAGACGACAACCCGCTGGTCAACGCACCGCACACCGCCGCTGATGTAACCGGCGAATGGAAACGTGCCTACAGCCGCGAAGAAGCCGTCTACCCCCTGCCCTATGTGCGCGAGAACAAATTCTGGCCGAGTGTAAACCGTATCGACGATGTATACGGCGACCGCCACTTGGTTTGCTCCTGCCCCAGCATCGAGCACTATGAAGGCTAAACATCGGCATTAACCCTGCCATCAAAACAAAGGCTACCTGAAATCAAATTTTCAGGTAGCCTTTATTGTCCTTATGCAAAGCGAAATAAAATTAAAAAAACTAGCCATTCCTAAAGCTGATTTAGCATACAAAGCAGCAAAGTAGTAAGCAATATGGGAGCACAGCACGCTGAATGCATGCGGTATGAAGAAATCGGCGGCTTTAACCAGAAAATCTGTTACACTGCTTTCAGGTAGCCTAAATCAAATGTTACCAATCATCTATCCAAATAACACCAAGGAGTCATTATGCTTACTGTAGTTGCCCAATTCGAAGTCAAACCCGCCGAACTGGATAAATTCCTGCAACACTGCGACGAATTGATTGCCGAAACCCGCAAGGAAAACGGCTGCCTGTCTTACCACCTATACCAAAATACCCAACAACCCAACCAAGTCAGCTTCATCGAGTTATGGCAAAACCAGGCTGTATTGGATACCCATTCCGCTTCTGCACACTTTACCCGCATTGTGCCAACCTTGGTAGAAGCCTGCGAAAAAGCCCCGGTTATCCAACTCTATAGACAGATCAAATAATTCTCATCCAAGGTAAAGGTGGCTAACTGCAGGTTTCAGCTAGCCTCTTTTCTTCTCTGCTCTCTCCACTCTCATCCCACCCATTCTTTCTCCGGCTCCCCTTCACTCTGCTTTCTTTTCATTCTTTCTTCTACATTCTGTCCCATAAAGAATGACACCCGCCGTTAGGCGGGTGTCATCAATAGGTGTTTGGCAGTGTCCTACTTTCG
>CAUUTP010000071.1:0-10293 GCA_963548155.1 uncultured Eikenella sp.
ATTTGGGATGGCGTTCAACTTGATGGTATAGATACGTTTTTAGCAACCCCATATCAAGCAATAGATTCTTCTATCCGTGAGAAATATAGCTTTGGCAATTGGGTACGGTATACACTCAATCTTCCTATATATCAAACAATTACCTTGCCACCAACAAGTTAATTTTAGCTATTAAAACCGAGAATAAAATATGGAAATTAAATTATTGCCGTTGCAAAGTCATGGTGACGATCGTGGCTCATTAATCGCTTTAGAAGAAGGGAAAAATGTCCCTTTTGAAATTAAACGAGTTTATTATTTATACAATACTAAACCTGGTGTATCACGTGGCTTTCATGCCCATAAAAACCTAAAGCAAGTTGTAATTGCAGTTAGAGGGTCGTGCCGTTTTGTACTAGATGATGGTGATGAAAAAATCAGTATTCTACTGGATAATCCGGCTCAAGGGCTTTTAATTGAATCGGGAATTTGGAGAGAGATGCATGACTTTTCAGAAGATTGTGTACTAATGGTATTAGCAGATAGCCTATATAGTGAAGAAGACTATATTCGTGACTATAATGAATTTCTTCAATTCCATAAAAACATTGGAGGCGTACATGATTCATCCCTTAAGTGATGTTCATAGTAATAATATTGGAAATGGAACAAAAGTATGGCAATTTTCAGTTATCTTAGCTGGTGCTAAAATTGGGGATAATTGTAATATTTGTGCACATACTTTTATTGAGAATGAAGTGATTATTGGAAATAATGTTACTATTAAATCAGGGGTATACTTATGGGATGGAATCGTAGTACATGATGATGTATTTATTGGTCCGAATGCTACATTTACTAATGATAAAAAACCTCGATCTAAGCAATATCCTGACCAATTTTTAATGACAACTATTGGCAAAGGTGCATCCATTGGTGCTAATGCAACCATTCTCCCTGGAGTGAGTTTAGGAGATTACTGTATGATTGGTGCAGGATCAGTAGTTACTAAAGATATTCCACCATATAGTATAGTTATTGGTAACCCAGCAAGAGTTATTGGGACAACCCTAGAAAATTCCAAACAGTATCTATAAGTATCAGTTATATCAACAATAGTATAACCAGAATAATATAAAGAGTTTCAGCAATGATTAAATTTTTAGACTTGCAAAAAATTAATGCTCAATATAAAAATGAGATACAAGATGCCTGCTCACGTGTGCTTGATTCTGGCTGGTATTTATTAGGGAAAGAGCTAGAAAATTTTGAAGCTCTTTTTTCTAAATTCTGTGGGACAAAATATGCCTTAGGCGTTGCTAATGGACTGGATGCACTATCTCTAGTGTTGCGCGCTTGGAAAGAATTAGGCTACCTGAAAGATGGTGATGAAGTTATTGTACCAGCAAATACCTATATTGCTAGTATTTTAGCTATTACAGAAAATCGCCTAACCCCCATTTTGGTTGAACCAAATATCAACACCTATACTATAGATACAGATAAAATTCAATCGGCTGTAACCACAAAAACTAAAGCTATCTTGCCTGTACATCTTTATGGTCAGCTAGCCAATATGTCGGCAATTTTACAGCTTGCCGAACAATATGATTTACTTGTATTAGAAGACTGTGCTCAAGCCCATGGCGCACATATTGATGGAAGGAGAGCTGGCAATTTTGGGCATGCAGGGGCGTTTAGTTTTTATCCCGGTAAAAATCTTGGCGCATTGGGAGACTCGGGGGCAATTACTACCAATGATGAAACGTTATTTAGTACCTTAAAAGCTTTGCGCAATTACGGTTCTCATGAAAAATATAAGAATATTTATTGTGGCACAAATAGCCGGCTAGATGAACTCCAAGCTGCCATATTATCAGTGAAACTCCCCCATCTGCCTCAAGAAAATATTCGTAGGCAACAAATTGCCAAGCACTATTTAGAAAATATTCGTAACCCTGCAATAACCCTGCCTTGTATTGACATAGCATCAGCACATGTATGGCATTTGTTTGTTATCCGTAGTAAATACAGAGCTGCGCTACAACACCATCTGGCTGAACAAAACATACAAACACTTATCCACTATCCTATTGCCCCACATCATCAGGCTTGTTACGCAAAGTGGAAGCATTTATCTTTACCACTTACTGAACGCATCCATCAAGAAGTTTTATCTTTACCCATCAGCCCAGTGATGGAAGATAATGATGTAGAGGCTGTTATCACTGCTTGTAATTCTTTTAAAATATAAGGATGTAACATGATCCCCCCTATTGTTTCTATTTTAGTACCTGTTTATAATGGGGAAAATTATCTTGGTATGTTGATTGACTGCCTTATCAAACAGACTCTGACTAATTTTGAAGTGATTTTTGTTGATGATCAATCTGAAGATAACAGTCTGCAAATAATTGAATCTCAGTCTAGTCTTGATAGTCGCTTTAGAGTGTTAAAAATGCCTAAAAAAGGGGGGAATGCGGTAAAAGGTATTAAATATGGGCTTAATTACTGTAATGGTAAATATTTCTTTTATATGAGTCAGGATGACTTAATAGAACATGATACTTTAGAAAAATTAGTTACAACTGCAGAACTACAAAATGTAGATGCAGTAATCCCTGATATGGAGTGGTTCTTTGCTAACTCTCCAAATAACCGTAGAACCACACCACCAAATGGATTAAACTACGATAGTATTATCGATGGTGCTACGGCATTCAAATTGGCTATGCCATGGAAAATACATGGTTTCTATTTAAGAAAAACTCATTTACTTAGAGAGGTTGGCTATGATGATTCTTATCTCACAGGTGATGAATGTAACTCACGGAAATATTTATTTTTCTGCAATCGAATAACCTTTTGCCAGACTACTTTTTACTATCGTCAGGATAATACATCTGCCCTCACTAAAGTTTTTCGGCCACATATTATAGAAGATATTTATAGTTATGTTCATCTTCTAGAATTTATGCATCAGAACTCCTTTGATAGAGAATTTATAAAAAAATGGCATCAACATACAGTTGATTTGATTTTTTACTATAGAAGAATGGCAGAACAGAACTCTGCCACTCTTGATGATACAGATAAGAAATCCGCACAAAATATATTATATGAAGCAAGAAATAGATTATTGAAATTCTCAAGAAATAGTCGGCTATTTAAAGGCTATATTAGGCTACTAAGAAAATCTAAAATCAACTGGCAATAATATTCTCAAATTAAATTATGCATCTTCCCCTCTTATCGATTTGCTGCTTAGGCTATAACCACGCAAATTTTCTCCAAGAAAATCTGGACTCTATTGTCCGCATAAATTATAAAAATATTGAAGTAATTGTTGTGGATGATGGTTCTGCAGATAATAGCGCTGGCATCTTAAAAAAACTGGCCAAAAATTTTCCATTACCGATTACCATCATTTTACAAGAAAATACTGGGAATATTGGAAAAAACTTTAATACTGCCATACAGCATGCTAACGGAGAACTTATTTCTTTCATTGCTTTAGATGACGTATTCCGACCAGCTACTATGCTAGCTTCCATTCAGCTAATGGCTAAAAACCCAAGCTTAGCTTTTATTGCTGCCAAAACAGCCGTAGCCATAAATGATACAGGCCTAGTGATAAATAAACTGCCTCCATTGCCAATAGAAAAACTAGAGCATATCAGCATCGATGAGCTGTTAGAATTTGAATATACACAATTTGGATCTTTCTACATACAAGGATGCATCTTTAGGAAATCTATCATTGATGCAATCAGCGGATTTGATGAAGATATGACTGGAGATGATATTATCTTAAGAACAAAACTATTTCGACATTTAAAACAAAATTTTGGATGGGAATATAGCTTTATTCATGATAATACCGTATTCTATCGATTACATGATAATAATGTCCACAAAAATGGTACTAGACAAATTCGTATTGTTTCAGAATACCTAGATAAATACTGGCCAAATAAACCAAATCCACAGACATTGACTGATTGGGCAAAATGGGTTATCCAAGATAAAAAATTTGAAGAAGCAATTTCTCTATTCTCTATGAATAAGCGCGCAGCTACTTTGCTATCAGATCCAACGATACAACAAACATTACAGCATATACTATATCGAGAAAGTAAACTAAATAAAATTATAAAAAAATACATCTATAGGAAAGAAAGGCCTACCTCAGAGATACGTAAATTGATTTTCTTTGGTATCATCCCTATCTCTTATCGAAGAAAAAAACAGATTTCCTCAGATCTTTTGCCACTTGTCCACTATTCAAACTACAAATAATTATGAATCTTCTCATCACCGGTGGTGCCGGCTTTATCGGCTCGGCAGTTATCCGCCACATCATCCGCCACACTCGAGATTCTGTTATCAATCTCGACAAGCTCACCTACGCGGGCAACCTTGAGTCTCTGGCAGAAGTTTCAGGTAGCCCCCGCTATACTTTCGAGCAAGTGGATATTTGCAATCGCGCTGAGCTCGACCGCGTATTTGCCCAACACCAGCCCGACGCAGTGATGCACCTGGCAGCGGAAAGTCATGTGGATAGGAGCATAGACAGTGCTGGCGAATTTATCCAAACCAATATTGTCGGTACCTTTAATCTGCTCGAAGCAGCCCGTGCCTATTGGCTGGGACTACCTGAAAACCGCCGCTCAGTATTCCGTTTTCATCATATCTCCACCGATGAAGTGTATGGCGACTTGCACGGCACGGATGATCTTTTCACCGAAACCACGCCCTACGCCCCGTCTAGCCCCTATTCCGCCAGCAAAGCTTCCAGCGACCACCTAGTGCGCGCTTGGCTACGCACCTACGGCCTGCCCACCATCATTACCAACTGTTCCAACAACTACGGTCCCTACCACTTCCCTGAAAAACTCATTCCGCTGATGATTCTGAATGCCCTAGCCGGCAAACCATTGCCTGTTTACGGCAACGGGCAGCAAATCCGCGATTGGCTTTTCGTGGAAGACCATGCCCGTGCGCTGTATCAAGTCATTACCGAAGGCAAAATCGGCGAGAGCTACAATATCGGCGGCCACAACGAGAAAACCAATCTCGAAGTAGTACAAACTATCTGTACCTTACTGGAAGAACTGGCGCCAGAAAAACCCGTTGGCGTGTCACGCTATGCCGACCTGATTACCTTCGTGCCCGACCGTCCCGGCCACGACCTGCGTTATGCCATCGATGCCGCCAAAATCGGACGCGAGCTGGGCTGGCAGCCGCAGGAAACATTTGAATCAGGAATGCGCAAAACCGTACAGTGGTACTTGGATAACAAAATTTGGTGGCAACGCATCCTCGACGGCCGCTACCGCCTGGAGCGGCTTGGCCACTTATCGAACCCATAACTCGGAGACCCTATGAACATCCGTAATAGCGTACTGCTCGGTTTCCTCACCCTCGGCTTTGCTCTCTCCGGCAGCCTAGAAGCCAAAACCCACCCTCACCGCACACCTGCCGCCACCCAGCAGCAACGTGCCGACGGCAGCAGCCAAGAGCGCGCCGTGGTTATCCACGAAAACGACACCCCGCGCGGCATTGCTGCCGAAAACCGCTGGATTGCCCAAAACATGCCCGGCTACCGCAAGGTCGGCCAGGCTCTGATTCAAGGCCAAGACGGCATTTACGACCGCATCAGCGTGATCGGCCCGAACGGCGAGCGCAAAGAAGTATTCTTTGAAATCAGCGAATTCTTCGGCCGCTACAACGGCAAACTATTAGGTGCAGAATAAACATAGCAACCAAATAGACAACAGGCTACCTGAAAACCGTTCACTCTTTTCAGGTAGCCTTCTACCAAAAGGAGGTTAAAGCATGAAAGGTATCATCCTCGCTGGCGGTTCCGGCACACGGCTGTATCCCATCACTCGCGGCATATCCAAACAACTCATGCCCGTATACGACAAACCGATGATTTACTACCCCCTATCGGTGTTAATGCTCGCCGGCATCCGCGACATCCTCATCATCACCACCCCCGAAGACAACGCCGCCTTCCGCCGCCTGCTCGGCAACGGCAGCGACTTCGGCATCCGCCTGCAATACGCCGTACAACCCAGCCCGGACGGCCTCGCCCAAGCTTTCATCATCGGCGAAGAATTTATCGGTAGCGACAACGTCTGCCTGGTATTGGGCGACAACATCTTCTATGGCCAATCCTTCACCCAAGCCCTGCAGCAAGCTGCGGCCCAAACCCACGGCGCCACTGTATTCGCCTACCAAGTGAAAGATCCGGAACGCTTTGGCGTGGTTGAATTCGACCAACACTTCAAAGCACTATCCATCGAAGAAAAACCCAAACAACCCAAATCCAACTGGGCAGTAACCGGCCTCTATTTCTACGACAAGCGCGTGGTCGAATTCGCCAAACAAATCAAGCCATCCGCACGCGGCGAACTCGAAATTTCCGACCTCAACCAGCTTTATCTCGAAGACGGCAGCCTTTCCGTGCAACTGCTCGGCCGCGGCTTTGCCTGGCTCGATACCGGCACACACGAAAGCCTGCACGAAGCCGCCTCATTTGTGCGTACCATCCAAAATGTGCAAGCCCTTCAGGTAGCCTGCCTCGAAGAAATCGCCTGGCGCAACGGCTGGCTTTCCAACGAGCAATTGGCCGATTTGGCCAAACCCATGGCCAAAAACCAATACGGCCAATACCTGCTGCGGCTAGTAGGAAAATAACCTCACTCTACTTCCCAATCATGAAACCAGTTCTCCTCATCCTCCTGCTCGCCGCCCCTCTGGCCCAAGCCGACGTCTCATTCGTCCACCCCATGAGCCCGGCCGAATGCAAACAAGCCGTTATCGACAGCATGGAAATGTATGCAGACAGCCGCTACTGCGAAAAAGACGACACTGAGCAAACCCATCGCCAAGCCATGATTGGCTGGTATGCCATTGGCGAGCTCAACAGCAAATCCGGCAATGAAGAATTCAACCGCTGCACCCTCTCCCCAGAACAGCGACAAGAACTCTCCGACTTAACCAAGCACTACGAAGCCATCATGCGCAGCCCCGAGCACCTGCAACAATTCTGCACGCCTGACAACCGTGCCCGCATCGCACCGCTCTACCTCCGCTATATGCACCTGTTGCAAGAAATGGAAAACATCCGCAACTGGCGTAGCGAACATCCGTAACTCCTTTTCAGGTAGCCCCATGCGCCAAGCCCTACTCCTCACTGCCATGCCCGCTACCACCCAAACTTAAAACAACCGCTGGACACCTTTCCGCCTCACCAACACCGAAGGCAACCCTATCAGCTTCTACAGCAACACCCAAGTGCTGAACCAACTCAACCGCAGGAACTAACCCAGGCTACCTGAAACCACCAACTACCAAAGTACCCCATCATGAATATCCTTCCCACTACCCTTCCTGATGTCAAACTCCTCCAGCCCCAAGTCTACGGCGACGAGCGCGGCTTCTTTATGGAAACCTTCCGCGACAACTGGTTTCGCGAACACATCGCCCCACGCACCTTCGTGCAGGAAAACCACTCCAAATCCGGCCAAGGCGTTTTGCGCGGCCTGCACTACCAAACCGAAAACACCCAAGGTAAACTCGTGCGCGTGATTGCCGGCGAAGTGTTCGACGTGGCCGTCGATCTGCGCCGCAGCTCCCCCACCTTCGGCCAATGGGCCGGCGCCATCCTCTCCGCCGAAAACAAACACCAGCTCTGGGTGCCTGAAGGCTTTGCCCACGGCTTCTACGTGCTCAGCCAAGAGGCCGAATTCGTTTATAAATGCACCGACTACTACAACCCCAAAGCCGAACATTCCCTGTTGTGGAACGACCCCGCAGTCGGCATCGAATGGCCGCTGCAAGGCGAACCCAAGCTCTCGCCCAAAGACCTCGCCGGCAAACCGCTAAACCAAGCCGTATTGTTTGATGAAACATCCCAATTTCAGGTAGCCCCCATGAAACTCCTCATCACCGGCCACCATGGCCAAGTTGGCCAAGCCCTCATCCAGCAGGCCGCCGCCCACAATTTTCAGGTAGCCGCTTACGACCGTAGCGAACTCGACATCGCCGACCGTGCTGCCGTATTGCAGGCTGTTGAGCGCGAGCAACCCGCCGTGATCATCAACGCCGCCGCCTACACCGCCGTGGACAAAGCCGAAAGCGAGCCGGCTGTCGCCTATGCCGCCAACGCCGAAGGTGCCGAAAACCTCGCCCGCGCCGCCCACGCCGCAGGCACCGCCATCCTGCATATTTCCACCGACTACGTTTTCAACGGCCGCACCGAGCGCCCCTACCTCGAAACCGACACCCCCGATCCCCAAACCATATACGGCCGAAGCAAACTGACCGGCGAACAAGCCGTGCAGGCCGCCTGCCCGCGCCACATTATCCTGCGCACCGCCTGGGTTTTCGGCGAACACGGCCACAACTTCGTGAAAACCATGCTCCGCCTCGGCCGCGAACGCGACAGCCTAGGCGTCGTGGCCGACCAAAGCGGCGCACCCACCTATGCCGGCCACATCGCCGCTGCCCTGCTGCACATCGCCGGGCGCACCCAAACCGAAAACTGCCCCTACGGCCTCTACCACTTTTCAGGTAGCCCCTACACCACCTGGCACGGCTTTGCCGCCGAAATCTTCCGCCGCGCCGCCGAACAAGGCATCCTGCCCCGCACACCCGAACTGTGCGCCATCACCACCGCCGACTACCCAACCCCCGCCAGCCGCCCCGCCGACTCCCGCCTCGACTGCAGCAAAATCCACACCGCCTTCGGCATCGCCCCCAGCGATTGGCAAAGTGCATTGGGTAATCTGGCCGACTATCTCTAGCCACACAAACTTTCAGGTAGCCTCTCCCACAACAGGCTACCTGAAATTTCCTACCTCCGCCCGTTTTCCCACTCCCGCCGCGCCGTGCTCGCCTCGGCAAACATCTCCCGCAAGCCCGCTCCGTCTTCCTGCGCCAAACATTCGCGCAGCCGCGCCAGCTGCTGCTGTTGCCCGTCCAATAAAGCTAATAGGTTGTCGCGGTTGGCCAGCGCAATGTCTGTCCACATCATCGGCTCGCTGGCCGCTAGGCGGGAAAAATCGCGGAAACCGCTGCCCGCCAACCGCAGCCATTCGTCACTCTCTGCCGCGAGCGCCACCTGCCGCATATAGGCATAGGCCAAAAGCTGCGGCAGGTGCGATACCGCCGCAAACGCCGCATCGTGCGCCGCCGCGTCCATATGCTTCACCCGCGCGCCCACTGCCTGCCACAATGCTTCCACCCGCGCCAACGCCGCCGCATCCTGCCCTTCGTGCGGGCAAATAATCAGCCGTTTGCCGGCAAACAGCCCGGCTTGTGCCGCCGCCGCGCCAGAACGCTCCGTGCCTGCAATCGGGTGTGCCGCCACGCAGCGCGGCCACGCACCCGGCAAATAACGCGCAAACGCTGCCAGCACCGACTGCTTGGTGCTGCCCACATCGCTCACCACACATCCCGCCGGCAAGAGCGGCGCCAATTCCGCACAAATCCGCCCCACCGCGCCCACCGGCGCGGCCAGCAGCACCAAATCCGTATCGGCCGATATGGCCTGGCCAAATGAAGCAAAGCCTTCATCCACCACGCCCAAATCCAGCGCCTGCCGCAGATTGTCCGCATCCGTATCCACACCCGCCACGCAATCCGCCAGCCCCAGCCGCCTCACATCCAAAGCCAGCGAGCCGCCAATCAGGCCCACCCCTGCCACCACCATCCGCCGCAGCAAAGCCATTGTTCGTCCTTTTCCCATTCACTAATCACAGGCAAATATTCTAGCCGCAAAGCCTGCCCGGCAATAGGGTGCTGCCGCCGCATACCAAGGTATGGAAATTAACAGTGCTGTTTACACTTTCAGCTTTTGCTTAAAGACCAGTTTGAGCAGCCATCCGGCATTGCCAAGAATGTCGATAGACACGGGAAACCCGCTCTGTTCTTGATAATGACGGATAGCTGCTTAAGAATCATTCAAGCAAAAACAAAAGCTGTCCGCCGTAGAAAAGTGTAAACAACTCGACGATTTCCTACAATTTAGTAATGGTGCAAATACCACAATTATATTAGCATCAGGACTTGGTGGCAGAGGCTCGTATAGTATTATTCCAAGGAGGTAGAAATGGATAAACCCTGGTCATTTGATGATTTACATGGGTATAAGGATTTTGTCGTTTTTGTTCAGTTATGTGCACCGAACAACTTCCCTGTATATGAAGATGAGCCTCCAGAGTATCGATGGACTCTCGAAAAGGCTTTTCAGGCATAAGTAACAAAAAAGGTGCTAAAGCCCCCCGCAAGCCTTATCCTGCA
>CAUUTP010000072.1:0-10245 GCA_963548155.1 uncultured Eikenella sp.
CCGTCGCTCCTTAATACGAGCGTACCGGTTCGATTCCGGTCTCGGGCACCACAAACCGCTTTATAGCGGTTCTTTTTTGTCTCCAGATATCCTCAGAAATACACAGAACAGTTTAAAATCAATTAACTGACTGATTTTAGTCTTACTTACCCTACTTCGGAACTATTCCGCCATCTTCCTCAGTCCACATGAATTTATTGGTGCTTTTGCAGGTGCTTAACCGACCACAACCGTAGCAGGTTGTTTCAATCTAACCTTATCGAAGCCAAAGGCTACCTGAAAATTTCAGGTAGCCTTTTCATTAATCCTGTCCAAACAAGTGTACATTGGGCCCATTCTGCCAGCTGGTAAGCCTTGCAGCTGTTCAGCTTAAATGCAGCATTTCCCTAATACATATAACTACTCACATTACTGCTAGCGCGGCCAGGCATTTTTCGCGTTGGCCGTTTTGCGGGGGGATGGTTTGGCCGGGCAGGATTAAGGTGTAGCGCTGGCCGCGGCCGTGGGCTTCGAGCACGCGGTAGCACAGGAGGCCGGCGAGGCGGTCGGCGCTGGTGCCGGCGGGGTAGTCGGCGTAGCTGATGATGTGGTCGGCGGCGTGGAAGGCGGGTTCTTCGAAGTGTTTGTCGAGCAGGCGGCCGCTTTTGGCGTAGCTTTTCCAGGCGATATGTTGCAGGGAGGTGCCGGGTTGGTGGTCTTGCAGGAAGGCGAGGTCTTCGTTGCCGCCGAGTTTGAGGCGCGGCTCGCCTTCTTCGGCCGGGGTGCTGCCGGGCGGGGCGGTGTGCGGCTCGGGGGCGGGGTAGGCGAGGCCGTTGTCTGGCCAGTGCCAGACGCATTCGACGCTGCTCACGGCAAACGGCCACACGCTGGCGCAGCGCAGCGGGGGCAGGATGAGGCGGCCGCGCCTTGCGGGCAGCACGGGCCAGATGAAGGGTTGGGGCTGCTTAGCGGTGAAGAGGGCGGCGCGGTATTCGGGCTCGGTGTTGCGGCGGCTCTCTGGGGCAAACCACAGCTGGCGGTGGCGGGCTTTGACGGAAGGGGCAGGAAATAGCCGGATATCGGCAGGCTGCCCTTGGAAGAGCTCTTCTGGCAGGGTGAGGTCGAGGCGCAGGCCGAGCAGTTGGAGGCAGTTGAGCAGGGTGCCGACAAACAGGAAGCCGGCGAGCCAGAAGGCGACGATATAGGCGAGGTTTACCTGATAGTTGAGCCCGACGAGCCACAACAGGGCAATCATAGCGGCCAGGCTGATGCCGAGTCGGGTGGGGCGCAGGCGCAGGTCGCGCAGGCGCGGGCTGTATTGGTTGGTGCTCACGATACGGCTACCTGAAGCAGCATTTGTTCCAGCAGCTGGGTGATGGATTGGGGTTGCAAGGTTTGCAGGCGGTGTCTGGCCACGGCTATCCATACGGCTTTGATGTCTTCCGGCAGCACATAATCGCGGCCGGCCAGGAAGGCCCAGGCCTTGGCAGCTTTAACCACGGCAAGGCCGGCGCGCGGGCTGAGGCCGGTAACGAACAGGCCGGGCTGGCGGGTGGATTGCACCAGCCGGTAAACATAATCGGCAGCCTGCTGCGAGCATTTTACTTGGGCGGCCTGTGCCTGCCATTGGATCAGGATTTCGGCGTTGCACACGGCTTTGAGCGCGGGCAGCAGTTGGCGGCGGTCGCCTTGGGTGTAGAGCCGGCGTTCGGCTTCGGCGGAGGGATAGCCCAGTGAGAGGCGCATCATGAAGCGGTCGAGCTGGGATTCGGGCAGGGGGAAGGTGCCGAGCTGTTCGATGGGGTTTTGGGTGGCGATCACGAAGAAGGGTTTGGGCAGGCGGTAGGTTTTACCGTCTACAGAGACTTGTTTTTCTTCCATGGCTTCCAAAAGGGCAGACTGCATTTTGGGCGAGGCGCGGTTGATTTCGTCGGCCAGCAGGAAGTGGTGGAAAATGGGGCCGGGATGAAATTTGAATTGGCCGTCGGCAGGTTGGAAGACGTTGATGCCCAGGAGATCGGCGGGCAGCATGTCGTTGGTGAACTGGACGCGGCGGTAGCCGAGACCGAGTACGGCGGCTAAGCCGTGGGCGAGGGTGGTTTTGCCCACGCCGGGCACGTCTTCGAGTAAAACGTGGCCGTCGGCCAGGATGCAGGCCATCAGGTGTTGGAGAACGGTTTCTTTACCGAGAATCAGGCTGTTGAGTTGGGAGAAGACGTTTTGTAAGTAGGGATTCATGGTGTGGATTATTTGAGTTGTGGTGTGGCGTGGTGTGAATGAGGCTACCTGAAAATATTTTTACTATGACGGTATGAAGAAAAGCCCTGTTTAATCAACAGGGCATATTTTTCAGGTAGCCTAATCTTGTACCGGCTCTTCGGCGGCAACCTGCTCGATTAATTGGGAGATGCTCATGCCGCGTTCGAGCGATTGGTCGTATTTGAAGTGCAGCTCGGGCGTTTTAAACAGCTTGATGCGGCGGGAGAGCTCGCTGCGCAGATGGCCTTTGGCGTGTTCCAGTGCTTCGGCGGTAATCTCGCGCGTGGCATCGTCGAGCACGGTGTAATACACGGTGGCGTGGCTGTAGTCGCGGGTAAGCTCGACTTCGTTGATGGTGATGAAGCCGGCGCGCGGGTCTTTGAGGCCGGTGCGGACGAGCTCGGCCAGCTCGCGCATGATTTGTTCGCGCACGCGGTCTTGGCGGGCATAGCCGCGGTGGATTTTGGCCATATGGTCTTTCTCGATAAGGGGTTATTTCAGTTCGCTGGTGCGGTCGAGCAGGGCATCCATCAGCGAATCGTATTGTTTCTTGCGGTGTTGGATGCGCAGTTGGTCGAATTCGCCCAGCTGTTCTTCAAAGGTGCGGGTTTTGAAATAGGGCTTCAGGTCGAAGGACTTTTCCAAAAACCGGATAACGTTGAGGTCGTTTTCGCGATCAACAGGGCGTAGGGGCAGCCGCCCGGTGAGCACGAAGTTGTCGGGCATGACAAGGGTGGCCACGATGATCGGATCGCCGTTTTCACGTTGGCGTATTTCGCGGACTAGGGTAAAAGTTTCAAAGGTGTAGGTTTGTTTGTCGTTCATTTTCGCGTACTCATCAGGGCAGCGGTTGGTATGGTGGGCAAACACGGTGTTAACAGGCGATATGATACGACAACCATCGTCGGCTGGGTATAGGCTGAGGCATTTATTTCTTTACATATATAGCCAAGCTGCTAGAAACCATAACCGAAAGATGGAGCTTGGTTGCGTTTGCTGATTTGCCCAACATTGCACGGCGCCACAATACTCGCAATGCCGCCTGGTCGTGCTTGAGATATAACAAGAGGCTACCTGAAAGGATTCTGGCAGCCTCTTGTGTCGCTTGATGCCTGTTTACAGGGTACGGGCTACTTCCACAATATCGAAGGCTTCCAGCATGTCGCCTTCTTGGATATCGTTGTAGTTCTTCAGCATCAGGCCGCATTCGAAGCCCATACGCACTTCTTTCACATCGTCTTTGAAGCGTTTGAGCGATTCGAGCTCGCCGGTGTGGATCACCACATGGTCGCGGATGAGGCGTACGCGGCTGTCGCGTTTGATGAGGCCGTCGGTAACCATACAGCCGGCAATATTGCCCACTTTGGAAATATTGATGACCTGACGGATTTCCACTGTGCCGGTCTGCTGCTCTTTCTGTTCGGGAGCAAGCATGCCGCTCATGGCTGCTTTCACATCGTCGATGGCGTCGTAGATGATGTTGTAGTAGCGGATTTCGATGTCTTCGTTTTCGGCCAGCTTGCGTGCGGAACCGTCGGCACGCACGTTGAAGCCGATAATGAAGGCGCCGGATGCAATGGCCAGGTTGACATCGCTTTCGGTAATGCCGCCTACGCCGCTGTGCAGTACTTCCACTTTCACCTCGTCGTTTGACAGCTTTTTGAGGCTACCTGCAAGCGCTTCATATGAACCCTGCACGTCGGCTTTGATGATAACGGCCAGATTTTGCGCTGCCTGGCCATCGCCGGCGTTGGCAAACAGGTTTTCCAGTTTGGCAGCCTGCTGTTTGGCCAACCGCACGTCGCGGTATTTGCCTTGACGGAATAGGGCGATTTCGCGGGCTTTTTTCTCGTCGGCCAACACCATGGCGTCTTCGCCAGCATTGGGCACGTCGGAAAGGCCGAGGATTTCCACCGGAATGGAGGGGCCGGCTTCCTGTACTTGTCTGCCGTTTTCGTCCACCATGGCGCGGACTTTACCGAAGGCAGTGCCAGCCAGGAGCATATCGCCTTTTTTCAGCGTGCCGCTCTGCACCAGCAGGGTAGCTACCGCACCGCGGCCTTTATCAAGGCGGGCTTCCACGATGATGCCTTTGGCGGGCGCGTCTACCGGCGCTTTCAGTTCGAGCACTTCGGCTTCCAGCAGCACGGCTTCCAAAAGCGCATCGATATTGATACCTTGTTTGGCGGAAACATCGATAAACTGCACATTACCGCCCCAAACATCGGGGATCACTTCATGTGCGGTCAGCTCTTGGCGGATACGCTCGGGATTGGCGGCTTCCTTATCGATTTTGTTCACGGCCACCACCATCGGCACGCCGGCCGCTTTGGCATGGGCAATGGCTTCGATGGTTTGCGGCATCACGCCGTCGTCGGCGGCCACCACCAAAATCACGATATCAGTGGCCTGGGCACCGCGTGCACGCATCGCGGTAAAGGCTTCGTGGCCCGGGGTGTCGAGAAAGGTGATAACGCCGCGCGGAGTCTGCACATGGTAGGCACCGATGTGCTGGGTAATGCCGCCGGCTTCGCCTTGCACCACTTTGGCGCGGCGGATGTAGTCGAGCAGCGAAGTTTTACCGTGGTCCACGTGGCCCATTACGGTTACCACCGGCGGGCGCGGCAGAGCCTCGGCTTGAACCGCGGTTTCGGTGTCGTCCAAGAAGGCTTCCGGGTCGTCCGCAGCAGCGGGTTTGCCGATGTGGCCCATTTCCTCCACCACAATCAATGCGGTTTCCTGGTCGAGCGATTGGTTGATGGTCACCATCATGCCCATCTTCATCAGGGCTTTCACCACTTCTACACCCTTAACCGCCATTTTGTGTGCCAAATCGGCCACGGTGATGGTTTCGGGCACGAGCACTTCGTGCACCACCGGCTCAGTTGGGGCTTGGAAGGCATGTTGGTTCGGCTCCAGTTTGAGCTGTTTCTTGCCTTTTTTGCCACCACGTACGCGCTCCTCATCGCCACGATTGCTGCGTTCTTTGCCTTTGCCTTTGGCGGAACGGCCGCGCGGTATGTCGTCGTCGCGTTGCTGGTGGCGATCGCCTTTTTTCGGGCGGCTGCCGCCGGGAGCGGCATTGTAGGAGGAAAGGGGGGCTTTTTCGCTCGGTGCGGCGCTGCGCGGGGCAGACTGCTGCTCTTTGGCCAGCTTGGCTTCCTGCTGCGCCTGCAGTTTGGCTGCTTCGCGGCGGGCCTGGCGCTCCTGTTTTTCTTTCAACAGGGCTTGCTGGTGGGCACGCAGAGCCTCGGCGCGGCGGGCTTCTTCGTCACGCATGGCCTGTTCGGCGGCGCTAACCACTTCCACCGGCTGCGGTGTTGGCTCAGGGGCCTTTTCTTTTTTCGGTTTGCGGCTGCGTTTGGGTTTGGCTTCTGCTGCCGGTGCTTCATCCGGTGTGGCTGTTTCAGTAGCTACTGGTGTGGCATCGGCTTTGGAGTCAGTGGGTTCGGTGGCAGGTGCTTCAACCACTGTTGCCTCGGCGGCTTCTGAGGCTACCTGAACATTCTGTGCTTCTACGGCAGGCGCAGCTACAGGTGCTTTCTCAGCAACAGGAGCAGCAGCCGGTTGTACTGGTGCAGCTTCGGCAGCAGGTTTGCTCTCGGCAACTGCTTCAATTGGCGGCACGGCCACGCGGCGGCGGCGGCGGGTTTCCACCTGTACGCCGGCCACAGTGCTGCGTTCGGTACGGGTACGGCTCACGCTGATAGATACGGTGCCACTATCGTTCTGTTTGCGCAGGTGTGCCAGCAGGGCTTGTTTGTCTGCCGGACTGATGCTGTCGGCACCGCTGCTTTTTTCCACGCCGGCGGCTTTGAGCTGCTCCAAGAGCGTGGGCACGGATTTTTTCAGTTCGGCGGCAAATTGTTGTACGGTATTACTCATAAGTTTCCGGCCTCCTTATTCCTGTGTTTCGGCAAACCAATGTTCGCGGGCAGCCAAAATAACGGTTTTGGCTTCTTCTTCGCTTACGCCGGTTATTTCGATCAATTCGTCGGTGGAAAGCTCGGCCAGGCTGTCACGGGTGGTGATACCGGCTTGTGCCAAATCGCGCAGCATGTCTTGGTCGATGCCGTTGAGGGTTTTCAGCTCTTCTTCCACTTCGTCCAGTTTTTCTTCCGACATGATGGCCAGAGTAAGGATGGCGTCGCGAGCGCGGTTGCGCAGGGTTTCCACGGTGGCCTCGTCGAAGCCGATTTCCACCAGTTCGGCAGCAGGCACATAAGCCACTTCTTCCAAAGCGGCGAAGCCTTCTTCAATCAACAGGTCGGCGGTTTGTTCGTCCACGTTCAGGTGTTGCATGAACAGGCTGCGGATTTGCGCATCTTCGGCTTCGTGACGCTCTTCGGCTTCCTGTACGGTCATGATGTTGAGCTGCCAGCCGGTAAGGTCGGCGGCGAGGCGTACGTTTTGGCCGCCGCGGCCGATGGCGGGCGCGAGCTGGTCTTCGGCCACGATAACGTCTACTGAATGGTTGTCTTCATCAATCAGAATACGGCTGACTTCAGCGGGGGAGAGTGCATTAATCACAAACTGGGCAGTTTCGGGCGACCATAGCACCACGTCCACTCGTTCGCCGGCCAATTCGTTGGATACGGCATTCACGCGCGAGCCGCGCACGCCGATGCAGGTGCCTTGCGGATCAATACGTGCATCATTGGATTTAACGGCAATTTTGGCGCGTTGGCCGGGATCACGGGCGGCTTCTTTGATTTCCAGCAGACCGTCTTCGATTTCCGGCACTTCTTGTTCAAACAGTTTCACCAAAAATTCGCGTGAGGTGCGGCTGAGGATAACTTGTTTGCGGCCGCTGTTGCCTTGTTCGTCCACGCGCAGGAAGAGGGCGCGGATTCGGTCGCCGCTACGGAAGTTTTCGCGCGGGATGCACTGGTCGCGCGGAATCAGTGCGTCCAAACGGCCGACTTCCACAATGATGCCGTGGCGCTCAACACGTTTGACCGTGCCCATTACCACGTCTTCGCGGCGGGCGAGGAATTCTTGCAGAATCTGCTCGCGCTCGGCATCGCGAATGCGCTGCAAAATGATTTGCTTGGCAGTTTGTGCGGCTTGGCGACCGAAGGCCACATTTTCCAGCTCTTCTTCGTAATACTCGCCGATTTGCAGCGGGGAGTCGGGGAATTCTTCTTGGATTTCCTCGATGGTTTTTTGCGTGTCGGGATAGGTGTAGTCTTCATCCGCCACGATTAACCAGCGGCGGAAGGTGTGATATTCACCGGTGTTGCGGTCGATGCTCACGCGTACGTCCATGTGTTCGCGGTCGGCCTTTTTCTTGGCGGCCACCGACAGGGCGAACTCCAATGCTTCGAATACCACTTCGGATTCAACGTTTTTTTCGCTGGCCAGGGCTTCGGCCAGTTGCAACATTTCACGGCTCATGGGAATGAACTCTCCATTAATTGATAAATAGGCAAATTAGAATTCGGGCTTCAGGCGCGCCCGGTCGATATTGGATAATTCGATGGCAGCAGTTTTGCCATCGAAGGCGATAGTCAGCACATCGGTTTCAAAGTTTTCGATGCGGCCGATGAAGTTTTTCTGACCCTCCACCGGCAAACGGGTTTTCAGCTTGACGAGGCTACCTGAAAAACGGATGAAGTCAGCCGCTTTTTTTAGTGGGCGGTCGAGGCCGGGGCTGGAAATTTCCAGCCGTTTGTAGTCCACATCTTCCACCATGAAGAGGCGGCTCAAATGGTTGCTGACGGTGGCGCAGTCTTCCACGGTAATGCCTTCGGGCTTATCGATAAACACGCGCAAATCGCCTTGTGCGGTGAGCTCGAAATCCACCAATTCATAGCCCAGGCCGGGCAGGGTTTTTTCTAAAACGGCTTGAATATCCATGATTCCCTAGTTGGAAAACAAAAAAATGGCCTCGGGGCCATTTCTCATTTATCTCGTATAAATAACTGAAAAACGGCGCGATTCTAAACTATATTCGGCGGTTTGGCAAATCTGTTTGCACCCGATGCGCAGGGTGACGGGCGGGCTGTGAGAATCGCGCAACAATGCAGGATTGGAACGAAGGATAAGGTTGGATTGTGGCTTTAAACTGATCTGAGGCTTATGTTTTGGCGTAACAGTACAGAAACGTTATTTTCATTTTAGATTGTGGCCGATACTTTCAGGTAGCCTGTGTTACCACGCGATGTAAAACATTGCCTTAGCCAAAAACACAATCAGCAGCATCTGCACTAGCACGGCGCGATGGATGTATTTGGAGAAGGCCACGGTCATGGTGTGGCGGCGCATACGGGTAACGGCGGCCAGAAAGTGGCAGAGGATGCTGAAAGCCAGCAGCAGCTTGATGGAGAGCTGGATAAAGAAAGAGTTGGCAAACGGGTTGTGTAGGATTTGCAGGTAGCGGTGCATCATTACCAGACCGGAAAGAAATAGCAGCCCGACTACCCAGGGCATAACCTTCACCGCCCGTGCGGAAAGCGCTCGTTCCGCTTCGCGCCGCACCTCACGGCTGACTTTTTTGGTGTGCAGCACCGACAAAACCAGCGACTCAAATAGCACCCCGCCCACGAAGGTAATGGCACAGAATAAGTGAATGATGTGTGCAACGGAGTAAACAGACATTTACCTGCCTTTTGATGCAGTCACAGAAAAATGCGATACTCTCACAGGCAGGTAGGGCGGTCAAATCCGCCATACCTCTCTGATACTGACAGAAAGGGTATATATCATGAGAAAATCTACCGTTACTTCTCTTTTCACCGTTATGTTGCTGACTGCCTCCCTAAGCGCCTGTACCGGCATGACCACCAAACAGCGCAATATCGCTGTGGGTGCCGCAGTGGGCGGCGTGGCCGGCAATGTGATCGGCGGTGACACCGGCTCGACCTTGGGTGGTGCTGCCTTGGGCGGCCTGGTAGGCAGCCAGGTTCAATAAGTTCTAAACCCTTGCCAATGATGCGGGCGGAAGTGTGAAAGCACTTCCGCCCGTAGTTGTTTTGATGTAGTGGATTAAAATTAAGAATACTGCTGCGTTGGCTTGCCTTGCTGTACTACTTGTACTATCTGCGGCTCGCCGCCTTGTCCCATTCTTAATTTTAATCCACTATATTTATATTGGCACGGTTTTGATATTCGACCATTCGAGTAAGCCGAAGCTGGGTAAACCAAGGCTGCCTTCCGTTTTATCGAAATGCTTAGAAATAATGTGTACCGCAGCCGGCCGGTAAGCCGGGTTCTGTCGTTGGACAGTCATTCCTCTAGGCCGATTGTTGCCAAGCGGCTCAAGCAACCTACCCGAATGCTCGGCGAGCAGCGTCATTGCATCCTGTTTGGTCTTGCTGCGGATGGGGTTTAGCCTGCTACGGACTGTTACCAGCCGCACGGTGCGCTCTTACCGCACCATTTCACCCTTACCTGTGCTGCGTTGCCGCAGCCATCGGCGGTTATGCTTTCTGTTCCACTTTCCGTCGCCTCGCGGCGCCCGGCCGTTAGCCGGCATCCTGCTCTGTGCAGCCCGGACTTTCCTCCCCGCCCAAAGGCGCGGCGACTGTCTGGCCTGCTGCGATACGGGCAAGATTATAACGGATTGGGCGGGAAAGGCTACCTGAAAGTTGCAATGCCCAAAAGAAGGCTTGGTTTTACTCGCATGGAGCACGAATTGCCTAGCCTGCTGATGCAAGGGCAACTCAAGGTGGGCTACCTGAAAAGATAATATAAACGATCAAGTGCTTACTAGGCCAAGTCGTCGATGCTGTTGGCTACTTGTTCCAGTTCGCCGCCGTCGCTCGACCAGAGGAAGATGGCTTCGCCGAGCTGTTGCGGAGATTCGGGCAATAGGAGCAGGAAGTCGCCGCATTGATTGTCGCCAATCAGCACGGCTTGGGCGGGGAAACCATGCCAGTTTTCCCGAGCAGAGGCGGTTTCTTTGGCAATGTGATGGCAGGTGCGGCGCAGGCGTTTTTTATCGGAGGTGTCGGCATAAGTAACAAAAAAGGTGCTAAAGCCTCCCGCAAGCCTTATCCTGCAAGG
>CAUUTP010000073.1:0-10210 GCA_963548155.1 uncultured Eikenella sp.
GGCCAGCGAGAGCGTGGCGGCGGAAAACTGCGAGGCTGTCC
This sequence comes from uncultured Eikenella sp., assembly GCA_963548155.1. Classification (GTDB taxonomy): domain Bacteria; phylum Pseudomonadota; class Gammaproteobacteria; order Burkholderiales; family Neisseriaceae; genus Eikenella. The sequence continues at coordinate 42 of CAUUTP010000073.1, forward strand.
AGCCTTCGGCCAACAGGGAATCGGGGGAACGGTTTAAAAGCGGGAGTATGGGCATGGTTTCGGATTGGATGTTGGATAAGGAGAAGTGGCCTTTCAGGTAGCCTTAAAGGCTACCCGAAAATATAAACTCGGCAATTGCAGGTTGGTTTATTCGCCCAAGGCCTGCTGGGCGGCGGGGCTGAGCGGCTGGTTGGTTTGCAGCTGGTTAAACTGCATCACAGTGCGGTCGCCCTGTTTTTCGTCCAGCTCTACTTTCTGCACCAGCTGGCCGCCATTGATAACGATTTTGTTGAACACCTGCCGCATCACGGCGGTTTTCGGGGTGAGGGTGAGCTGCCATTGTTGGGCGTTGCCGGAAAGGGCGAGGTTGAAGTGGCGCTGCAATTCGGCGGTGTCGCCGCCGAGCACGGCCATGAAGAGTTTCACTTGTGCCGCTTGCGCGGTTTGGCTGCCGTTGGCGCGCCACTGCCCTTGCGCATCTTGGCGGCTGATGCCGTCTCGGCGCACGCGCAGTTTCATGTCAAACGGTTTTTGCAGATGCCAAAACAGGCCGCGGCCGGGGCGCAGGGCAAAACGGCCGCTGGTTTGCACGGGTTTGTCCATCGAGCGCAAAAAACGCTGCTGGGTAAACCCGCCCTGCACGCTCTGCTGGGCTTGCAGCTGCGTGGTGAGCTCGGCGGTGCTGAAGGCGAGCACAGGGAGGGCGGCAAGGGAGATGAGGAGGCTGAGGAGGAATTTTTTCATGGTTCCGGGGTTATGCGTGGAGTGGGAAGAGAGGCGTAGTATAGTGGATTTGCGGGCAATGCGTGTGGGAGCTTGCCTGAAAATGCAATGGTTTTGCATATGTAAAGAGGCTACCTGAAATTTTTCAGGTAGCCTCTTCTGACCGGCAACCAAGCCTTTAAGAACGCGGCTTATCCAAGCCATACACTTGCACTAGGGCCTCGGTGAGGTGGGCGGTTTGATTGTCTACTTTGGAAAGCGCGCTGGTGGGAGCGTGCAGGAGTTTGTTGGTGAGCTGTACCGAAAGCCGCTCAAGCACTTCTTCAGCGGGCACGCCTTTGGCCAGCAGGCGGGTGGCGTTGTCGAGCACTTGTTGGCGGGCACGTTCGCCTTCATCGCGCAGGGAGCGGATCAGCGGCACGCTTTGGCGGCGGCGCTGCCAACTCATGAATTCGGCCACTTTGCTATCCACCATCTGCTCGGCTTCGGCGGCGGCACGCTGTCGGGCGGCCTGGCCGCTGCTCACTACCTGCATCATGTCGTCTACCGTATAAAGATAGGCATCACCCAAATCGACTACTTCGGCTTCGATATCGCGCGGTACGGCCAAATCGAGCAGGAAAACGGGGCGGTGGCGGCGTTCGCGCAGGGCGCGTTCCACCATGCCTTTGCCGATAATCGGCAGCTGGCTGGCGGTGGAGGACACAATCACGTCGTATTGGTGCAACCGCTGCGGCAGTTCGCTCAACGGGCAGGCGGAGGCAGGCGAGGCCAGCTTGTTGCATAATTCTTGAGCGCGCTCGGTGGTGCGGTTAGCCACGGTGATGCCGCGTGGCGATTTGGCAGCGAAATGGGTGGCCACCAATTCAATCATCTCGCCCGCGCCCACGAATAAAATATTCAATTCACCGATATCGGGAAAAATGCGGGCGGCCATTTTCACTGCGGCAGCAGCCATGCTCACCGAATTTTCGCCCACCGCCGTGCTGGTGCGCACTTCTTTGGCAATGGCGAAGGTTTTTTGAAACAGGGCATGCAGATTGGAAGCCACCGTTTGCTGCTCCTGCGCCACGCGCACGGCGTTTTTGATTTGACCAAGAATCTGCGGCTCGCCCAGCACCATGCTGTCGAGCCCGCAAGATACGCGGAAAGCATGGCGCACGGCTGCTTCGGTTTGGTAGCGGTAGAGGTAGGGTTCCAGCGTGCTGTTGGGAATCTTGCGGTAGTCGGCCAGCCAGCGCACAATATCGTCCGGCTCGCCCACGCAATAGAGTTCGGTGCGGTTGCAGGTGGACAAAATCACGGCTTCTTCAGCCGTGCGGCTGCCCACCAGCTCACGCAATGCTTCAGGCAGCATGGCGGCAGCAAAAGCTAACCGCTCGCGTATGCTCAACGGAGCGGTTTGGTGATTCAAGCCGATGGCGGTAAGCTGCATGGCGGATTATCCCAAAAACCGAAACTGCGCTATTATAGCCAAACCGCACTGGATGGTGAATAAAATCTTTTAATAACTTCAAGATGATAGTATTTATCAGTTAGCAATTTGAGAAAGGAGAAACCGATGGATTTGCACAATATCCGCGAAGACTACAGCAAACAGGAGCTTTCCAAGGCCGATTGCGCCAATACGCCACTACCGCAGTTTGAAAAATGGCTGAACGAAGCTATTCATTCCGCCGCCAAAGAGCCCACCGCCATGAGCGTGGCCACGGTGGATGAGGCCGGTCGGCCCAATAGCCGTATCCTGCTGTTGAAAGAGGTGAACGACCGGGGCTTTGTGTTTTTCTCCAACTACCAAAGCCGCAAAGGCCGCGCGCTGGCGGCACATCCGTTTGCTGCGCTCACCTTTTTCTGGCCGGAACTGGAACGGCAGGTGCGCGCCGAAGGGCGGGTGGAAAAACTGGATGCCAAATCTTCAGACGAATATTTCGCCAGCCGCCCCTACACCAGCCGTTTGGGCGCGTGGGCCAGCGAGCAGAGCAGTGTGATTGCCGGCAAAAGCATCATCGTGGCACGCGCAGCGGCCGAAGCGGTGAAACACCCCCTGCACGTACCGCGCCCGCCGCACTGGGGCGGCTACCTGCTGATTCCCGACCGGGTGGAATTCTGGCAAGGCCGCCCCAGCCGCCTGCACGACCGTATCCAATATCGCCTGGAGGGCGATAAGTGGATTAAAGAGCGGCTGGCGCCATAGTTTGGCTGCAATAAGAGAAAGGCTACCTGAACAATGGTTTTCAGGTAGCCTTTTCACAGCTGGGTCGTACGAGCAGCAGGCTACCTGAAACATGCCAGGATCTTTTCAGGTAGTCTTTGTCGCTAAAACACGGCGTTCAGCACAATAAAGCAAATCGACGCCAGTAGGCCGGCGGCTGGCACGGTAATTACCCAAGCTAAGGCGATTGGCTTCATCAGTCGCCAGTTGGCGTTGCGGTTGACCAGCCCGATGCCGAGCACGGCGCCCACGAGGATGTGGGTGCTGGATACAGGCAGCCCCAGTGCGGAGGCCAGCATCACGACGGTGGCGGCGGATAGCTCGGCCACGAAGCCGGAAGAGGGGTGCATTTTGGCTAGGTTTTCACCCACGGTGGCAATCACTTCCCGACCGATAAACCACAGCCCCACCACCAGCGACACACCGAAGGTGAGCATGGTAATCGGCGGAATGTCGCCGCTGCTGCCGATGGTGCCGCTGCGCAGCACGTCCATGATGGCGGCAAACGGGCCGATGGCGTTGGCGATGTCGTTTGAGCCGTGGCTGAAGGCGAAGCAGCAGGCGGTGAACACTTGCAGCCAGCTGAACATGATGAAGGTGGCACGGTCGAGGTTGGCACCGGTTTTCAGGGTGCGGGCGTAGGCAAATGTGCCCATCCACAATACCGCGCCCACCATGCCGACGATTAACAGGTTATCCAGCGTGCTCAGGCCTAAGTTGAGGTGTTTCAGGCCTTTAAACAGCAGCATCGCGGCCATCACCATGCCACCCACCGCGCCCGCCAGCGGCACCCACAGTCGCAGGGCACGGAAGGCGTTGATTTCATCTTTGCGGCAGTCGATTTCGTGCAGGCGGCGATAGTAGTCGGACGCCAGCTCTTCGGGCTGGTAGTTGCCTTCGTTATACAGCTGGGCATCGCGCACGATGGTGGCGGTATAGGCCATCTGCTGCAATTCGCTCATCTGCTCAAAGCGTGTTTTGTGTTCTTTTTTGTAGGCCAATTTCTGCTTGCGCAGGCGCTGCACATGGCGGCTGGAGGCCACGTTGTAGCCCAGGATATAGGTTTTGATGTTTTTAAACACCAAATAGGAAGTTACCCCGCCCAAGAGCGGCGAGAGCACCCAGGAAATGGCAATTTCGCCGATTTTTTCCCAGCGAACCATGTTCAAGCCAGCCAAGCCGCTGTTGTAAAAGCCCAAAACCATCGCTGCGCCCACGATGCCGCCAATGATGGAATGTGTGGTGGACACCGGCAGGCCTTTTTGTGAAGCAAATAGCAGCCACAGCGAGGCGGCAGCTAGCGCGGCCATCATGATGTAGACAAATTGCACCGGCTCCAGCGACAGGCTGCCCAAATCCACAATGCCGTTGCGGATGGTGTCGGTCACACCGCCGCCGGCCAGCATCGCGCCGCTCACCTCAAACACCGCCGCCACAGCTAGTGCCTGCGGGATGCTCAGCGTACCGGCGCCCACCGAAGTGCCGAAGGAGTTGGCCACATCGTTGCCGCCGATGTTGAACGCCATAAAGATGCCGAACAGCGCCGCGAGAATAAACAGCGCGGAATGGTGGTGTTGTATATAGCCCAGCCCCCAATAGATGAAATAGCAGGACATGCCGAACAACAAGGCCATACCGAGGAAGTTGACGCTTTTCAAACGCAGCGAGGCAGAAGAACCGGCCATGATGAAAATCTTTACAAACAAAATGTTGAATACAGTAGCCGCAGCAATTCATGCCGCAGCCGAACAAACGGCGCAATTATACCAAACCAATTTGTGCTGCATGCAAAAACAGGCTACCTGAAAGCAGCGCTTCAGGTAGCCTGAGATGCAGAATGGGCGGATTGCTACACTTTTGCCTGACTGTATTCCTGCAATAACGTGCGGAACGCTTCCGCCGTTTCTGGGTGTTTCAGCCCGTAGACCAGCGTGGCTTCCAGGTAGCCCAGCTTGCTGCCGCAGTCGTAGCGTTTGCCCGCAAAAGCGTGCGCCAGCACCGGCTCGTGTTCCAGCAGCTTGGCGATGCCGTCGGTGAGCTGGATTTCGCCGCCCGCGCCGCGCCCTACGGTTTGCAGCAGGGAGAAAATGCGCGGCGTGAGGATGTAGCGCCCCACCACGGCCAGGTTGGACGGCGCTTCTTCCGGCTTCGGTTTTTCCACAATGCTTTGAATACGCTGATATTGCTGCCACGGCGACACTTCCACGATGCCGTAAGAGCCGGTTTGCGAAGGCGCTACGGTTTCCACGCCCAGCACGCTGTTACCGGTTTGGCGGTACACCTCGGCCATCTGCGTAATCGCGCCCTGTGGCGCATTGATTAGGTCGTCGGCCAGAATCACGGCAAAGGGTTCGTTGCCCACCGCCGCGCGAGCACACAGCACGGCATGCCCCAAGCCCAAGGCCTCGGCCTGGCGGATATACAGGCAGGTAACATCGGGCGGCAAAATATCGCGCACATGCGAGAGCAGCGAAGTTTTGTGGCGCTGTTCCAGTTCGGTTTCCAGCTCGTAGGCTTTGTCGAAATGGTCTTCGATGCTGCGTTTGTTTCGGCCGGTAACGAACACCAATTCGGTGCAGCCGGCGGCTACGGCCTCTTCCACTGCGTATTGAATCAGCGGCTTATCCACAATCGGTAGCATTTCTTTGGGGCTGGCCTTGGTGGCGGGCAGAAAGCGCGTGCCCATCCCGGCCACGGGGAAGACGGCTTTTTTAATTGGAACGGGATTTTCCATGGTTTTGCTTCGTTATAGGTTGGAAAGATGCCACATTATAGCAGTGGCTGGACATAGGATGTTTTAAAGGCTACCTGAAAGCGTAAGCGTCAACTCAGCGTTTCGTTTCAGGTAGCCTTTAAACCGCATGCGGATTAAGAAGCCATGTGTGTCAACACATCTGCTGCGATTGCCACGCTTTCCGCTACCAGTTCTTCCGTGTGTGCCGCCGACACAAATGCCGCTTCGTAGGCTGATGGGCCGAAGGATACACCACGATCGAGCATGCCGTGGAAGAAGGTTTTGAAGGCTTCGATATTGGAGGCAGCCATATCGGCATAGTTCTGCGGCAGGCTACCTGAAAAATACAGGCCAAACATGCCGCCCACACTGTCGGCAGTGAAGGCGATGCCGGCTTGTGCTGCCGCTTGTTTCAGCCCATGCACCAGCTGCTCGGTGTGTGCGGTGAGGTTTTCGTAGAAACCCGGGCGCTGGATGATTTCCAGCGTTTTCAAGCCTGCTGCCACGGCCACGGGATTGCCAGAGAGCGTGCCGGCTTGATACACACCGCCCAATGGCGAGATGCAGTCCATGATTTCACGCTTGCCGCCAAAGGCCGCCAGCGGCATACCGCCGCCAATCACCTTGCCCATGGTGGTTAAATCCGGCGTGATGCCGTGCAGCGACTGCGCACCGCCAAGCGCCACGCGGAAGCCGGTCATCACTTCGTCGTAAATCAGCACCGCGCCGTGTTTGGCTGTCAGCTCGCGCAGGGCACGGATGAATTCGCGCGTTGAGCGCACCAGGTTCATATTGCCGGCAAATGGCTCCAAAATCACACAGGCGATTTGGTTGCCGGCTTGGGCAAAGGTTTCTTCCAGCTGAGCTACATTATTGTATTCCAACACCAAAGTATGTTTGGTGAAATCGGCGGGCACGCCGGCGGAGGAAGGGTGGCCGAAGGTGAGCAGGCCGCTGCCGGCTTTCACGAGCAGGCTGTCGGAATGGCCGTGGTAGCAGCCTTCGAATTTCACGATTTGGTCGCGCCCTGTGTAGCCGCGCGCCAAACGGATGGCCGACATGGTGGCTTCGGTGCCGGAGCTTACCAGCCGCAGCCGCTCCACACTGGGCACCAGGCGGCAGATTTCTTCGGCAATTACGATTTCGGCTTCAGTGGGGGCGCCGAACGACAGCCCACCCAAAGCCGCTTCGCGTACTACTTCCAATACTTCCGGATGCGCGTGCCCCACGATAGCTGGCCCCCACGAACCGACATAATCGATATAGCGTTTGCCGTTTTCGTCCCACACAAAAGCGCCCTCAGCCTTTTTAATAAAGCGCGGTACACCGCCCACGCTGCCGAAGGCGCGCACAGGCGAATTCACGCCGCCAGGAATCACGGCTTTGGCGCGGGTGAAGAGTTGTTCGTTGCGGTCGGTCATGAGAAATCCTTGCGAGGAAAATAGAAACAGGCAGATTTTAGCAGATTACGGTGGCGGGCTTGGGCAGGCTACCTGAAAGATGATACGGGCAGAAGGGATTGATCCGCGAATACGAACAAGGCTACCTGAAACTTTAGCTTGGTAGGAACTCAGCCTTGGCTGGCTCAGACATCATCCCTTTTTGCTGAAGCTACGTTTTCAGGTAGCCTCTTGAAAGCCATCTGTGCTGTTCTCAGCAGACACCGCATCGGTTGGACTCAGCGTTTCCGACGCTTGCCAGCTTTCAGGGTGGCGACGGGCGGAGTGTGTCGCAACCGCACACAACTGACAGCATGCCACAAGCCGATAACGGGCAGAGCCAGCAACATGGCCGCTATCGGGGCAAGCAGACAGGCATACCAGACCAGCGTGCCGAAGTGCCACCGGCTGAGGGCAAGGCACAACGGCGTAAACAGGCAGAGGAGCCCGAAGGCGAGCTTCGGGTGTCGGCTGAATGTGTTTTCCAGTATCCACTCCAACAGAGCTTCTATGGGGAGGAAGACGAGGCGGAGCAGGAGTTCAAAGAGGAAATCCATGTTTGGGAGGTGAAGAATTAGTGGCTGGTGGTTTTGCCGGGCATGAATGGCCGACCCGTTGTGGTGTATTGCGGAATCATCTGATAAAGGCTACCTGAATTTCAGGTAGCCTTTGGGTTTGCGTCTTAACGCCATGCGGCCAGGAACTCCTGCCAATGCACTTTGCCTTCCTGGGTTTTCAGGTAGCCTTTGAGCCGCCGGATTTCCATTTCGTATTCGTCGGCATCAGCGGCGCCGCTCATCAAACGGAAGCGTTGAAACATCAGGTAGGTGTTGGCGGCGTCGGTTTCGCAGTAGTCGCGGATTTCGCGCAGGCGGCCTTCGTGGAAGGCCTGCCACACCTTGCTGCCGTCCATGCCCAGTTTGCCGGGGAAGCCGCACAGCTTGGCCATGTCGTCTAAGGGCACGCTGGCGCGGGGCTGGTAGAGGGCGAGCAGGTCCATCAGGTCGCAATGGCGGTTGTGGTAGCGGTTGATGTAGTTGTTCCACTTGAAGTCGCGGCTGTCGCCGAAATCGCCCTCGCCGGTGTCCCAATAGCGGGCAGCGGAGAGGCCGTGAATCAGGGCGCGGTAATGCAGCACGGGTAGATCGAAGCCGCCGCCGTTCCAGCTCACCAGTTGCGGAGTGTGGTTTTCGATCAGCTCGAAAAATTTGGCGATGATGGTTTCTTCGCTATCGCCGATTTCGCCGATGGTGCCCACATGGATTTTGTCGCTGCCCCAGCGCATACAGCAGGAAATGGCCACTACCTGCTGCAAATGATAGGGCATGAAATCGCTGCCGTTGTGCGTGGCGCGGCGCTGCTGCTGCGCCCAAGCCACCACATCGGCAGCGGGCGCGTCGGCCGGCAGACCGTGCAGCAGGCGGATGCCGTTGGCATCGGGAACGGTTTCGATATCGAAGGCGAGAATCGGAGTCATGATGGGCGGCTTTGAGGGTGGGAACGGCATGGATTTTGGCACGAAGCTGGGGTTTCGCCAAGGCTGGCTTATAGGTTTCAGGTAGCCTGCGGCTGCTTGACCAAATCTCCGCGATAGTAGAAAGCAGCGCTTCCATTTTTGACAGCATCTTTACATTGGCTCATCTTGAGCCAGATTGAAAACAAGAGCGACAAAGCAATTTGCCGCTCTTGTTTGATGCACACCTTACCCTTTCAACTTCGCAAATACATCCGCCTTCAAAGAATGCGTGATTTTGCACCGCTAGATAGATCCGTCTTTTCCATCCGACAAAATCTCTTTTGTGACCAGATATTTTGTCATAGCGTCATCATCCAGCACTTCGTCAAATTCGCTCAAATAACGGTGAGGGTTCTTGTGGTCGTATTCGGTGATGGTTGTCAGGAACTGGGAAAAATCGCAGTTTTTTTCGGCCAATTCATACATCACCGCATAATCCATTTGCTTTTTATATCGTGCGGGCGACAGGATTTCGCTTTGGCTGAGGTTGGCCGCGTCCAGCAGAATGATGCCGATGCCGAAACTTTGGCTGAGTTTCTGCAAGGCTTCGCGGAACTCGCCGTCCTGCGGCACGGACAATGCCACCAAATAGCCTTCGTTCGCCCAGCTGGAATTGCTGACTGCCTGGAAAAAGTATTCTTTGTAATTGCCGAAATCCAAATGTTTTTTTATTTCAAACGAGAAAATCTTAATCGGCAGGCGGTCGAACTTCCGCATCCAGGCTTGCAGGCTGCCATGTTCATAATCGGCATATTCGAATTGCACGCCCACCATATCGGGATAGAGCCATTTGTCCGCCCCTTTTTGGCTTTTGCCGCTTTTTTCGTGGAATATGGTGCGCGACTGTGCGGCAAAAACAGGGTGTTCTGCCAGAAACTTGCACAGCAGCGGATGCAAGTCGCGCTCGTGGAATCGGGCTCTTTTCGTTTGGATAGTGGGTGGCAGGACATCAGTGTGTTCGGGCAGCCGCAAAGCTTTCAGGCTACCTAAAAATGCCTGCCGCAAGGAGAACAGCTTGGGGCGGCTGCCCTGCGCCGTGATTTTGCCATCGGGCTTTTTCGATTCCATATACAGCCGTGCGCCTACGGTTGCCCACGGCGTTTTGCCGATGGACGGCAGGCCTTGTTCGGGGTTGTAGCCGTCCAGCTCGGCGTAAAGCCGGTTTTGTTCGATAAAATCCCAAATTTCCGATGCGCTGGCTGGGCGTGCCAACTGCTGTAACGCATACAGCGCGAGTTCGTGATAGGTCATGTCTTTCCATCTTTCAAAAATACTGCCCGTTGGCTTTCAGGCAGCCTGAAAAAGCAGCCTGCACTGTTTGAGTCTACCGCTTCAGCTTTGCAAACGCATCCGCCATCGCCGAATTTGCAGGCTGCTTTTCGCGCGGCGGCTTGCTTGAACGGTTGTTTGCGCCGCGTTTTTCGGTTTCAGGCAGCCTGCGCCCACGTTTTTCCGCGCCCGCCTCGTCATCCAGTCGCATAGTCAGCGCAATGCGTTTGCGTGCGGCATCGACTTCCAGCACTTTCACTTTCACCACGTCGCCGG
>CAUUTP010000074.1:0-10186 GCA_963548155.1 uncultured Eikenella sp.
ACCTTTATCGACAGAAGGAATGAATTCGCGAGGAATCACACCACCTTTAATTTCATCGATAAATTCGTAACCTTCACCACCCGGCTCCATCGGTTCCATTTTGATCACAACGTGACCATACTGACCTTTACCGCCAGACTGTTTAACGTGTTTAGCTTCGGATTCCACTTCTTTGCGGATGGTTTCACGGTAGGCTACCTGCGGTGCTCCCACATTAGCTTCCACACCAAACTCACGCTTCATACGGTCCACGATAATTTCCAAGTGCAGCTCGCCCATACCGGAAATAATGGTTTGGCCAGATTCTTCATCAGTGCGCACACGGAAAGATGGGTCTTCTTTAGCCAAACGGTTCAGGGCAATACCCATTTTCTCTTGGTCGGCCTTAGTTTTCGGCTCAACAGCAATGTGGATTACCGGCTCGGGGAATTCCATGCGCTCCAAGATAATCGGGGCATTTTCTGCACACAGAGTTTCACCAGTGGTTACATCTTTCAAACCGATGGCAGCAGCGATGTCACCAGCGCGTACCTCTTCAATCTCAGTACGATCAGCGGCTGTCATCTGCACCAAACGACCGATACGCTCACGAGTACCTTTAACAGAGTTCAACACAGTGTCGCCAGATTTCACCACACCAGAGTAAACACGGATAAAGGTCAGCTGACCGACGTATTTATCATTCAACATCTTGAAAGCCAAAGCGGAGAATTTCTCGTCATCGCTGGCTTGGCGGCTGTCGGCTTCTTCGGTATCAGGGTTAACACCTTGAACCGGAGGAATATCAGTCGGAGCAGGCAACAGTTCAACCACGGCATCCAACATGCGCTGAACACCTTTATTTTTAAATGCAGAACCGCACAACATCGGCTGGATTTCACCGGCCAACGTACGCTGACGCAGCGCGCCAACGATTTCTTCTTCAGACAGCTCTTCACCACCCAAGTATTTGTCCATCAGCTCTTCGCTGGCTTCGGCGGCGGATTCGATCATATTCTGACGCCATTCTTCGGCAGTCGCAACCAAATCAGCCGGGATATCGCCATATTCGAAAGTTACGCCTTTGTCGGCTTCATTCCAAATAATGGCTTTCATCTTCAGCAAGTCCACCACGCCTTCGAATTTATCCTCGGTACCAACCGGAATCACGATCGGCACAGGATTGGCGCGCAGACGGGTTTTCATCTGCTCAACCACGCGGAAGAAGTTGGCACCTTGACGGTCCATTTTGTTTACAAATGCCAAACGCGGAACTTGGTATTTATTGGCTTGGCGCCACACAGTTTCAGACTGAGGCTGAACACCACCTACCGCACAGTAAACCATTACTGCGCCGTCCAATACACGCATAGAACGCTCCACCTCTACGGTGAAGTCAACGTGTCCGGGGGTATCAATGATGTTGAAGCGGTGCTCGGGGAACTGCTTCGCCATACCAGACCAATAGGAAGTTACGGCAGCAGAGGTAATGGTGATACCACGCTCTTGCTCTTGTTCCATGTAGTCGGTAGTAGCCGCACCGTCATGCACCTCACCCAGTTTGTGGGTCAGGCCGGTGTAGAACAGAATACGTTCGGTAGTGGTAGTTTTACCCGCGTCAATGTGGGCAGAAATACCGATATTACGGTACAAATTAATCGGGGTTTTACGAGCCATTTCAATCGCCTTTCAAAATTAGAAGCGGAAGTGAGAGAAGGCTTTATTGGCTTCAGCCATGCGGTGTACTTCTTCACGTTTCTTCATGGCGCCGCCACGGCCTTCGGCTGCATCAATCAGCTCGCCGGCCAAGCGCAAATCCATAGATTTTTCGCCACGTTTGCGGGCTGCGTCGCGCACCCAGCGCATTGCCAAGGCCAAACGGCGGGAAGGACGAACCTCAACAGGAACCTGGTAGTTGGCACCACCAACACGGCGGCTTTTCACTTCCACGATGGGTTTGGCATTATCGATGGCTTCGTTGAACACTTCGATTGCTTCTTTGCCCTGTACTTTCTTGGCAATTTGCTCCAGCGCGCCATACACGATGCGCTCGGCAACCGATTTCTTACCGTCAACCATCAAGACATTCATAAACTTGGTCAGTTCAACGCTACCGAACTTCGGATCCGGCAATACGTCGCGCTTGGGGACTTCTCTACGTCTTGGCATTTCAATTTCCTTTAATCTATTCAGCTGGGATGATTCCCGCGAATGCCCATTGGGGAGCATTCACTTACTCGGCCGGCTTATATCAGCAATAACGGCCGACGTGCCTATATTAAAAAATTATTTCGGGCGTTTAGCACCGTATTTGGAGCGTGCCTGTTTGCGATCTTTCACGCCGGCAGTATCCAAAGAACCACGAACAGTGTGGTAGCGCACACCCGGCAAGTCTTTCACACGACCGCCGCGGATCAGCACCACGCTGTGCTCTTGCAAGTTGTGGCCTTCACCGCCGATATATGAAATCACTTCAAATCCGTTGGTTAGGCGCACTTTGCACACTTTACGCAAAGCGGAGTTCGGTTTTTTCGGAGTAGTGGTGTACACACGAGTGCATACGCCGCGTTTTTGCGGGCAGGCTTCCAGTGCGGGCACCTTGTTTACGTACTCGGGCTTTTTGCGGCCCTTGCGTACTAACTGGTTAATAGTTGGCATATTTTCTCGTCCTGTTGAGTTAAATATTTGCCGACACCATGCCGGCAAGAGCGGAATTATAGTTCTTTTGCAAGCAGCGGGTCAATGGCAGTAGCGGAATATACCTTAGCTTTTCGTGGTTTACGGTCGGAGCTGTTGTTTTCTGCACAGAAGCAAAGAAGTCTCTCCCATCAGCCAACCAAACAACGAGGCTACCTGAAACTGTCCTAGCCTGTTTTCAGGTAGCCTCTTAATGGCTATATATAAAGCATCTGCTTTTAGCTTGGCCGAGTCTCTGCCTCTAGCAGAAACCCAGCTATAGCTTTCAGGTAGCCTTTACTTTATCGCATTGCGGATCACACCCATAATGCTGCGGGTGATGCTGCGGGTGATTTGTTTGTTCACCTGACTACCGAGCGAATCAGCCAAATCGTAGCCCAAGCCTTGGTTGGCGCGTTTGCGGCTGCCGAATAGGCCGCCGAGGAAGCCGTCCAGCACGCCGCCTTTGTTGCTTTCAGCTTTTTGGGCAGACGCGGTGGCGGTGTTTTGCACCTTAGCTTCAGCCTCGGCCTGAGCGGCGGCAGCCCGTTCCTGCTCCAGCTGCTGCAGGGCTTCATAGGCGGAGAAGTTATCCACCGCGTCTTTGTAGTGGCGGTAAAGGATGTCGTTTTGGAAACGGCTGTCGCGTTCGGCGGCGGCAAGCGGAGCGAGCTGGGATTGCGGCGGCAGTACGAAGGCGCGCTCCACGATGCCGGGCATGCCCTTTTCATCCAAGAAAGACACCAGCGCCTCGCCCACTCCCAATTCGGTAATCGCCTGCGCCACATCCAGATTAGGATTGCTGCGGAAGGTTTCGGCAGCGGCGCGCACGGCTTTTTGATCGCGTGGGGTAAAGGCGCGCAGGGCGTGCTGCACTCGATTACCGAGCTGGCCGAGCACGGTGTCGGGCAAATCAAGCGGATTTTGGGTAACGAAATACACACCCACACCTTTGGAGCGAATCAGACGCACCACTTGTTCCACCTGCTTGAGCAGGGTATCGGCGGCGTTATCGAACAACAAATGCGCCTCATCGAAGAACATAACGAATTTGGGTTTATCCAAATCGCCGGCTTCGGGCAGGGTTTCAAACAGTTCAGCCAAAAACCACAGCAGGAACGCGCTATAGAGCCGCGGCGAACGCATCAGTTTTTCGGCATTCAGGATATTGATGACGCCTTGCCCGCCTTCGGTTTGCAGCCAGTCTTGCAGATTGAGCTCCGGCTCGCCAAAAAACACATCGCCGCCCTCGCTTTCCAGCTGCAACAGCTGGCGCTGAATGGCGCCGACGCTGGCGGCGGAAACGTTGCCGTATTGGGTGCGGTATTCCTTGGCGTGCTCAGCTACGTATTGCAGCATGCCGCGCAGGTCTTTCAAATCGATCAGATGCCAGCCTTTGTCGTCGGCAGCTTTGAATACCAGGTTGAGCAGGCCTTCCTGCGTGTCATTCAACCCCATCAGACGGGAGAGCAGCAAGGGACCCATTTCGGAAATGGTTACGCGCACGGGAATACCGGTTTCGCCGTATACATCCCAAAAACGCACCGGGCAGCCTTTCAGGTAGCCTTCTGCATCCAGCCCGAATTGAACCATGCGCTCGCCCACCTTGCCCCGCCCGTCGCCCGGGTTGGCGATGCCGGAGAGGTCGCCCTTCACGTCGCTCATAAATACGGGGATGCCTTGCGCGCTGAAGCCTTCGGCCATTTTGCGCAGGGTAACGGTTTTGCCCGTGCCGGTGGCGCCGGCAATCAGGCCGTGGCGGTTGGCCATCTGGCCGAGCAAGAATAAATCGCGGCCTTCGGCTGCGGTTTTGGCAATGTGGAATTCAGCCATTGCGCCTCTCCAACTGAAAAATTGATAACGGGCGATATTGTAACGGAATCGCGCCGTTTGACGGCAAATTTGTTTGGCACTGCGAAGAGTATGCTTTCAGGTAGCCTGTTACATGAACCAAGGCTACCTGAAAGCACTCAACTGCCACAAAGTGAAAACATCTTCTCCAAATTTTCAGGTAGCCTAATTGCCGATTTGAAAGAGGCTACCTGAAAATATAAGCCATCTCCCATACAGCCGCCGCCATCAACACCGTTTTCAGGTAGCCTGTTCCCCGTAAACAGCGCATAATACGCCCGTTTGCCAACCCGCCAGGAGCCACCCATGCCCAACCCACTCTACGGCCAGCACCTCATCTCCATCCCCGACCTGAGCAACGAACAGCTCGAATGCCTGCTGGACACCGCCCTACGCCTAAAACGGGAACCACGCTACAATTTGCTCGAAGGCCGGCTCATCGGCTCCTGCTTCTTCGAGCCCTCCACCCGCACCCGTCTCTCCTTCGAGACCGCCGTGCAGCGGCTCGGCGGTAAAGTAATCGGCTTTTCCGACGGCGCCAACACCAGCGCCAAAAAAGGCGAAACCCTGGCCGACACCGCCCGCATCATCTCCAGCTACACCGACGCCATCATCATCCGCCACCCCAAAGACGGTGCCGCCCGTGTGCTTTCCGAATTCTCCGCCGTGCCCGTTATCAACGCCGGCGACGGCACCAACCAACACCCCAGCCAAACCCTGCTCGACCTGGTTACCATCCAAGAAACCCAAGGTCGGCTGGATAATCTCGTTATCGCCATGGCCGGCGACCTCAAATACGGCCGCACCGTCCACTCCCTTGCCCAAGCCATGAAACGGCACCAAGCCGAATTCATCTTCGTCTCCCCCCCCAGCCTCGCCATGCCCGACTACATCACCGAAGAGCTCGACGCAGCCGGCTGCCGCTACCAAATCCTGCCCAGCCTCGAAGAAGCCGCCCGCCACGCCGACATTCTCTACATGACCCGCGTGCAGCGCGAACGCTTCGACGAACAAGAATTCGCCAAAATCCAAGGCAAATTCAACCTCGAAGCCGCCACCCTCGCCCAGGCCAAGCCCAACCTGCGCGTGCTACACCCCCTGCCCCGCGTCGACGAAATCCATCCCAATGTGGATGGCACGGTTTATGCTTATTATTTTGAACAAGCAAAAAACGGTGTATTCGCTCGCATGGCCATGCTGTCATTAGTGTTAAACGAAAGCGTATAACGTCAATATTTGTAACAGGCTACCTAAAAATGTCAGTTTTAAGTAGCCCAAGCAATTGTTCCCGCCTGCCGCGCATACACACTATCTGCCCATTTGGGGAAGTTCCTACTTCCCCACTTCATCAGATTTTTCTAACAAAGGGATTGATCATGTATGCCAAAAAAGCTTTAGCCCTAGCATGTATCGCCGTGCTGGTGAGCGGTTGCAAAGAAGACGAAAAAACCGCAATTATTCAATAGGCCTTGCCAACGGCAGCTACTCTCGGGATGCGAACATATCCGTTCCCAACGGACCGCAGTCTGAAGCACAGCCTCAACCTCAGCCGCAACCTCCCGTTACCGGCTGTCCATCGGCTACGGATGCGTCAGGCAAATGGACCAGCGTCAAATGCTATGGGTTTAACAACGGTGAAACATCTGACATGGCGGCTAGACTCATACCCTATCACTTAGATAGCCACCTTTCTTATCTCCCAGGCAACATCGCGCTGGTGGAAAATAAATACATTCAAATCACCACCCGTCGGCATTGCGTCGCCCGCCAAGGGGATCCGCTTACCGATCAAAACCTCACCACAGGCCCCTGCCCAGCCAACAAAGTTGCCCAATATTCAAGCGGCCGCTTGGAGTCTGGCAAAATTGTAGACGGTAGCAAACCGTTCCGTGCCGAGATCCGAGCCAAGATCAACTGGAACGGTTCAAGGGGCATGCGCACGGCACTATGGCTGCGCAATAGCGAAACCTTGCAAAATTGCGGCAGCAACCCTGCTGCCAACGACCCCTACGGTGAGCTCGATATTCTCGAGTGGTATTCCTCTGCACGGGCATATGCTTGGTTCTCAACACACGCCAGCTGTTTCTATAGTCACAAAAGAGGCACTTGGCGCACGCGCGTTTTCGCGCACCGCTTGGAACAGCACATCAATCGGCAAGCTACCCCGCTAGATGGCGATTGGCATGTATGGGCAATCGAGTTTGACGGCCAGAAAGTGCGCTACTATCTAGACGGCAAGCTCATCCCCGTGTCCCACTACACAGTGGACGACAACACCACGGTGGATGTGATCGACCGCAGCCAGACCGACGCATCAGGCGGCTACCCCTCCACCATGCCGGATGAAGACTTTGCAAAACTCAACGTTAACCGCCAAATGCTGGATCAGGTATTCAGAGCCAAAGGCCCCTGGTATTTCATTCTAAATGACTACGCAGAATGGGAGGACAAGCTAGACCCACCCCGCCCCACCGACCCGTTCCCCGTCCAAACCACCTTGATCGACTACGTGCGGCTGTATCAGAAAAACTAACCCGGCTCTTGCAGGCTACCTGAAATTTCAGGTAGCCTGTATTCCATCCAACCTTATTCGGAAATCCAAATGGACAACAAAAGCCTCAGCGTCGAAGCCATCGAAAACGGCACCGTTATCGACCACATCCCGGCCGGCCTCGCCCTCGCCATCCTGCGCCAATTCAAGCTATTGCACGAAGGCTGTGCCGTAACCGTCGGCTTCAACCTGCCCAGCAAACGGCACGGCCGCAAAGACATCATCAAAATCAACGGCATCAAACTCAACGAAGCCGCCGCCAACCGCCTCGCCCTGTTCGCCCCCGAAGCCACGGTCAACCTCATCGCCAACTTCAAAGTCGAGCAAAAAATGCCGCTCCGGCTGCCCGAAACCATCGGCGAAGTCTTCCGATGCCCCAACCCCAACTGCGCCAGCCACGGCGAACCCGTTGCCAGCCGCTTCTACGTGCGCCGCCTAGGCAACCAAACCCGCCTCAAATGCCACTACTGCGAAAAAACCTACGACCGCAGCCTTGTAACCGAAGCTTGAAACGGCAGATATAGGGGCAGCTTGAAAACAACACTCCCTGCTTCCGCTATCATCCTGCCTGGTGGATTACTTATCCCCAATTCGAATCATCATGAGTTTTCCAACCAGGCTGAAACAAAAGCACTCCCCTTTCAGGTAGCCTGTGAGGCTACCTGAAATTTTGCACTTAACCACCGGAAAATCTTTTATGCCTCCATCCCTCACCTGGCACACCTTCCCCTCTCCCGCCGCCCAAGCTGCCGCACTGGCCGAAGCCGTGGCCAACGGCCTGCGCCATTGCCTGCAAACTCGAGGCCACGCTGTGTTGGCCGTATCCGGCGGTCGCTCGCCTATAGCGCTTTTTGAAGCCTTGTCGCGGGCAAAACTGGATTGGACGAACGTCACCATCACCCTGGTGGACGAGCGGCTCGTGCCGCCACTACACGCCGACAGCAACGCCGCGCTGGTGCGCCGCCATCTGCTGCAACACGCCGCCGCTGCTGCCCGCTTCCTGCCGCTGGTAGGCGAACAAACCGATGTGTCCGATCCTGCCGCCGCCCTGGCTGAAGCCGAGGCTGCTTTTCCCACGCCAGACATCGCCGTGCTCGGCATGGGTGCGGACGGCCACACCGCCTCGCTGTTCCCGCAAGCTCCGCAATTGGCCGAGGCCGTGTCGCCCGAATGCCGCAGCAAGCTGGTGCACACCAGCCCGGTTAGCGTCGCACACGAACGCATCAGCATGAGCCTGAACGCTCTCGCCGCCGTGCCGCAGCTGTTGTTATCGATTCAGGGTGCAGACAAACGCGCCGTGCTGGAGCAGGCCGCTGCCATGCCCTCGAACGAACGCCCCATCAGCCTGCTGCTGCATCGGGCGAATGTACATTGCCAAGTGTATTACGCCGATTGAATCTGCAGGTTGGCAATAAGCCTTCCTGCCAAGCCGAACCATGCTGAAAGGCTACCTGAAAATTTTTAGGTAGCCTTTTGATTGGCCATGCCATGGTTGCAAGCCATAACCAAGCACGCAGGCAGCCATCAACCCTACTTTTTACCCTATCAAAAACACCTGGAAATGCAGCTGAAAAAAGCTAAAACGCCATAATTATCATACGCAAAGAGCCAAGCCGCCACCTTTCAGGCAGCCTTTGTCTATTGTAAAAAATAATCCATAGTCTTTGACAATTTTTAACTGCTATCCTAATATTTACTCGAGGCCTGTTGGCGGACAACAGCCTGCATTTAATTGTTTCTTTATTTTCCATAGGGATAAAGCCATGATAGAAGTGAACAGCTACTACACCCTGATTGCAGCCACCATGGTGCTACTATTGGGTAAACTGATGGTTAGCAAAATCAAGTTTTTACGGGATTTCAACATTCCCGAACCGGTGGCGGGCGGCCTGGTGGCGGCCATCTGCCTGTTTAGTTTGCACGCGACCACGGGCATCGGCTTCCAGTTTCAAAAGCCGCTGCAAGACGCATTTATGCTGATTTTCTTTACCTCCATCGGTCTGAGCGCGGATTTCTCCCGTCTGAAAGCCGGCGGTATTCCGCTGGTGGTGTTTACCGCCATCGTGGGCGCATTTATCTTTGTGCAAAACATTATCGGCGTGGGCTTGGCCAGCGTGTTCGGCCTGCACCCAATGACCGGCCTGATTACCGGCTCCATCACCCTCACCGGCGGCCACGGTACGGCAGCCGGCTGGGCACCCGACTTAATCAAATACGGCGTGCCTGCTGCAGCTGAATTGGGCATGGCCTCAGCCACCTTCGGCCTGGTGGCCGGCGGCATCATCGGCGGCCCGGTGGCTCGCCGACTCATCAACAAAATGGGGCGTAAACCCTTGGATTCCGCAACCGTTGAAGCCGACCACCTGCGCTCTGCCGACGACGATCCGGATTACAGCACCGACGATATGTTTGAGCGTGCCGAGCAAACCCGCCTGATCACCGCCACTTCGGCCATCGAGACCCTGGCCATGTTTGCCGCCTGCCTCTCATTTGCCGAAGTGATGGACGGCATCGACAAACAATACCTGTTCGACCTGCCCAAATTCGTGTGGGCGCTGTTTGGCGGCGTGGTGTTGCGCAACGTATTGGTGAGCGCGTTTAAATTCAATATGTTCGACCGCGCCATCGACGTGTTCGGCAATGCCTCTCTCTCGCTCTTCCTAGCCATGGCCCTGTTGAACCTGCAACTGTGGCAGCTGACTGACTTAGCAGGGAAGGTAACCATCATCCTGCTGGTTCAAACCGTGGTGATGATTCTGTATGCCACCTACGTAACCTACGTATTCATGGGCCGCGACTACGATGCCACCGTGCTGGCCGCCGGCCACTGCGGCTTCGGCCTCGGTGCTACCCCCACCGCCGTAGCCAATATGCAGTCCATCACCGAGCGCTTCGGCCCTTCGCACAAGGCCTTCTTAATTGTGCCGCTGGTGGGCGCGTTCTTCGTGGACATCATCAACGCGCTGATTTTGTCGGGCTTCGTGAACTTCCTGAAGTAGCCCAACACAAGCAAACGGCATCCGATTGGGGATGCCGTTTTTTATTAGCCAATCGTCGCAGAAAACCGCAAAAGGGGCATAAGTAACAAAAAAGGTGCTAAAGCCCCCCCCGCAAGCCTTATCCTGCAAG
>CAUUTP010000075.1:0-9853 GCA_963548155.1 uncultured Eikenella sp.
TTCATGTTTCAGTATTCTCCTGGAAATACTGTAAACAACGCTACGGGTTTCTACATTTTAGCTTTGCAGAAACTTTACAGCGTTTTCAGGTAGCCCTTTCCGTCGCACTCGCATCTCAACCATAAAAATTCACATATATAACAACAAATAACAATCAAAATAGCAATTAATCAAGCCAAATCTAATCCAATATCAAACTTTGGCACGCTTTATGCTTATTCACTATCGAAATTTCTTTTTCTACCTATCTAAACTATCCCAACAATTATTAGGACACTAAATACAATGGCTACAGCAGTGAGAAAATTATCCCGTAACAACAAATCCCGCAGCAAACGCAGCGGCAGTAGTGGCGGCGGCGCATCGCGCGCAGTCGGTCTGCTGCTGGCTCTGATTCTGGTGGGCGGCGGTGTTTATGCCTATATGAACCCGGAAATCATCGAGCAAGCAAAATCCATGGTCGGCTTGGCCGAGCCGGCCGCTGAAGGCGGTATGGGCGCAACTGCCCCGCAGGCACCTGCTGCCCCCACCATCACCGATCCGCAAGCCGTTGAGGCGCTGAATATGGCGAAGGTATGGGTGGAAACCCGCTTGGCCAAAGGCACTCGCTTAAATGAAATCAACGAAGCAATCGATGTGCCCGCCGGTCAGAAAGCATTCTGGCAGAGCATTACCCTCAGCCAAGGCGCGATTACCGCTATCCCGGCCGGCAGCACTGCCGATCGTGCGGTTCTCTTGCTGCCGATGCAATCGCAAGGCCAGTTGATTTGGGCTTGTGCCGGCGATATCCCACAGGCTATCGAAAGCATCTGCGCCCAGTAAAAGTTACTCTCTAGCTGTTCTTTTAGGCTGCTTGATTTTTCAGGTAGCCTGCTTTTTTCCTACATGCTTTGTATGGCTAAAGCTTAGTGGATTCCACTCCAATCAGCGCCAGGTGACGAGCCGCAAAGAGGCTGTGGTCTGCGCAAACAACACTGCACCGGTTTAAATCGAACCCTCCATGCCCTTTCCATACCAAACAAAAGGCTACCTGAAACTTTTCAGGTAGCCTTTTGCTATATCACTTGCTTTAAATCTGCCCCCGCTCACTCACGCAGCTCTTTGGGCAGCACAAACACAATACTCTCTTCTTCCCCTTCGCCTTCCCGCACCGTTTCAAAGCCCCAACTGTGCACGGTGTCCACCACCTCTTGCACCAGCACCTCCGGTGCGGAGGCTCCAGCCGTAATCCCTACTCGTTCTTTGCCGACAAACCATTCCTTTTTCAGGTAGCCTACATTGTCCACCATATAAGCATCCACGCCATGTTGTGCGGCCACTTCGCGCAAACGGTTGCTATTAGAAGAATTGGGCGAGCCCACCACCACCACCACATCGCTGGCTGCCGCCAGCTGCTTCACCGCCTCTTGGCGGTTAGTGGTGGCATAGCAAATGTCTTCCTTGTGTGGGCTACGGATATTGGGGAAACGCGCCCGCAGCGCATCGATGATTCCTTTGGTTTCATCAATCGACAGCGTGGTTTGGCTCACGTGCGCCAACTTATCTGGATTGCGTACTTCCAAATCAGCCACATCCGCCACTGTTTCCACCAACAGTATGCTGCCCGGCGGCAGCTGCCCCATGGTGCCCTCCACTTCCGGGTGGCCGGCATGGCCGATCATGATGATTTGATAGCCATGCCCATCCAAGCGCGCCACTTCGCGGTGCACCTTGGTAACCAGTGGGCAAGTAGCATCAAACACACGAAAACCGCGCTCCGCCGCTTCCTCCTGCACCGCCTTGGATACGCCGTGTGCCGAATAAATCAGCGTGGCGCCGGGCGGCACCTCCACCAATTCCTCCACAAAAATGGCTCCTTTGGCGCGCAAATTGTCTACCACGAACTTATTGTGCACCACTTCGTGCCGCACATAAATCGGCGCGCCAAACAGCTCCAATGCCCGCTCCACAATATTGATGGCACGGTCCACCCCCGCGCAAAAGCCGCGCGGATTGGCCAGCATAATGGTTTTCGCCATGTTTTTTCCTCTGAGTGTGGTTGGTCTAGCTATCACTGAAGCTGACGCTTTCAGGTAGCCTGATTACGCTTGCCATGACGGAAACCGTCAATTACGAACAATGCTGCGCCAATACAGATAAAACTATCGGCCACATTAAATGCCGGATAGTAGTGATTATTCCAATAAAACAACAAGAAATCGATGACATGGCCGTAGTTGATGCGGTCGATAACATTGCCGATAGCACCGCCGATAATCATCGCTGCCGCCACATCGCCCAAGCGGCCGAATTTCCCCGAACGGATACCCAATGCCAAATACAGCGTTACCACCGCTGCCAAGCCGGCAAACAGGTATTTCTGCCAGCCAGAAGCACCGGCCAAGAAACTAAACGCCGCACCCGGGTTGTACACATGCGTCAAATCGAAAAAACCCTCGATCACCGGCTCGCGCCAGTTATACACAATATGATCCAACACCCACAGCTTGCTCCACTGATCCAACACCACCACCAAAGCAGCCAGCAAAGCATACGGCCACAGCCGGAACCACGAAACTTCTTTCATATTCATCATTACCCAACAGATAAAAAAGTGGCCGCATTTTACTATAAAGCGCCAGTAGGCAGCGAAACTTATGCCCCAAGCCTGGTCGTGCAAACCGATGCACCACCATCAGGCTACCTGAAACCACTATTGCAACATAATTGCCCAACCTTCTCTTTTATTAAATAAAAAACCTATTGCCAGGCTAATTGGTTTCCATTACCATACACCAATAATACTGATTATCAATAGAACAACTATTTTCAAGGGGGGCGCACCCATGTTTGTTTGCGTTTGTAATGCCATTTCCGACCGCCAAATCAAAGAAACGGTTGCCGCTGGAGCCACCAGCCTTACCGACCTGCAAAACGCCTTGGGCGTGGCCACCTGCTGCGGCTGCTGCGCCGACTTGGCCGTTTCCTACCTAGGCAACCACAGTGAAAACCATCAGGCTGCTGCCGGCAAAAACAGCCTGCAATAGCTACCTTGCCGCCGCTGGGCTACCAGCCCGGCAAACCCTACCCACACATTGACACTGCTGCCGTATTACGGCAGCATTTTGCTTTTCAGGTAGCCTCAACAATACACATCATGGACTTATTCAATACCCGTTCCGTTACCTTCGAGCAGCCCACCGCCATGCTGCGCGCCTGCCACGGCAAAGTAAAACGCTTCTGCAGCCAGCTGCACGCCCTGCCCGACTATCTGCAACAGCACGGCTACAACACAGTAGTCGAACAAGCCGTTACCCAAATCCGTCACTATTTCAACGTAGCCGCCCCGCTGCACCACCAAGACGAAGAAGAAGATTTCTTTCCCCTGCTGCTGCAATACGCCCCCGAAGCCAAGGCGCTGATCCAAGAATTGGAAAGCGAACACCAATCCCTGCACAGCAGCTGGGATTTGCTCAACCAACACCTGGCCTCCCTCTCCAACGGCACACCGCTCAACCTCGAACTCATCGCCCGCTTCACTGCCGGCTACGACTTCCACATTCCGCGCGAAGAGCAGCTGTTCGACCTAGGCGACCAAAAAATTCCCGAAGCCGAACTGCACATCATCGGCAAGCGCATGGCCGCCAGGCGGCAAGGATAAGGGCTGAGTGCCGTTCGACAGTAAGATTAAAAAGGCTACCTGAAAATCCAGGCTTCGCAGACACGTGCAAAACCTGCTTTCAGGTAGCCTTCTTTGTCAAAAGAACCAATCAAACTTAGCCGCCACAAACGCCGCAGCAGCCGCTTTCGGTGGTCTCACCATTATTACTGTCGGCATTGTTAAGCACCTTCAGCTCGATGTCCTCCTGCACTTGTGGTGCATTGTTATCGGCAGCTTCAGGCTGAAGGTTTTCGTTTTGGCTCATTGCTTTTCCTTTCATCGGACGTGTGGGTAGAGAAATATACACCGTAATTTCAAGGCTGTTTGTCGGCAGCGGCCTCTTGCTGCTCCGCTTCCTCTGCAGTCTGCGTGTTCAACGGAGTGGCAATTTGATCTTGCTCGGCTACTTCATCTGCCAAAGCCAGAGCAGGTTCGCCAACTGGCTGATCGGTTTCACCCGCATCTGCTACCTCAGTATTGCCCGCATCAGCACCATTTTCGCCACGCACATTGTGGCTATAGTCTTTCGGTGGGCTGGGCTGCTTGCCTTCCATGATTTCCAGCACTTGATCGCGGTCGATGGTTTCCCATTCCATCAAGGCTTTGCACATGGTTTCCATCTTGTCGCGGTTTTCATCCAAAATTTTGTAGGCCACCGCATATTGCTCGTCCAAAATGCGGCGGATTTCGGCATCCACATCCTGCTGGGTTTTCTCAGAAATATGCTGCGAGCGGGTAATGCTGCGGCCAAGGAACACTTCGCCTTCATTTTCGGCATACACCATCACACCCATTTTTTCGCTCATGCCATAGCGCGTCACCATTTCGCGCGCTATCTGCGTGGCGCGTTCGAAATCGTTGGACGCGCCGGTGGAAATGCGGCCGACAAAAATATCTTCGGCAATGCGTCCGCCAAACAGGATGGCCAGCTGGCTGAGCATTTGGTCTTTATACATCGAAATGCGGTCGCGCTCCGGCAGCTGCCAGGTCAAGCCCAGCGCACGGCCGCGCGGCATAATGGTTACTTTATGCACCGGATCGGTAAACGGCAGGCTCTCGGCCACGATGGCATGGCCGGCTTCGTGATAAGCGGTGGCGCGTTTCTCGTCTTCGTGCATCACCATGCTGCGCCGCTCGGGGCCCATATAGATTTTGTCTTTGGCATCTTCAAAGTCGCTCTGATCGACTTTGATTTTATTGCGACGACCGGCAAACAGTGCAGCCTCATTCACCAAGTTGGCCAAATCCGCGCCGGAAAAACCGGGTGTGCCGCGCGCCAGCGATACCAAATCCACCGAAGCATCAAGTGGCACTCGTTTGGCGTGCACTTTCAAAATCTGCTCGCGACCGCGGATATCGGGCAGCGGCACCACCACTTGGCGGTCGAAACGGCCGGGGCGCTGCAAAGCCGGATCGAGCACGTCCGGTCGGTTGGTAGCGGCAATCACGATAACAGTCTGATTGCTTTCAAAACCATCCATCTCCACCAAGAGCTGGTTCAAGGTTTGTTCGCGTTCATCGTTGCCGCCGCCCAAACCGGCACCACGCTGGCGGCCCACGGCATCGATTTCATCGATAAAGATGATACAAGGCGCATTTTTCTTGGCCTGCTCAAACATATCGCGCACGCGGGAAGCACCCACGCCCACGAACATTTCCACAAAATCCGAGCCGGAGATGCTGAAAAACGGCACGCCTGCTTCGCCGGCAATCGCCTTGGCCAGCAAGGTCTTACCCGTACCCGGACTACCGGCCAGCAAAATTCCGCGCGGCACACGGCCGCCCAAACTCTGATAACGGTTCGGCGCTTGGAGATAGTCCACGATTTCCTGCACTTCTTCTTTCGCCTCGTCGCAACCGGCCACATCGGCAAAGGTTACGCGGTTGGCATCTTTATCCAGCAGCCGGGCACGGCTTTTACCGAAGGAAAACGCCCCGCCTTTGCCCCCGCCGCCGTTTTGCATACGCAAAAAGTAGAACCAAGCGCCAATCAGCAACAATACCGGCAACAGGCTGGTAAAGAAAATATTGCTCCACAGACCGGGCTTTTCTTCGGGAATGTAGCGGAAATCAACATTTTTATCCTGCAGCATCGTCAGGAGTTTGTCGTCCATCGGCGCATTGGTGTAGAACTTGGATTTGTCGGTGCGCTCGCCTTTGATCACATAACCACTCAGCAGCGTGCCTTCAATATCCACCTTGGCCACTTCGCCTTTGTTTACCTGCTGGATAAACTGCGAATAGTTGATTAGCTGTTTGTCTTCCCTCTTGCCTAGCAACGTTTGGGCCGAGGCAAGCAGCACCCCGGCCAGAAACAGCCAAACCAAAATCGTCCTCATGGTGTTACGCACGGTAACAAGCTCCTAACTATATAAAATGCCACAAATAAAAAACAGATGATAACCAGCACTTTGCTGATTACCGCTTATTCCTGCCCAGCAGATATACCTCGCTGGAACGGCTGCGCGAGGCCTTGGGCTTGCGCACCTGCACTTGGGCAAACACCCCGCGCATGGCCTGCATATATTCCTGAAAACCCGCGCCCTGAAACACTTTCACCAGCATATTGCCGCCGGTTTTCAGATGCTCGGCGGCAAAATCCAGGGCCAGCTCGCACAAAACATAGCTGCGCGCCTGATCGGTTACCGCATTGCCCGACATATTGGGTGCCATATCGCAAATTACAAGGTCTAGTGCGCGGCCTTCGAGCAGGTTTTCCAACTCCTCCAGCACCTCGTTTTCGCGGAAATCGCCTTGGATAAACGATACACCGGCAATCGGCTCCATCGGCAAAATATCCAGGGCAAACACCCTGCCCTGCGCCCCCGCCAGCTTAACCGCCACCTGCGACCAGCTGCCCGGTGCGCTGCCCAAATCGGCCAGCACCGTGCCGTTTTTAATCAACTTGTCTTTTTCGTTGATTTCCAGCAATTTGTATGCCGCCCGGGCACGGTAGCCGTCTTTTTGCGCCTGATGCACATAGGGGTCGTTCACGTGCTCGTTCAACCAACTTTTGGAGGATTTGGAACGGGTTGCCATCATCAATCCCAATCAAAGAAACGGCCGCATTGTAGCCGATAAGGCTACCTGAAAACCACAATCGGGGTTTCAGGTAGCCTTCTGATGCGCTAATCCAAGGGCTCAAACATTAAAGCTTTCGCCGCAACCGCATTCGTTTTTCACGTTCGGGTTGGCGAACTTAAAGCCTTCCTGCAAGCCTTCTTTGGTGAAGTCCAGTTCGGTGCCGTCGAGATACACATGGCTTTTTGGATCAACAAACACTTTCACGCCATGCCCTTCAAATACCAAATCATCAGGCAGGATTTCGTCGGCAAATTCCAGCGTATAGGCCATGCCGGAGCAGCCGCTGGTTTTCACGCCGATGCGGATACCTTCGCCTTTGCCGCGCTTGGTGAGGAAGCTGCGGATATGGTCGGCAGCGTTTGGTGTGAGTGTAATCATGGGGTTTCCTTTGTTTTCGATTTTTGAAGAGACTACCTGAAAAACAGTATCAGGGTTTCAGGCAGCCTTTCGATTAAGGTTTAGCGCTATCCGGCCGTACCGCCACTGGCGTTCTCGTGCGGGCGGCGCAGTCGATGATTTCGTCTTTTTCCAAACGGCCTGCCCGGTTGTATGCCTGCAGGCGGGTAACAGTGCCGTTCCGGTAGAGCAGGCGCAGGCGCAATGTGCCGTCCGACAGGTAGCCGTTCGACCAACCTTCAATCTCGCCCTGTGCGTTATAGCTGTGCCGGGTGCGGACTCTGCCGTTTGGATGGAATATTTCCAACTGCGGGAGCCGGACGTTTTTGATCACGACCTGTCTATCTCCCCCGGGCGGCCAACGGTATTTGCCGTCGAGCAGGCCTTCCGGCAGCGGCGGGAGGATGCAGGCATGCTGTTTTTCGCACATCCGCAGGCTCTCTTCATTTTCCGCCGTGAGCGCGGGTAGGTTGCCGACGGAGACGGCACAACCAACCAGCAGCAATACGGTAGGGATTGGAAGAAGCAATTTGTTTGCATAAGGCCTCGTTGTTCGAGCGGCGGATATAGCGGATTAAAATCGCCATGCAAGGGCGTTGACCCGCCTTGACGTACTGCCTGCACGCCCTGAGGCTCGCTGCTTTTAACCCACTTATTTTCAGGTAGCCTTACTTTGCCGCCTGCTGCCGCTTTGCCCAGCTCACGGCGGCCTGCATGGCGGCGCGTGCCTGCGGGCTGTTTTTCCAGCAGGTGCTGCCGGTGAGCGCCGCGCCCTGTTGCAGCATATCGTCCACATCGGCGGCGGCCAGTTTGGCCACGTCGTCCAAGCCCATTTGCTGCAAGCGTTGCAGCACGGTTTTGCCGATGCCTTTTTCGGCGAGCAGGGATTGGGTTTCTTCGAGGGTAAACATGGGTTTGTTCCGTGTTGGTATCGGCAGGTTTTTTGGGGCAGGCTACCTGAAAACCGTCAGGCAGTGAACCGGTCATACACGGCATCGATGTCGGCGCAGGCGCGTTGCCGGAAAATTCGGTTGCGCTGAAACCATCAGTTTCAGGTAGCCTATTTCAGCTGGCTGTCCTTGCTACCGCGCCGGTTGTAGGCGGAGCGGAATTGCTGTTGTTTATCGACCTCTTCTTGGCAGGCAATGCACAACTGCACGCCGGGCAGGGCGCGGCGGCGGGCTTCGGGAATCGGCCCGCCGCATTCGGCGCATTCGCGGGCGCTTTTGCCGGAGGGCAGGTTTTGCCGGGCGGCAGCCAATGCGTCATCTAAATTGGCGTCGATTTGCGCCTGTTCCGCGCCGTCGGGCGCCCAGCCGCCGGCCATATTACGCGCCTTTTTTCTTTTTATAATCCGCCACGGCGGCTTTCACCGCGTCTTCCGCCAAAATCGAGCAGTGGATTTTCACGGGCGGCAGTTCCAATTCTTCGGCAATTTCGCTGTTTTTAATCGCCAGCGCGTCATCCAGGCTTTTGCCTTTGACCCACTCGGTAATCAGGCTGGAAGAAGCGATGGCGGAGCCACAGCCATAGGTTTTGAATTTGGCGTCTTCGATGATGCCCTCGTCGTTCACTTTGATTTGCAGACGCATTACGTCGCCGCAGGCGGGCGCGCCCACCATGCCGGTGCCAACATTGTTGTCGTCTTTATCAAGTGTGCCGACGTTGCGGGGGTTTTCGTAGTGGTCGATGACTTTGTCGCTGTATGCCATGATGTGTTTCCTTATTAAAAATTATGATGGTTTGTGATGGGGCTGGGGCTACCTGAAACGGAGTTTCTGCGAAGCTCAAACGGGGTGGCTAAATTTTGCACGCACCGCCTTCGCAACCGTCATCGTTGTTTTCGGGGTCGGTACCGCCTTCTACGGTGATGCCATCGAAGTCTTCGAGTAGGGCATCCAAATTATCAAGGTCTAGCTCTTGGTCGTTCATGGTTTACACTCTAGATTTGGAGATTGTGGCTTTATAGGTCATCTGAGGAAGTCTTTGGACTTTCAGACGGCCTCTTTTTGGTTTAACGGGTCACCTACGTTTGCTATCAGATTAACTCTAATGGGAAAACATAAACCTTCCTAAGCTCTCCGTTTTTGTCTTCCTGTTGCGCAGAATATGGAGAACTAGATAATCTAACCTTTCCTTCGTATTTATAGCTATTAGGTGCATCATTAGAAAAAAGGTAGATGTCTACGTTATTCATATTTGACTCAGAGAGAGTCTTATTTTGTGAGAAATTAATATCTTGGTCACCAACTTGCCCCATACCAGTGTAGTGCAGAATTCTCTTACCATTAACAACCTTCCATTCATCATGATAAATAGAATCTGTTGTGGAAGAAGTCGTGTTATGGACTAAAACGAGAGAGTTAGTTTGATGGCCCCTTCTCATTCCTCCGGAGTTTGACACTTTAAACCGATCCATTAACTCTCGATTAGTCAGTATATTACCAACAACAAGATTCTTGATTGGCATTATTTTCTCTTTCAAATTGTGTTTAAAATATCAATGTTCCGCCCACTCCACTATGCTCAAATCAATCCCTTCCTTAAACATTTCCCACAGCGGCGACAGTTCGCGCAGTTTGCCGATTTTGGATTTAATCAGTTCTGCTGCAAACTGCACTTCTTCTTCGGTGGTCATGCGGCCGAAGGTGATGCGCAGGGATGAGTGTGCCAATTCATCGTTGCGGCCGAGCGCGCGCAGGACGTAGCTGGGTTCGAGCGAGGCGGAGGTAC
>CAUUTP010000076.1:0-9696 GCA_963548155.1 uncultured Eikenella sp.
CGTATGCCTCCTAAGCGTAAAATACAGGTTCGATTCCTGTCGGCGGGGCCATGATGAAAAGGCTACCTGAAATTTTCAGGTAGCCTTTTTCTTGCCTGCCGTTTGCAGGGAATGGGGGATTAACCTGTATTGCGCAAGCCTTGTGCCACGCCGTTGATGGTGAGGTGGATCAGGTGGATGAGCTGCGGGTTGCCCGGGTGTTGACGCAGGCGGGCGAGCAGGGCTACCTGAAGCCAGTTGAGCGCGTTCAGATAGGGAATGCGCAGAGCCAGGGAGCGGGCGAGGCTGCGGTTGTCGGTGAGCAGATGGTCTTGCTCGATTAATTGCAGCAGGGCGCGGCGGCTGCGCTCAAATTCGCCGGCAATGCGCTCAAACATGGCTTGGGCGGCTTGCGGCTGGTCGGCCAGGCCGACGTAGGCACGGGCGATGTCTAAATCCGCTTTGGCCATCACTTGCTCCATATTGGAGAGCATGGCTTGGAAGAAGGCGCTGTGCTGCACCATATGGCGCAGGTGCTCGAGATTGGTAGGGTTGTCGCGCAAAAGCTGCTCAACTGCGCTGCCGAAGCCATACCAGGCAGGCAGCATCAGGCGATTTTGCGTCCAGGAGAACACCCAGGGAATAGCGCGCAAATCCTGTATCCGCGCCAGGGTTTTGCGGCTGGCGGGGCGGCTGCCGATGTTGAGGCTGGCGATTTCGTTGATCGGGCTGGTTTGCAGGAAGTAGCCCACGAAATCGGGATGGGTGATGAGCTCGCGGTAGTAGGCGAAGGCAGCGTCGGAGAGCGACTGCATCAGCGCGGCATCGGGCTCTTCGGTGCGGTGCGGCAGCAGGCTGGCTTCCAGCGCGGCGGCCACCAAGGTTTCGAGGTTACGCTCGGCATTGTCGGCATCGGCATATTTGGCGGTGATGACTTCGCCCTGCTCGGTGATGCGGATTTGCCCGGCCACGCTGCCGGCGGGCTGTGCCAGCACGGCTTCGTAGGAGGGGCCTCCGCCGCGACCCACGCTGCCACCGCGCCCGTGGAACAGGCGCAGGCGCACTTGGTGTTTGGCAAACAGTTTCACCAAAGCCTGCTCGGCCTGATACAGCACCCATTGGCTGGTTACATAACCGCCGTCTTTGTTGCTGTCGGAATAGCCGAGCATGATTTCCTGAATATTGCTGCGGCCGGCGAGTAGGTGGCGATACCAAGGCAGCGAGAAAAGATGATCCATCACACCGATGCAGTCTTGCAGCGCCTCGATGGTTTCAAACAATGGCACGATATTGAGCCGGCTTTCAGGTAGCCCTTCGGCGTTCAGGCGCAGCAGGCCGGTTTCTTTCATAATCAAGGCCAAGGCAAGCATTTCGCTCACGTTTTCGGCATTGGAAATGATGCTTTGGCGGATGGCTTCTTCGCCGAATTGCGCTTTAATTTCGGCAGCGGCGCGGAAGATGGCCAGCTCGTGCTCGGTATCTTCGCTGTAGTGGGCAAACGGGCTGTAGAGCGGGCGCGGGGACGACAGCTCGCGCAACAGCACGCGTTCGCGTTCGGTTTCGTTCAGCGCAGCGAAGTCTTCCAAACCGGCGGCGGCAAAGAGCTCGGCCACCACATCGATATGCTTTTGGGCGTGTTGGCGCAAATCTAGCGGCATCAGATAAAAGCGGAACACGGAAGCGGCACGGATCAAGTCGGCCAAGCGGCCGTCGGCCAGCAGGCGGCTGCCGTTGTCGCACAAGGAAGCGTGCACGGTGTGCAGGTTGGCTAAAAATTCTTCTACCGTGTCATACGGTTCGAGCAAGCCAAATTGGCTGCCCAAGCCGCTGCCGAAACGGTGGGCGGTGGCCACGGCACGGGCGAGGATGTAGGCCATGGCACGGCGATAGGGCTCTTCTTCGTGGGCGCGTTCGGTGTCGGGCGATTGGGCCGACAAAGCCAGCACTTCTGGACTTACGTTCACGCGCCGGATCGACATCGGCAGCTCTTCATACAGTTTGTAGAGCTGGCTGCGGTAGAAGCGGAACACGGCGCTGGCCTGCTGGGCAAAGGCAGTGCGCAGGGTGTCGGCAGAAACGAAAGGATTGCCGTCACGGTCGCCGCCGATCCAGCCGCCGATATGCAACACGTTGGGCAGACTGGTATTCGGGAAGGCTACCTGAAGAGCAGCCTCCAGCTTGCGGTATACGCCGGGCACGGCGCTGAAGAAGCTGAGCGGGAAATACATGATGCCGTTGCTGATCTCATCGGCCACCGTAATTTTGAAATGGCGGTTTTCATTGGTTTGCCACAGCGTCCACAGCATGGTTTGCACCTGCTGCTGCAAGCGCTCTTCGCTCTGCCCGGCCTGGTTGGCGCGTTGGTCGAGCAGGTTGCGGATTTGGCGGTGCAGGGTAAGGGTGGTTTGGCGCTGTACTTCCGTGGGGTGCGCGGTGAGCACGGCGGCCACTTCGGTGTGGTTCAGCTGCTGCTGCAAGGCTTCGGCGCTTACGCCTTGCTGTTGCAGTAGATCGAGGGTGTAGCCGAAGGTGGATTTAGCGTTGTCGCGGGTTTGGCTGTGCGCCAGACGGCGGCGTTGGTGGTGCGCATCTTCGGCAATATTGAGGATTTGTGCAAACAGGCTGCAGGCGCGGATGAGGTCTTCCAGCTGTTGGTCGTTGAGCTGCGGCAGGCTGCGTGTTACCACGTCTTGCGGCGCTTCGCCGCCCAGCAGTGCGGCTACGGCTTCCTGCACGGGGCAGTCGGTTTGCGCGGCCAGCACGGTTTGCAGCGCGCCGGTGAGGAAGGCAACGTCGTCGAAGAGTGGCGCGTCTTTATAGGGATGTTGGCCGGAAGGTTCGGGCATCATGGGGTATTCCTTTGCAGAGGGTTATTCTTGGGTTAGCCGGGAAAAACGCAATGTACTGTTTGGGTAATCCAAGCCGTACACGCACCAGATCAATACGAAATAGGCAATGGCATGCAGCGGCCAGCCGGCAGGAAGGCTACCTGAAAACAGCGGAGCCGAAGGCAGACAGGTAAACAAGATGCCCGCCAGCACCGATGCCAGAGCCAGCCATTGGTATACGCGCATGCCGAGAAAATACGGCGTTTGCGGTTCGCCGCGCAGCGATTCTTCCACAAAGCGGAACGCACCGCTGAGAATCAAATACATACCGGCGATAAACGAAGCAGGCATTTGCAGCCGGTATAAGCGCCACAGCAGGAAAAAGCTCAGGAAATTGGCGGCGATGGAATAAAACTGGGTGGGGTGTAGATTTTTCCCCTGCCAGCCGGCCAGTTTGCACACGCGTGATTTATCGTGGAAAAAGCGGATGCCCGGCATATCGGTGGGGATACCGTGGCAGCAGCCCTGAATCAGGCAGCGGCAGCGGCCGAACAGCTGGATGGGGCAGGCAGCCAGCGCGGCCGCGCCCAGCAGCGTCCAACCGCCCAAATCCGAACCGGCAGCAATCAGGCAGCCGGCCAGCACGATGCCGAACACGCTGCCGTAGTAGCCGAACGGGCGCAGCAACGCCGATGAGCCTTCCACCCATTGCGCCCACAAGCCCGCGCCGATAAACCCGGCCACCCCCAGCAGCCACACTGCCCACAAATACTGCGGCAGCAGATAAGCCAACACCAGGAAACCGCTCACGCCGCCCAATGCGGCATAGAAGCCGTGGTTAATCAGCCGCAGGCGGCCAAAGCGCCATTCGTGCCACGAGTTGGCAATATATTCGGCGGTTCGCAACAGAGCGTGGTAGATCGGCTGCCGCTGTCGGATTGTCCAATAGACGGCCATCCCGGCCAACACATCGGCCAAGGTATGGTTGTGCGTAGTCAGGCAGCTGACAATCACCAGCGCCGCCAGCAAAGTCCATACCATACGCCACTGCGGGCGGCATAGGCAAGAATATCGTTTTTGCCATAACACCCTCTCGTATAAGGCCCAGCCTTCCACGGCAATATTTTCAGGTAGCCTCAAGGTGGCGCGGCTTTTCCATTTTTGTTCGCGGCTGGATAAAAATCTGCGGCTGAATAGTAGACGCAACAATGGGTTGCGCGCTGCAATAGCCAGCAGCGGCTCGTCTTTTATCGTTTCCGGTGCAGCAAACACCAGATGCAGGCCGAATGCGGGCGCCGTGAGCCCACCGGCTTCCAGCACGAAATCTTCAGTTAGCACGCCGTTGTAGCACAAACGTTTTAGCGGCACTTCGCCGCGCCATTCGATCCACACCACATAGTGCTGCTCCGATACGAAACGCCCCCAATACAGCTCGCATAACGGCAGCTGTTGCGGCCAAAAATCCATTTCCAGCGTTTCGGCGTAACCCAAGCCGCTGTATTCCTGCCCGTTTAAGGCTACCTGAAAACGGGCACTTGGCGTGTGGGCATGCCAAATGAGTCGGCGTTTGCCGCCGGCCGGCAAGGTAAGCCGGATGCCATCAGACAAAGCCTGCCAGCGGCCTTCGAGGCCAAGTTTGGGTTGTCGGATGCTGTTAGGGGATAGTTGTGATGCGCTTAGGCAGCTGCGTTCGAGGGTGCAGCCGTGGGCTGGGTTGAAAATCAGGGCTGAATAGGGCAGCTTGATGCCGTGGTAATGCAGCTCGGCCGCATAGGCAATCAATGCGTTGCCGTCAGAATCGATGCCGTCGAAATAATGTTTGCGCAGGCGGAACATGATGGGAGAAAAACTATTTGGCCGGATGAGGCTGCCTGAAAAATAGCAGTTTCGTGCCAGCCGATATTTTCAGGTAGCCTTGGCTGGCACAGCCGGCATACTGTTTGATTGCAGGTTACGCGGCAGCTGGCCGGAAGGAAACAGCGTGTTTAGATGTTGCCAAGCCTACAGCGCGGCTTCGTCCCGCTCGCCGGTGCGGATGCGCACCACGCCTTCCACCGGCAGGATGAAGATTTTGCCGTCGCCGATTTTGCCGGAGTTGGCCGCCTGCACGATGGCTTCCACCGCCTGCTCGACCATGTTGTCTTCCAGCACGATTTCCAGCCGGATTTTGGGCAGGAAATCCACTGCGTATTCCGCGCCGCGATAGATTTCGGTGTGCCCTTTTTGGCGGCCGAAGCCTTTTACTTCGGTTACGGTCATGCCGTTTACGCCGATATCGGTGAGCGCGTCGCGCACGTCGTCGAGTTTGAACGGTTTGATGATGGCTTCGATTTTCTTCATATGGTTCCTCTGCTAGGTTGGTATATAAGGCTTTAGGCAGTTAAGCTACCACAAGGAGGCAGCGCTTTCAATCGGTTTACTCCGCCACCAGATTAGGGCAGACTTGGCGTATAATTACGCCTCCCAATTCTCTTCATGCGAGTCTGCCCATGCCTATCCTCTTCCTGCGCGGCGAGCGCGCCTTGTCTGGTTTCCGTGTTGAAAAACTGCTGCAAAAAGCGGCTGCTTTGGGGCTGCCCGAAGCTGAGATCCGCAGCGAATATTGGTATTTTGCCGATTGCGCCGAAGGCTTGAATGCAGCAGATGCGGAAAAGTTGGAAGCCTTGCTGGCGGGGCAGGTGGCATCGGAGTTGCCGCAGTCTTCAGGTAGCCTGCATCTGTTTCTCATCACGCCGCGCATCGGCACGATTTCGCCTTGGGCTTCCAAAGCCACGGAAATTGCGAAAAACTGCGGTTTTGCCCAAATCCGGCGCATCGAACGCGGCATGGCAGTGTGGCTTTCAGGTAGCCTTTCCGAAGCGCAGAAGCAGCAATGGGCGGCTTTGCTGCACGACCGCATGACCGAATCGGTGCTGCCCGATTTTCAGGTAGCCGCTAAATTGTTCGCCCATCCCGAAGCGCAAACCTTCGATACGGTAGATGTGCTCTCAGGCGGCCGTGCCGCGCTGGAAAAAGCCAATACCGATTTAGGCTTGGCGCTTTCGCCCGACGAAATCGATTATCTGCTGGACAATTATCGGGCTTTAAACCGCAATCCGTCTGATGTGGAACTGATGATGTTCGCCCAGGCCAACAGCGAACACTGCCGCCACAAAATCTTCAATGCCGACTTTATCTTAAACGGCGAACAGCAGCCCAAATCGCTGTTCCGCATGATTCGCGACACGCACGAAGCCGCGCCGGCCGGCACGGTGGTGGCCTATAAAGACAATGCTTCGGTAATCGAAGGCGCAAAAATCGCCCGATTTTATCCCGATGCGGCGGCCAAGCAGGGCTACCGTTTCCACGAAGAAGACACGCATATCCTGATGAAGGTGGAAACGCACAACCACCCCACGGCGATTGCGCCGTTTGCCGGCGCAGCCACTGGCGCGGGCGGCGAAATTCGCGACGAAGGCGCCACCGGCCGCGGCGCGCGCCCCAAAGCCGGCCTCACCGGCTATACGGTTTCCAACCTCAATATCCCCGATTTGAAACAGCCTTGGGAAGGCGGCTACGGCAAGCCCGCCCACATTGCCTCCCCGCTCGACATCATGATTGAAGCCCCCATCGGCGGTGCGGCGTTTAATAATGAATTCGGTCGCCCGAACCTGCTGGGCTATTTCCGCACCTTTGAAGCCGAGTTCGACGGCCAAATGCGCGGCTATCACAAGCCGATTATGATTGCCGGCGGCTTGGGCAATATTCAGGCAGAACAAACGCATAAACACGAAATTCCCGAAGGTGCGCTCTTGGTGCAGCTCGGCGGGCCGGGCATGCTCATCGGTTTGGGCGGCGGCGCGGCTTCGTCGATGGACACGGGTGCAAACGATGCTTCGCTTGATTTCAACTCCGTGCAGCGCGGCAACCCCGAAATCGAACGGCGCGCCCAGGAAGTGATCGACCGCTGCTGGCAGCTCGGCGCGGCCAACCCGATTATCGCCATTCACGACGTGGGCGCGGGCGGCTTGTCCAACGCTTTCCCCGAATTGGTAAACGATGCCGGGCGTGGTGCGGTGTTTAAGCTGCGCGATGTGCCGCTGGAAGAGCATGGCCTCACGCCGCTGCAAATCTGGTGCAATGAAGCGCAAGAGCGCTATGTGCTGTCGATTCTGGAAAAAGATCTGGGCACTTTCCGCGCCATTTGCGAACGCGAGCGCTGCCCGTTTGCCGTGGTCGGCACGGCTACCGACGACGGACATTTGCAGGTGCGCGACGATTTGTTTGCCAACAAGCCTGTAGATTTGCCGCTGAACGTATTGCTCGGCAAGCCGCCCAAAACCACGCGCACCGATAAAACGCAACAGCAGCCTGAAAAACCGTTTTCAGGTAGCCATATCGATTTGAAGGAAGCCGCCTACCGCGTATTGCAACTGCCCGCCGTAGCCGCGAAAAACTTCCTCATCAACATCGGCGACCGCAGCGTGGGCGGCTTGACCCACCGCGACCAGATGGTCGGCCGCTGGCAAACGCCCGTGGCCGACTGCGCCGTGACCATCATGGGCTTCGAGACGCATCGCGGCGAAGCGATGGCCATGGGCGAAAAACCCGCCGTTGCGCTGTTTGACGCACCCGCTTCGGGCAGGATGTGTATCGGCGAAGCCATTACCAATATCGCGGCGGTTAATATCGGCAATATCGGCAACATCAAATTCTCCGCCAACTGGATGGCCGCCTGCGGCAATGCGGGCGAAGACGAGAAACTCTACCGCACGGTGGAAGCCGTATCGCAGATGTGCCAGCAAATCGGCGTGAGCATCCCCGTGGGCAAAGACAGCCTTTCCATGAAAACCGTGTGGCAGGACGGCGCGGAGAAAAAATCTGTGGTGTCGCCATTGAGCCTGATTGCCACCGCCTTCGCCCCTGTGCAGGATGTGCGCAAAACGGTTACGCCGGATATCAAACCGGTGGCCGACAGCATGCTGCTGCTAGTGGATTTGGGGCAGGGCAAAGCCCGCATGGGCGGCTCAGCCTTAACGCAGGTGTACGGCGAATTGGGCGGCGAAGCGCCCGACATCGAAGCAGGCTACCTAAAAAAGTTTTACGACGTGATTCAGCAGCTGGTGCAAGAAGACAAACTGCTTGCCTACCACGACCGCAGTGATGGCGGCCTGTTTGCCACGCTGGCGGAAATGGCGTTTGCCGGGCGGAGCGGCTTGGAAGCGAATATCGATGAATACGCGCAGGTTCTGTTTGAAGAATGGGAACGCAAACTGCCGAATGCGATTGTGGAAGAAGTGTTGCCGCTCGCACATCTCACTGCCTTATTCAACGAAGAGCTGGGCGCGGTATTGCAGGTGCGGAAGCAGGATTTTGCCGATGTGATGGCGGCATTCGATGAACAAGGTTTGGGCAACGCGGCCTATTGTATCGGACAGGCGCACTGCGGCAGCAATTTCACGGTTGTGAATGACGGGGAGACTTTGTTTGACCAACCCCTGGTAGATTTGCAACGCGCCTGGCAGTCCACTTCCCACCAAATCCAACGCCTGCGCGACAACCCGGCCTGCGCCGACAGCGAATTTGCCTTGCTGGCCGATAAAGAACGCAGCCGGCTGTTTGCCGATTTAAGCTTTGATGTGAAACAAGATGTTGCCGCGCCGTTTATCAACAGCGGGGCGAAACCCAAAATCGCCATCCTGCGCGAACAGGGCGTGAACGGCCAAGTGGAAATGGCCGCCGCCTTCACCCGCGCCGGTTTCGATGCCTATGATGTGCATATGTCCGACCTGATGGCAGGCCGCGTGAAACTCGACACCTTCCAAATGCTGGCCGCCTGCGGCGGGTTCAGTTATGGCGACGTGCTGGGCGCTGGCGAAGGCTGGGCGAAATCCATTTTGTTCCACAGCAAACTACGCGACCAATTTGCCGAATTCTTCGCCCGAGGCGATACGCTGAGCTTAGGCGTGTGCAACGGCTGCCAGATGATGGCCAATCTGGCCGAAATCATCCCCGGCGCCGACGGCTGGCCGAAGTTCCGCCGTAACGAATCCGAACAGTTTGAAGCGCGGCTGAGCATGGTACGCGTGCCGCAATCGCCCTCGCTGATTTTGGCCGATATGGCAGGCAGCAGCCTGCCGGTGGTGGTTAGCCACGGCGAAGGCCGCGCCGATTTTGCCCACTTGGGGCTACCTGAAAACCAAGTTTCAGGTAGCCTGAAAACCGCCATGCAATATATCGACGGGCAGGGCAACCCCACCCAAACCTATCCGCTCAACCCCAACGGCTCGCCCGATGCCATCGCCGCCGTCACCACTGCCGACGGCCGCGTAACCATCATGATGCCGCACCCCGAGCGTGTGTACCGCAGCGCGCAAATGAGTTGGCTGCCGGAAGAGTGGCGCAACAGCGAACTGGCCGGCTGGTATCGGATGTTTGCTACGGCACGGAAGGTGCTGGGCTAGGCCGTCGGGCAACACAAGGCTACCTGAAAATATCAGCTTCAATGCCGTGAGGATGTAGAAGCTGAATACTTTCAGGTAGCCTCAATCATGGCGAAAACGGAGATAGGGTATGGAAACCAAGCTGCAGGTGTTAAAACCGGCCAAAATATTCGGCGACTCCAACGAGCTGGCAAACTTCCGCTTTGCCAACGGCCGGGGCTTCCCCGCTTCCTATCAACGCTTTGCCACGCAATACGGCTGGGGCCGCTCGCTGGGCAACTATCTCGTCCATATCCCCACCAATCCGCAATATTGCGATTCTTGGCAGCAGGCGAGTGCAGCGGTGAAATCCAGCTATATCCATGATTTGGACGAATACGAAGGCTTTTTCTCCGCACAGCACGTTTGCCTGATACCCCGAATTAGGTGTGCACAATACCACCAACTTGCTGGATGGCGCGTTTGCA
>CAUUTP010000077.1:0-9628 GCA_963548155.1 uncultured Eikenella sp.
TATTAAGGATTATTTCTCTGTTTCTGATGATGAGTAGCACCTATTTTGTTACTTATGCCAAGATTTCCGCTGGCACGACCTGCGGCACACTTGGGCAAGCTGGCTAGTCCAGCAGGGTACACCCCTAGCAGCGCTAAAAGAAATGGGCGGCTGGGAAAGTATCGAAATGGTGCAAAGGTATGCCCACCTGGCACCGGAACACCTTTCGCAACGCGCCAGATTGATTGATTCAGACCTACGCCCCGGAGTCGAGTTAGTCCAAAATTTGTCCAAAGTGCCAGAGAGTATACAGACAAGAAAAATCGCAAACCAACTTAACTAGCTGATTTGCGATTAGAATTATGGTGCCGGCGGCAGGAATCGAACTCGCGACCCCCTGATTACAAGTCAGGTGCTCTACCAACTGAGCTACACCGGCAAGAAGCGGAGAATTATGCCGATGTTGCGTGCATTTGGCAAGTGGTGCGGCAAAAAAATGGGAGAAGCGTGGTTTTGCAGCAACTTGGATAGGGGTTAAGAATAGAGTAGAGCAGCAAATGTTTTCAGGTAGCCTGTTGCGGGAACAGGCTACCTGAAAATATGGTTGCGGCGCTGAAGCGGCAGCAGACTAACCGGTGAGCTGTTTGGTAATCAGTTTTTTCACCGGTGGCAGGTGGTTGCTCAGGCGCAGTACGGTATTGCGCAGGAATTTGGCGGGCGGTGTTTCGTTGGTGAAGAGTTTCACCACGAAGTTCGTGCCGTGATACAGTGCGCGGGTGTGCAGGATGTGTTTGGCTTCGTATTTTTCCAAAAGCTTGGTGTCGGCGATGTCTTGGCCGGAAGCGGCAGCCTGCACGATGAGGCCGGCCAGGATGTCGGCGCTGGCGAGGCCAAGGTTGAAGCCGTGGGCGGTAACGGGGTGCATGCCCACGGCGGCGTCGCCGATGAGGGCGGTGCGGCGGGCGGAGAAGCGGCGGGCGTGTACGCCAACCAAGGGATAGGTGTGGATGCTGCCGGCCGGGGTCATCTTGCCGAGCTGGCCTTGCAGATGTTGCTCAAGGTCGGCGGCCAGTGCTTCGGGGCTGAGCTCGGTGATTTCGTGCAGGCGGCGGTTGTCGATGGTGATGACGCAGTTGGTCATGTGTTCGCCAAGCGGCAGCAGGGCGATGGTGCGGCCATAGCTGAAGCATTCGTAGGCAGTGTTTTCGTTGGAGGTGGTGTGCGAGAAACGAGCCACGAGCACGGTGCGGCCGAAGTCGTGCATGTCGGCGGAAATGCCGGCCTGGCGGCGGGTTTGCGAGAAGCGGCTGTCGGCGGCGATGAGCAGGCGGGCGGATACGGTGTCGCCGTTGTCGAGCAGGATGCTCACGCTCTCTTCGCCGTTTACGGCTTCCTGCACTTTATGGCCGGTGAGGAAATGGACGTTTTCATGCTGGCTGGCGGCTTGGTAGGCAGCGCGGCGGATGTCGTGGTTGGAGATGAGGAAGCCGAGCTGGCCTTTGCCGTCGGTGGGCGGAGGGAAGTTGAGGGTGTAGGGGGAGCTGCCGTTAATCACTTTGGCGGCTTTGAGCGGGTAGATGCCTTCGGCGGGAATGTGCTGCCACAGGCCGAGTTTTTCCATGATGCCACGCGAGGGGTGGGTGAGGGCGATTTCGCGGCCGTCGTAGGGCGGGTTGGCCAAAGTTTCCTGGCTGCTTTGCTCAATGAGCAGGATGTTCAGACCGCTGAGTGCGGCTGCGGCGGCGAAGCTGAGGCCGGCCGGGCCGGCGCCGATAACGACGATATCGCAAGTGTGCTGCATGGTGAAGCTCCTCTTGGGGTGGCAGGAAAATAGGTTGTGCCGGATTATACCGCAAGTATGCGGGCGGCTGCGGGGCAGTGTGGCGAAACTGGTTTCAGGTAGCCTTTACGAGGGGTTAGGCTACCTGAAAAATAGATAGATTGGCATTGCCATGTTGCAGCATGAAGTTTCAAGTTTTCAGGTAGCCTATTTGCAATCAGGCTACTTGAAAATTGTGTGGTGGTATTCGCTGGTGCTGCTTCGGTTATAAAATAGCTGGGTGAAAAAATGAAATCAGATATGGAGCCGGATCATGGACAAACAGGATACGCAAAAGCTGTTGCAGCAATTGGGTAAGGAGACAAAGCGGCGGCAGGAAGAGGCTGCGGCGCAGGCTAAGCGGCAGCGTCGGGACGAGCCGGATTTTGCGGCGGCAGTGGGCAAGGTTATGCCGCTGAAAAACAGTAATCGGGTGGCTGCGCCGAAAGACAATAAGCCTTTGAAGCGGCGGTTTGATGTGATGGAATGGGATGAGGAGGAATATTTCTACGTGAGCGCTGACAGCGAGCACGAGCCGCCACGTTCATTTTGCAAAAACGGCCGCGGGCAAGACGACATCCGCCGCCTGGTGGCCGGGCATTGGCCGTGCGTGGGGCGTTTAGATTTGCACGGTTGCACACGCGAGGAGGCGCAGCGGAAGTTGAGCGAGTTTATTGAGGAAGTGTTGCGGCGCGGGGTGTGCGCGGAAATCGTGCACGGCAGCGGGCTGGGTTCGCACGGCTTTGTGTCGGTGTTGAAAAGCTTGGTGCGCCGCTGGCTGATGGCACATCCGGAAGTGCTGGCTTATGCCGAGCCGCATGGTGCGAACGATGGGGCGGTACTCATTTTATTGCGCAAACGGCGCACGGGGTAGGCGTTTCTGTTTTGTTGTTTTATGTATAAGCTATCCCAGGCTGTTTTCGGATGATTTTTTAGGCAGCGGGGTGCTGGAACAGGGTTTGTGCCTTGAAGAATAAAGGCTTTAAAAGCCTGAATAAAAACGTTGCCAATCAGGCGCAAGACTGTTAATATTCCACGGAAATACAGAGTGTTGCAGCATTGTCGGCGCGGTGGAAATTTTCGGAAAACAACAGTTTCCCGGTTCGGCTATTTAAGCATATGCTTTTATGGCCGATTTTTACTGTGTTGCCAAACGAAAAAGCGAAGCTCATTGATTAACCCAAGTAAAGAGGATAAGGATTTATGTCTGCCGAAAAACATGATATCGACCCGATTGAAACCCAGGAGTGGTTGGATGCGCTCAGTTCCGTGCTAGAAAACGAAGGCTCGGAGCGGGCGCATTTTCTGTTGGAGAACCTGGTGCGTTACACCCGCCGCCGCGGCGTGCACCTGCCGTTTAGTGCTACCACTGCGTATCTGAACACCATCCCGGTCGGCAAGGAGCAGAAATCGCCCGGCAATCAAGAGCTGGAACACCGCATCCGCGCCGCCATCCGCTGGAACGCCGCCGCCATGGTGCTGCGTGCCGGTAAAAAAGATTTGGAATTGGGCGGCCACATCGCTTCCTTCCAGTCTTCCGCTACTTTGTATGACGTGGGCTTCAACCACTTCTGGCGTGCCAAAGATGAAGCTGCCGGTGAAGAAGGCGATTTGATTTATGTTCAAGGCCACTCTGCTCCCGGCATTTATTCCCGCGCCTTCGTGGAAGGCCGCCTGAGCGAAGATCAGCTGAACAACTTCCGCCAAGAAGTGGGTGGCAACGGCCTGCCGTCTTATCCACACCCGCACCTGATGCCTGATTTCTGGCAGTTCCCCACTGTATCCATGGGCTTGGGTCCGTTGATGGCGATTTACCAAGCCCGCTTCCTGAAATACTTGGAGTCTCGCGGCCTGGCCAAAACCAAAGGCCGCAAAGTATGGTGCTTCTGCGGCGACGGCGAGATGGACGAGCCGGAAAGCCAAGGCGCTATCGCTTTGGCTGCCCGCGAAGGCTTGGACAACCTGATTTTCGTTATTAACTGCAACCTGCAGCGCTTGGACGGCCCGGTGCGCGGCAACGGCAAAATCATCCAAGAACTGGAAGGCAACTTCCGCGGCGCAGGCTGGAATGTGTTGAAAGTGATTTGGGGTCGCCGCTGGGATGGCCTCTTGGCACGCGACACCAACCACGCCCTGAAACAGCGCATGGAAGAATGCCTGGATGGCGACTACCAAACTTTCAAGTCCAAAGACGGCGCATATGTTCGCGAACACTTCTTCAACACGCCCGAACTGAAAGCCCTCGTGGCCGATATGTCGGACGATGAAATCTGGGCCTTGAACCGTGGCGGTCACGACCCGCACAAAGTTTATGCCGCTTATTATGAAGCCG
The DNA here is from genome assembly GCA_963548155.1 of uncultured Eikenella sp. Taxonomy (GTDB): domain Bacteria; phylum Pseudomonadota; class Gammaproteobacteria; order Burkholderiales; family Neisseriaceae; genus Eikenella. The sequence goes on from CAUUTP010000077.1 coordinate 4,131, forward strand.
TAAACAACGCCGACGGCCGCCCCACTGTGATTTTGGCCAAAACCATCAAAGGCTACGGCATGGGTGCATCCGGCGAAGGCCAAAACGTTGCCCACCAAGCCAAGAAAATGGACGTGAAGTCGCTCAAACAATTCCGCGACCGCTTCGGTATTCAGGTAACCGACGAGCAAATCGACAGTGGCGACTTGCCCTACTTCCGCTTTGCTGAAGACAGCCCGGAAATGCAATACCTGCGCGAACGTCGCAACGCCTTGGGCGGCTACTTGCCGGCACGTAATCCGAACAACGAAGCCCTGCCGATCCCGGCTCTGGAAACCTTCGACGCCCAGCTGCAATCCAGCGGCGATCGCGAATTCTCCACCACCATGGCTTTCGTACGCATCTTGGCTGCCTTGCTGAAAGATAAGCAAATCGGCCGCCGCATCGTGCCGATTGTGCCTGATGAGAGCCGCACCTTCGGTATGGAAGGTATGTTCCGCCAATACGGTATTTGGAACCCGAAAGGCCAGCAGTACACCCCGCAGGATAAAGACCAGCTGATGTTCTATAAAGAATCCGTTGACGGTCAAATCCTGCAAGAAGGTATTAACGAACCCGGCGCGATGGCAGACTGGATTGCTGCGGCAACCTCTTACGCCAACAACCGCTATGCGATGATTCCGTTCTATATTTACTACTCAATGTTCGGTTTCCAACGTGTCGGCGATTTGGCTTGGGCTGCCGGCGACATGCACGCCCGCGGCTTCCTCTTGGGCGGCACTGCAGGCCGTACCACCCTCAACGGCGAAGGCCTGCAACACGAAGACGGCCACAGCCAATTGCAAGCTGACCTGATTCCGAACTGCGTCGGCTACGACCCCACCTTCCAATACGAAGTGGCTGTAATCGTACACAACGGTCTGCAACGCATGTATGTGGATAACGAAGACGTATTCTTCTACATCACCCTGATGAACGAAAACTACGCCCACTCCGCCATGCCGCAGCGCAAAGGCATCGAGCAGGAAATCCTCAAAGGCATGTACTTGTTCCGCGAAGGCGGCAAAGGCGACAAACGCGTTCAGCTGATGGGCTCCGGCACCATCCTGCAGGAAGTGATCCACGCTGCCGATTTGCTGAAAAACGATTTCGGCGTAGAAGCCGACATCTGGTCTTGCCCCTCGTTCAACCTGCTGCACCGCGAAGCCATCGAAACCGACCGTTGGAACCGCCTGCATCCGGCTGCCGAGCAAAAGCTGCCTTTCGTTACCCAGCAGCTGCAAGGCCATGCCGGCCCGGTTGTAGCTGCTACCGACTACATCCGCAGCTTCGCCGACCGCATCCGCGCCTACATCCCCAAAGAAAACGGCGACTATGTAGTGCTCGGCACCGACGGTTTCGGCCGCTCCGACAGCCGCGCCAACCTGCGCAGCTTCTTCGAAGTAGACCGCTACCATGTGGCTGTGGCCGCGCTGGACGCTTTGGCCAAACAGGGCAAAGTGGGTAAAGACGTGGTGCAGAAAGCCATCGAGAAATACGGCGTTCAAACCGAAGTTGCCCCCAGCTGGAAACGCTAATCCCGGCCTGAAGTTTTCAGGTAGCCTTGCCCCCGCGGCAGAGGCTACCTGAAAAACAGAAAAGGAAAATATGAAACCCTTATTCGTTGTATGCTCCGTCGCCTTGCTGGCTGCTTGCGCTTCCAATGCGCCGGTGGTGCAGGAAGAAAGCACCAGCTACGACAGCAGCACCCAAGCACGTGTGCGCCTTTACGGCCAAAACCAAAAGCCCACCATTATGGTGAGCGGCATCGACTGCGAAGCCGAAGATCGGCGAGCCCGCCGCGGCCATAAAGTGAACGTGGGCGGCAGTTTGGGTGATGCATTCGGCTCGTTTGCCGGTACGGCCAGAAGTCGCAGTTTGGGCATAGCCGAAACCGAACACAGCAAGAACATCGGACAAATGAACGGTATCCTCTCGCGGGCATTTTTCCGCGAGTATGCAGTGCCGGCCGGCAAAGCCGTGAACGTACAGGCCGCCTATATCGGCTTGCGGAATGTGATGGAAGGTGCTACCGAAACCGTCATCCAACACGAAGGCTCGTGCAACACCCGCATGGCTTCATTCGTGCCCCAAGCCGGACATGATTACGAAGTGATCGGCCTGCAAGGCGAGCGTTGTGCCGTGGCCGCATATGAAGTCGGCACACAGGGCGAGCTGAAGCCGGTGGAATTGCAAGACGCGGTCAGCTGCCGAAGAAGGCGTTAATTAACCAATCCAACCGAATACCAAAAGGAACTCTTATGAGTATTGTAGAAATCAAGGTCCCCGATATCGGCGGACACGAAAATGTAGATATTATTGCCGTGGAAGTCAAAGCCGGCGACACGATCGCGCTAGACGACACACTGATTACCCTGGAAACCGATAAAGCCACCATGGACGTGCCTGCGGATGCGGCCGGTGTCGTGAAAGAAGTGAAGGTGAAAGTAGGCGACAAAGTCTCCGAAGGCGATGTGATTGTACTGGTGGAAGCCGCCGGTGCAGGCGCTGCTGCCGCTCCGGCTGCCGCACCCAAGGCCGAAGCCGCTCCCGCACCTGCTGCGCCCGCCGCAGCTCCGGCCGCCGCCGCCAATGTTCAGGTAGCCGTGCCCGATATCGGCGGCCACACCGATGTGGACGTGATTGCTGTGGAAGTGAAAGTGGGCGACACCGTGGCCGTAGACGACACCCTGATCACTCTGGAAACCGACAAAGCTACTATGGATGTGCCTAGCACCGCTGCCGGCACCGTTACCGCCGTTTACATCAAAGTGGGCGACAAGGTGTCTGAAGGCAGCATCATCATCGACGTAGCCGCTGCCGGCGCACCTGCCGCTGCTGCTCCCGCCGCGGCCGAAGCGCCCAAAGCCGCTCCCGCGCCTGCTGCAGCTCCGGCTCCTGCCCCTGCTGCGCCTGCCGCTCCGGCTACCGCCGCCTATGGCAGCGCACCCGTGAACGAAGCCGGTTTCGCCAAAGCCCATGCCGGCCCCTCCGCCCGCAAACTGGCGCGCGAACTGGGCGTGGATTTGAGCTTGGTGAAAGGCAGCGGCAATAAAGGCCGCATCACCAAAGACGACATCAAAGCCTTCGTTAAAGCCGCCATGCAGGGCGGTGCAGGCAAGCCTGCAGCTGCCGGTGCTTCTTTGGGCGGCGGCTTGGATTTGCTGCCGTGGCCGAAAGTGGATTTCGCCAAATTCGGCGAAGTCGAAGTGAAAGAGCTCAGCCGTATCAAGAAGATTTCCGGCCAAAACCTGTCGCGCAACTGGGTAATGATTCCGCACGTTACCGTACACGACGAAGCCGACATGACCGAGCTGGAAAGCTTCCGCAAACAGCTCAACAAAGAGTGGGAGCGCGAAGGCGTGAAACTCTCGCCATTGGCTTTCATCATCAAAGCCAGCGTGGCCGCGCTCAAAGCCTTCCCCGAGTTCAACTCCTCGCTCGACGGCGACAACCTGGTGTTGAAAAAATACTTCCACATCGGCTTTGCCGCCGACACCCCCAATGGCTTGGTGGTGCCTGTGATTAAAGATGTGGATAAAAAAGGCCTTAAAGAAATCAGCATCGAGCTGGGCGAATTGAGCAAAAAAGCCCGCGAAGGCAAGCTCAAACCGCAGGAAATGCAGGGCGCTTGCTTCACTATTTCCAGCCTAGGCGGTATTGGTGGCACCGGCTTCACCCCGATTGTGAACGCCCCCGAAGTAGCCATTTTGGGCATGTGCAAATCTCAGATGAAACCGGTGTGGAACGGCTCCGATTTCGAAGCCCGCCTGATGTGCCCGCTCTCCCTGTCGTTCGACCACCGTGTGATCGACGGCGCCGCCGGCATGCGCTTCACCGTATTCTTGGCTAACCTGCTCAAAGACTTCCGCCGTATTTCCCTGTAAGCGTTTGGGCATGATTAAAAGGCTACCTGAAGATTTTCAGGTAGCCTTTTTGTTGTTACGGTGCGAGGCAGGTAGTCTGTAGGTAAATAGGCTATCTGAAATCTTGTGGCATTCGGGTGAAATATCCAGCAGGTTTAATCGAGCAGCAAGCGGCGTAGGATGTTTTCGTAGATGGCGGAGAGGCGGGGGATAGCATCGATCTCGATGTGCTCGTCGATTTGGTGGATGCTCTCATTCACCGGGCCAAGCTCAATTAGTTCGCGGGCAATGGTTTTGATGAAGCGGCCGTCTGAGGTGCCACCGCCGGTGGAGAGTGTGGCTTGAATGCCGCATTCTTCGGCAATAGCGGCTTGGGCGACCTGGGTGAGGCGGCCGGCCTCGGTTAGGAAGGGTTGGCCGGAGAGCTGCCATTGTAGGCTGTAATGTAGATGGTGTTTCTCCAAGATGGCTTCTACCCGGCGTTGCAGGCTTTCGGCATCGGATTCGGTGGAAAAACGGAAGTTGAACTGGACGGATAGCTCGCCGGGGATAACGTTGGTAGCGCCGGTGCCGGCGTGGATATTGGAGATTTGGAAGCTGGTGGGCGGAAAGTAGGCGCTGCCGTTGTCCCAATGCTCAGTGGTGAGCTCGGCCAGAGCGGGGGCGGCAAGGTGGATGGGGTTGGCGGCGAGGTGGGGATAGGCGATGTGACCTTGTTTGCCGTGGATGGTGAGGCTACCTGAAAGTGAGCCGCGCCGGCCGTTTTTGATGGTATCGCCGAGGGTGTGCTCGGCGGTAGGCTCGCCAACGATGCAGTAGTCGATATACTCGCCGCGTGCACGTAGGGTTTCCACCACGCGCACGGTACCATCTTTGCCGTCGCCTTCTTCGTCTGAAGTAATCAGCAGGGCGAGGCTACCTGAAAATTGTGGATGCTGTGCAATAAAGCGTTCGCAGGCGGTAACGAAGCAGGCGATGCTGGTCTTCATATCGGCTGCACCACGCCCGTAAAGTTTGCTGTTGCGTTCGGTGGGCTGAAACGGCGGAGATGCCCATGCTTCGGTAGGGCCAGGCGGAACAACATCGGTATGACCGGCAAAACACAATAGCGGCGCACCGCTGCCGCGCCGTGCCCACAGGTTTTGTGTACGTCCGAATGGCGTGGGTTCAATAGAAAAACCAATGGCGCGCAGGCGTTCGGCAATGATCTCTTGGCAGCCATGATCATCCGGAGTAACGGAGGCTTGGGCGATAAGCTGTTTGGCTAGCTGGAGGGAGGTGGTTTTGGACATATGGGCAGAGCTTGGAATAGATAGTGATGAGGCTGGGTTATAGCGGGTTTGCTGGAATTTGCCAAGTTATAAGTAGCCTGTACAGAGAGGGAAGGCTACCTGAAAATTAAGCAACACGATTCAAAGCTATTGATGAAACAGCTTTCAACACATTTATTTTCACTGATGAATGAAACAGCTAGCCAATATTATGCACAAATAGGGAATATTTTCGGCGAAATAGCTTGACTTGAAAATTAAGCCTGACTATAATTCAAAACTTCACAGCGCACCCGTAGCTCAGTTGGATAGAGTATCTGGCTACGAACCAGAGGGTCGGGCG
>CAUUTP010000078.1:0-9595 GCA_963548155.1 uncultured Eikenella sp.
GGAAAAACATGATTACATTAAGAGACATCACCCAATTAATCGCCATGCTGTATTGGGGCACGATGCTGGTATGCGCGCTAGGTTCGATATTTGTATGCTACAAAGCCCAGCCCAAGTTTTTGAAGAAATACCCATGGCTGTTGCCAGCTCCCGGGCTGGTTGTGGCGGCGCTGTTTTTTCTGTTCCCTAAAGCGCTCGTCTGGCAGGAAGAGCGGGAGAATGCTGAAAAAGTGGCCGAATGGCGCAAACGCTACGATCCCGCCAAAGCCCGCTTCGACCAGCTGTGCCAAAACGCCGGCGAGAAGATCTACCGCACGGCGGACAATGTGGACGGCATCCTGCTGCTGAAAGTGCGCGGGGATGACGAGAAGTATCAGAACTACAGCTACAACCCGCGGAAAGACCAGATGTGGGAGGATGCGGCGGTGGAGAGTGAATTTGATCGTGAGGCATATATTGAGGAGTTTCTTCTTTGGGCTACAAGTAGCTTCCCAAGGTATGCCTATATTGATGTTGTACAAAAAGATAGCTCAATTATTCGTTACAGTACGCGAGGAGAAGATCGAAATTGGGCTATGGATAAACAACCCAATCCCCATCCTCGCGCCCGCTATGCCGTTACCTACGAAAACGATATTTCCTGGGAAAACCGCAAACATTGGATAGCCGGAACAACAATTAAGATAATTGACACAAAGACAAACGAGTTGATGGCTGAGAAAACCATGTATGCCTTTGTGCCGAAGTTAGGCTATTCTAAATTTGAGCAGAATCCAAACCCTTGGGGCAGGGGGATGCGCTGCCCTTCTGGGGAAAGTGAGTTTGAGCAGAGAACGGTTACCTTTGCAATTAAAGTTTTAATCCCATCCAATCTCAGTCGGAGACTACAAAATGACTAATCAACAAAAGCAGAACCGGCACAGCCACCACATATAGAATATGCAAACCGGTTCGCGCAATAAATCCATTCTGTCGCCAACAGCCTGCGGCCATCAGGCTACCTGAAACCCGCTAGGCAGGCTTTGATTCCTGCCTGCCGCATTAAAAGGCTACCTGAAAACATCAACTTCGGCGCAGTGGAAACAAACCTGTGGCTTGCGCCTGTTCCTGCCTGCCACATCAGGCGGAGAAATAGTTTTCAGGTAGCCTCACCGTGGGCTTACCCGATAACAGATAACCAAAGGCTACCTGAAACCGCAGACAAACGGTTTCAGGTAGCCTTTTTGTATTCCGGCCGCACTGTTTATTCCACCACAATCTGCGGGAAGCGGTTGCTGAAGTCTTTGCCTTTGGCGGCCACGGCCAGGGCGGTTTGCCAGGCGGCTTCTCTGTAGATTTGGGCGATGGCGGGGTGGGCGGCCTGCATTTGGGCGGCGCTGCCGCTGTCCATGGCTTCGCGCACGGGCAGGCTCAGGGGCAGCTGGCCCAGCAGCGGCACGCCGAGGCGTTCGGCCAGCGCTTTGCCGCCGTCTTGGCCGAAAATAGGCTCGTGATGCCCGCAGCGGCTGCAAATATGCACCGACATATTTTCCAGCACGCCGAAAATGGGGATGTTGACTTTGCCGAACATATCCACGGCTTTGCGCGCGTCGATCAGGGCGATGTCTTGCGGGGTGGTCACCACGATGGCGCCGGTAACGGGGATTTTCTGCGACAGGGTGAGCTGGATATCGCCGGTGCCGGGCGGCAGGTCAACCAACAGGTAGTCCACATTATCCCATTCGCTTTGAAACAGCAGCTGCTGCAGGGCCTGGCTCACCATGGGGCCGCGCCATACCACGGCTTGGTCGGTATCGACCAGAAAGCCGATAGACATCACTTGGATGCCTTCGGCCGAGCGCACGGGGATGAAGTGTTTGTTTTCCTGCTGCGGTTTGCGCTCGGGCACGCCGAGCATGGTGGGCTGGCTGGGGCCGTAGAGGTCGGCATCGAGGATGCCCACGCGCGCGCCCATGTTGTGCAGCGCCACGGCGAGGTTGGCGGCGGTGGTGGATTTGCCTACGCCGCCTTTGCCGGAAGCGACGGCGATGATGTTTTTCACGCCGTTGATGGTGCGCACGCCGGGCTGGACTTTGCGGGCGGTGATTTCGCTGCGGATGTTGGTTTGCACGTTGGCATCAAAACCGGCTTGGGCCAGCGCGGCGGCGATGTTTTGCTTGAGCCGGTCGGCAATATGACCGACGGGAAAACCGAAGCAAAGTTCGATTTGCAGGCCACTAGCAGTTTGTTCGATAGCTTGCAGGGCATGGCTGCTGCCGATGGTGAGGCTGCTGTTGGGAATAGCGACGGCCTCGACGGCGGCGCGTAGGGTGTTATCGTTGTGCATGATGTTTTTCCTTGAGGTGTGTGTGGATTGGGGAAACAGGCTACCTGAAAACGGGAAATACCGTTTCAGGTAGCCTGTTTGGTTGGCCGGGCGTTTGAGCGGGTTGGCTACGAGAACAGCCGTTTGGCCAGCTCGCTGCCGGGCTCGATGCCCACCCGTTTCATTTCGTCTTGCCGCGCCACCACATAGCTGCGGATTTCTTTCAGCCATTGGGTGGACAGCTCTTCGAGCTTGTCGTTGACCAAATCCAGGCCGAGCATGCTGGAAAGCTTAACGGCGATATCCATGAAGCGGTTGAAGTTTTTCTCGCCATCGGGGATGTGCGGGGCATCAAACAGCATGCTGATGCCGCGATAATTCTGGGTGGAGAGTAGGGTGGCGGTGAAGGCGCTGTTGTCGAGGGTGGAGATGGCAAACAACGGCTCGCCTTTGGCATCGTTCAGGTAGAACATGCCGTCGTGGGAAAGCTCGAAGCCTTGGCGCTCTACCGCGTTGCGCAATTCTACGCCGCTCACGTTGTTGCGGGACACCAAATGGATGGCGATGGTTTGATCCACGCGGGCGCACAGGTCGTCCAGCGGGCGGGCGATGGAAAGGAAGGTGTCGATGTCGGTGAGCAGCAGGCCGCCGTCCATTTTTTCGGCAAAGGCATTGGCCTGTTCGCCGAATTGCTCCAAATCGGCAATACTGGCCAAGCCGTTGCGGCTGATGGCTTGCAGGCCAATCACGAAACCTTGGTAGTACACGCTGGGAATCGGCTCGGCGATTTGGAAGCGGTCGTCCATGGTGCAGCCGGCGATGCGGAAGCGGTGGCGGCTGGAAAGGCGCGGCATGGCGTGCAATTCCTGCGGCTCTTTCAGGGAAATGTAGCAAAGGTAGTCGAAGCGGCTGTCGAACCAGGGCAGCTGCTGCTTGGCCAAATCCTGCAAATCGAGCAGCAGCTTGCGTTTGGCCGGCTCTTGGGTTTGCGAGGGTGCGGCCGCCGGCACGGGCTGGAAGTTGAACGCGGGGGCTTCGGCGGCGGGCTCGGCCTGCAATACCGGCTCGGCAGGGGCGCTGTCGGCTGCGGCCGGCGTTTCGGCAACAGGCGTTTCGTCGGCCGGTTCGCTTGAACGGCTGAATTTAACAAAGGCCGGCTGCAGGCGCGGCGCAGCCTCTGCTTCGGCTGCGGGAGCTTGCTGCTGGCCGTCGCGCACGGAATGGGTGTGGCTTTCCATCAGCGCGTCTTTATCGGCATGGCCGAATTGGGCGCGGATGGAATCGCGGTATTTCTTTTCCTGATAGGTGTTGTATAGCAATACGCCGAACACAGGGGCAAAAATGAGGATGGCGATAATCAGAATGGTGTTGGTGCTCATTGATACTTCCGAAGGGGAGCTGTCGAAACAGCGGAATTATATAGCGAAAAGGCTTTCTTTCCCATAGACGGCCGTTTCAAACCCGGCCATATTGTGTTGGCTCGGTTTAATTTGAAACGATTATCGGGGTGCGGGCGGGAATAAGGCTACCTGAAAAATACGCGCTCCTACTGCAGCAACGGCTTCCGGTTTATTTGCCTTCATCCTGCCCGCGCTCTTTTTCTTCGCGTTCTTTTTCTTCCAGCTTCTGCTGTTTGGCGGTGAGCTCGGGCAGCTCGAAGTGGATGTTCAGGCCGTTGGGCTGCACATTGGCGGCGCTGATGCGGCCGTTGTGTTTGCCAATTACATGGCGGGCAATGGCTAGGCCAAGGCCGGTGCCGGGTTTGTGCGCTCCGCTGTCGGCGCGGTAGAAGGCGGTGAAGATGTGCGGCAGCTGGCATTCGTCCACGCCCGGGCCGTTGTCGGCAATATCGATGTACCAATGGTGTTTGTGGCCGGAGAGACGAACGTGGATTTTGCTGCCTTCCGGGCTGTAGGCCATGGCATTGCGCAATACGTTGTCGAAGGCGCGGTAGAGGTAGCCTTCGTTGGCAGAAACAGTGGCTTCGGCATCGGCCGGGTCGTAGGCAAAATCGATTTGCTGATTGTTTTGGCAGGCGATGGCGCGGCAGTCGTCCACCAAGTTTTCCAAGAAGGGCACCAGCTTGAGCGGGTCTTTTTCCATTTCCACGTTGGCGGTTTCCAAACGGGAAAGGGTGAGCAGCTCGCCCACGAGTTTGTCCATACGGGTGAGCTCGGATTCCAGGCGCTTGATGTTTTGCTCCTGTTTGTGCGGCTGCACTTGCAGCAGGGCGAGCAGCGCCTGCATACGCGCCAGTGGGGAGCGCATTTCGTGCGAAACGTGGTGCAGCAGGTGGCGTTCGCGTTCCACCAGTTTTTGCAGGCGGCCGGCCATGTGGTCGAACTGGACGGCGAGTTTGGCCAGTTCGTCGCGCCGGCCGAGCAGCTGGTGGGAAATCCGGGTTTCGAGGTCGCCTTCGGCCAGGCGGCTCATGCCGCGCTCCAGCGTGCGGATGGGCTGGGAAATATTGCGGGCAAGGATGTAGGCCAGAAGCAGGCCGACAATGATGATGAAGCTGAGGATGATGAGCTCGTGCCACACCGGCGCCATTTCCACGCCGGGAATCATCAATGGGGAAGGCAGACGGGTGGGCTGTTGTTTGTCCCAATCGGCCAGCATGAAGATGTATTCTTCGCCCAAAGGGTCGTAGGCCACGCGCACGGCGCGGGTGTTAGGGTATTCGGCGGCAAATTTGCGGGCGGCCAGGATGCGGGCGGGCTCGACCTGGCGCTGGAAAATATCGGCTTTGCTGTCGCCGGAAATCACTAAGATGTTGTCGAACGTGGGGGTATTATTCCAGTCTTGCAGGGTTTCGCGCACGCCGGAGAGGCCGCGGGTTTGGAATACGGTAACGGTGCTGTTGAGCAGGCCGGTTTCAAAGGCACGCTGCTGCTTGAAACGACTTTCGGCCATTCGGTCCTGCACCAGCCAGAAAGAGAAGCTGGCCACGAAAATGGCGGCGATGATGACGAAGAAAAAGGTGAGGAAAATCCGCTGGAACAGTTTCATGAATATGCTTTGGCGGGAAGGTTTGGCCGGCCACAAAACAATGCCGCCGTCAGTCGGTTTAGGCTTGGCGGCGGCCGTTGGGTGGACAGTGCAAACGAAGAAGCGATATTTTCAGGTAGCCTTTATCCTGTTTGATGCAGGCTACCTGAAAGCGCAAGCTTCAATTAAAGTTCAAATCGAAATATCAGTTTTTCACAAACAGATAACCCAGGCCGCGCACGGTTTGGATGAGCGAGGCATCGCCCAGTTTGTGGCGGATGCTGGAAATGTGCACATCGATGCTGCGGTCGAACTTGGCCAGCTTGCGGTCGAGCGCTTCGAGCGAAAGGGTTTCTTTGTTCACCACCTGGCCGGCATGGCGCATCAGCACTTCCAACAGATTGAATTCGGTGCTGGTGAGCTCCAGCGGGGCTTCGTTGATGGTGGCTTGGCGCTTGGCCGGATAAAGGGTAACGTCGCTCACGGAAATCACATTGGGCGTGTTGTTGTCCGGCTCGGCCAGGCGGGTGCGGCGCAGGATGGCGTTGATGCGCGCCAAGAGTTCGCGCGGCTGGCAGGGCTTGGGCACATAGTCGTCGGCGCCCATTTCCAAGCCGATGATGCGGTCGATGTCGTCGCCTTTGGCAGTAAGCATGATGATGGGGATTTTGCTCTGCTGGCGCACGGTTTTGAGCACATCCAGCCCGCTGAGCTTGGGCATCATGGAATCCAGCACCACCACGTTGTAGTTGCCGGAGAGAATTTCGCTTACGCCGGCTTCGCCGTCCGGCACGCTGCTAACTTCCAGCCCTTCGGCGCTCAGGTATTCGGTTAAGAGCTCGGTGAGCAGGGCGTCGTCGTCTACCAATAAAACACGGTTCATACTTACTCCTTAGTATTTTATGTGCCGTTGCAGCACAGAAATTTTGCTGCCGGGGCTTGCCCGGCAATCTGGCCAACCAACGTGATTTTTCCAGCTCGGCAGCCGGGATTAGGCTGGTTGACTATTGAATTTCAAGCGTCTTAACACTTTGCCTGATACAGGCGAACAAGCCAAATTCTTTTGCGTATCTTTGCGTAAGCCGGGCGGGATATCACGGATGTTATGCTTGTTTAAGCCCGGCAACAAATGGCGCTTGGTTTTAACGGGGTTGCCGCTTCACTTTCAGGTAGCCTCATCCCTCGTCAAACCCCGCTGCCGCTGCGCGAAGCCGGGCGGCTGCCGCTGTTGCCGGCAGGGGCGGAAGCGTTGCCGCAGGTGAGGTTGCCGGCGGCCTGGGGCATGGTTTGCACATACAGCTGGCACTGCTCGCGCAGGGGCTGCACCACTTCGGGCGCGGCACGAAAAGCGGCAGCGGTGCTGAGCAGGCCGGGCATTTGTTTGGGGTAGTAGCGGCCCATGTTCACCAGCCAATCGGCAGCTTCGCGCGGGCGGCCTTCTTGCTCTAAATAGAAGGCGCGCACGGCAGTGTTGGCATAGGGTCGGAACAGGCTGGCGCGCAGGGCGGCATCACGCCCCCACTCGGGCAGCGGGCGCAGCCAATCCACTTTGCGAATCAAGCCCATCTGTGCGTAGTATTTGAGGAAATAGTGTTTGCTTTCCAGCTCGCGCAGGGTGTCCACCTGTTTGTATTGCGGATAGTTTTCGGTGGGATTGGCGTAGGCAAATACCAAGCGGTGGTAGGCAAAGCCGTATTGCACAATGATAACGGCCGCCAGCGCGGCAAAGGCCATGCCGAAACGTTGCGGCCACTTGCCGGCCTGCACGATATACCAGCCGGGCGCTTTGGCCGGCGTGAGGCTCATCATCACAACAAACGGCGTGAGGAAATACACATACCACAGCGGATACTCCAGCAGGCTGTGGCACAGCGACACGCTCATCAACGCCAGCATCAGCGCCGAAGACGCGCCCAATCCCTTTTTCAGGTAGCCCTTGGCCACCGCTAGCCAGCCGCCGAACACCAAAATGGCACCCACCACGCCCATCTCGGCCAAGATTTCCAGCATACTGTTGTGGCTGTGGGTAAACAACACGCCCACGTCATAATTGCGAAACGCCGAGCCACGCATGGCCAGCGCGAAACTCTCGTGCGCATAGCCCTGCCAGCCTACGCCCAGCCACGGATGCTCGGTAAACACCGTCCACGCCTTCGCCCATTCCGAAGAGCGCCCCGGGCTGGCCGCATCGCCCGACACCAAACGCCCCACGCCGGAAGATTGCACATCGGGAGCCAGCCACGTATCCACCAGCCAAGGCATAATCAACTGCGCCGCCAGCACGCCCAGCACCAACAGCCCCGTCAGCGCGCACCAACGGCGCAACGGGCGGCCGCCCAACACATACAATAGCGGCACCAGCAGCAACAACGCCCCCACATACACCATAATCGTGCGCGAAGTAATCACTCCGATGACTTGCAGCAAAAACACCGCCAGCGCCAACGCAATCAGCCCCGGCAACCGCCGCCTGCTCCACAGGTAGCCCAGCGCTAGCACGCCCCACATCATGTAGTGCCCCAAATGGTTGCGCTGCCCCACCTGGCCGAACACAAAATACTTCTGCGGCGCGCGCATCATCCCCGGCAGCCAGGCCGTGTGGCCGACAAACTGAAACACGCACACCAAGCCCTGCAACACCGCCCCGCAAAGCAGCGCCCAGGCAAAAATTTCCACCACCCTATCCTGCCCCAGCCGGGCTACCTGAAGCCGACAAGCCCAAGCCAGCAGCGCCATCACACAAAACACCGCCGCCGTCAAATCCGACATTTCCGGATACGGCAGCCGCAAAATCCGCGCCTGCACCAGCCAAAATCCCGCCAGCAGCACAAAAAACACCATCGCCCCCGGCAGCCGCGCGCGCGCCGGATTGCGCCACAGCGTGAGCAATGCAAACAAAGCGGCAAACAGCAGCGAGCCGCTCTCAATAAACCAGCCGCCCTGCGGCCCCGTGCGCCAAGACGACAAAAACGGCACCACCGCCATCAGCGCCATGCCCAGCCACACCACCCAGCTTTCTTTCAACCGTTCCCACATCATGCCCGCTCCCTCTTGCCTGCCCGCATAAACATCAGGCACGACACAAAAAACACCACGCCCGCAGCCAAAGCCGCCGCCGCACAAACCCGGCTTGCCGGCTGCGCGTCAAACAGCCGCACTACCGCCTCCGCCGCATAAAACAGCACCAACATCCCGCCCAGCAGGAAAGTTTGCCTGTTGCGCCGCAACACCCCCGGCAGCAGCAGGCACAAAGGCAGCGCCTTCAAAGCCAGCCAAGAACCGCCCGGGCGCAGCGGCGAGAGCCACAGCTCCCAAGCCAAGGAAAGGAAAATTAGCGCAAACAGGCTGCACACAGCCGCGCGGTAGGCAAAAGATGGCGAAATCGGCATTGCTTGTTCAAATTAAAAAAGAATCGGGTTGAATAAATTAAAGAGGCTACCTGAAACCGGCAGGCACGATGCCGCGCCCGCCCGTTCCGGCAGAAATTATAGCCAAAGCAAACATGTTTTCATACAAACGGCAGATACAAAAACTGCCCGCAATCCGCCTCCCCGCCCGAGGGGTGATAGAGCGGGCGGCAAACCGCAGCTTGGTTTTCACTTCGTTAGCACTGAAGTTTTCAGGTAGCTTGATGGCCGCAGGCTGTTGGCGACAGAATGGATTTATTGCGCGAACCGGTTTGCATATTCTATATGTGGTGGCTGTGCCGGTTCTGCTTTTGTTGATTAGTCATTTTGTAGTCTCCGACTGAGATTGGATGGGATTAAAACTTTAATTGCAAAGGTAACTGTTCTTTGCTCAAACTCACTTTCCCCAGAAGGGCAACGCATACCCCTACCCCAAGGATTGGGATTTTGTTCAAGTTCGGAATAGCCTAACTCCGGCACAAAGGCATACATGGTTTTCTCAGCCATTAGTTCATTGGTTTGGGTATCGATAATCTTGATGGTTGTTCCCGCTATCCAATGTTTGCGGTTTTCCCAGGAAATATCGTTTTCGTAGGTAACAGCATAGCGGGCACGGGGGTGGGGATTCAGTTGTTTATCCTCAACCCACTCCTGATTTACCTTGTAAATGCTATAATGAATAATTGAATTATCTTTCTGTAAAACGTCAGCATAGATATACCTTGGAAAGCTAAGATTAGAACGGAGAAGAAATTCCTCAATATATCCCTCTCGCTTCGACTCACTCTCCACCGCCGCATCCTCCCACATCTGGTCTTTCAGCGGGTTGTAGCTGTTATCCTGATACTTCTCGTCATCCCCGCGCACTTTCAGCAGCAGGATGCCGTCCACATTG
>CAUUTP010000079.1:0-9397 GCA_963548155.1 uncultured Eikenella sp.
GTCGGTTTGGATGTGTTCGACCATGTGGCCGAGGTGGATGCTGCCGTTGGCATAGGGCAGGGCGGAAGTAACCAGGATTTTGCGTTGCGGTGATTTGGTCATGATTCGCGGTTTGTTGGAAAGATGGAAATGGGCGGTATTATGCCACAAAGGGCCTGCCCTTAGCAGACGCAAAGGCTACCTGAAAGGGTTTCAGGTAGCCTTTAGATGGTGGAAGGGCTACCTGAAATTGAGCTTTGCCGTGCTGAATTGCAGCAGTGCTTTCAGGTAGCCTGTGCGCTTAGGGCTGTTGGTTTGGCTCGTCTGTTTTGCTTTTTTCCGGGAACACGAAAGAGGCAGCCACGCCCAAGGCCAGCACCGCCAGCACCACCGCCAGCGAGGCATTGGGCGAGATCTCGTAGCCGTGTTGGAACAGGTGCTCGGAAGCGGAAAGCGCGAGTTTTACCGCGATGAAAAACAGCAGCGCCACCACGGCTTTTTCCAAGTGCACCAAATAGCCGCGCAGGGCTTCGAGCACGAAATACATGGTGCGCAGGCCGAGGATGGCGAACATCATGGCGCTATACACAATCAGCGGCTCTTTGGATACGGCAATCACCGCCGGCACGCTGTCGAAGGCAAACATCACGTCGGAAATCTCGATGATGGCCAGGCACAAAAACAGCGGCGTGGCCACCAGCGCACCTTTTTTCACCGGTTGCGGGTGCTTCTGCTCCGGGTGTTTCAGGTCTTCGCCGGCCGGCTCGAGGTGCACGTCGGGATTTTGGCGGTAGGCTTCGGTGAGCTCGTGGCCGCGCAGGAAGAAATTGTGCCCGTGGAGGCGCGGCCATACCGGGAAGAAACGGTGTACCCAGCGGTAGGCCAGGTGTTCGGAGTAGTCTTCGTTGGCTTCTTCCTCTTCATCGCGGCGCAGCATCATGACACCCGTCCAGCCCACCACCACGGCAAATACGAGCTCCACATACGGCCCCAGCGCCATCAGGCCGGTGCCGATAGCCACGAACACCATGCGGAACACAATCGCGCCGATGATGCCCCAATACAGCACGCGGTGGCGGTAGGCCTCCGGGATTTTAAACCAGGAAAACACGGCCATAATCACGAATAGGTTGTCCACCGACAGCACTTTCTCCAGCGCATAACCGGTGAAAAACAGGCTGGCCGTCTCGCTGCCGTGGTGGAACCACAAATAGCCGCCGAACGCCAGCGATACCGCAATCCAAAACACCGACCATAGCGCGGCGCTTTTGAGCGACATGGGCTTATCGCTGCGGTGGGCAAACAGATCGATGGCAATCGCGCCTACGGAGAGGACAACGAAAACGGCAACGGTTTCCAGCGGAAAACCTAAATGGGTGGTCATGGGAGTGAATCCTTATGGTGGTGTGTACGGGCTACCTGAAAAACCGGCTATACCTGAACAAACATTTTGTAATACTCAATCTCGCTGCGGGCAAACGCAATGGCTATGCGGTCTTCGCCTTTGGGGATTTTCTTGCCGCCCATACCGCCGATGCACACGCCCAAGTCGGGAATGGTGAGATAGTATTTATCTTCCACATAATCGTATTGCTCTTTCCAAGCGGCAATGCTTTCAGCGGAGAACACGGGCAGGCCGTTTAGCGTGGGATTGGTGTGTTTGTTACAGATAATGGCCTTCAGCTTTTTGCCCTGATTTTCATATATCAGCTCGCAGGCGGAGCGGTATTCGGTGGTTTGGCGCAGGATGTTGTCGATTAGGATTTTCGAGGCCTCGCCCCATTCTTGGTTGATGCTGTCGAACGTGCTATCCAAACGGAATATTTCCGAGTTGGTGCGTACCGATTCGAAGGGGGTGATGATGAAATTGTTCATATCGGGCAAGTTCTTCTGATTAGGCTATTGCGGTGCGGCATTGTAATTCATGCCGCCTGTGGCGGCAGCAAAATTTGCATATTGCTGCAAAATGCAGCACGGCTTGCCTTCTATACGGGCGGGCAAAGCGTAATTGAGGCTACCTGAAAACCCCGCTGTGTAAAAATAGCGGCGTGGCGTTTTCAGGTAGCCTTTGCTATGGCTGTCTAGCCGGGCTTACTGCTTGGGTGCCAGTTCTTTGGCCAGATAGAGCCAGGTTTCAATCACGGTATCCGGGTTCAACGAAATGGTTTCGATGCCTTGTTCAACCAGCCATTTGGCGAAGTCGGGGTGGTCGGACGGGCCTTGGCCGCAGATGCCGATGTATTTGTTCAGCTTGCGGCAGGCTTTGATGGCCAGGTGCAGCATCACTTTCACCGCCGGGTCGCGCTCGTCGAAGGTGCCGGCAATCTGGCCGCCGCTGTCGCGGTCTACGCCGATGGTGAGTTGGGTCATGTCATTGGAGCCGATGGAGAAGCCGTCGAAGTATTTCAGATACTGTTCGGCCAGGATGGCGTTGGTGGGCAGTTCGCACATCATAATCAGGCGCAGGCCGTTTTTGCCGCGTTCCAGACCATTTTCTTTCAGTGCTTTCACTACGGCTTCGGCTTCATGCAGGGTGCGCACGAAGGGAATCATGATTTCCACGTTGGTGAGCCCCATTTCGTCGCGCACGTATTTCAGAGCGCGGCATTCGAGCGCGAAGCACTCTTTGAAATCGGGCGAAATGTAGCGGGCGGCGCCACGGTAGCCGAGCATGGGGTTTTCTTCGTGCGGCTCGTAGATATTGCCGCCGAGCAGGTTGGCGTATTCGTTGGATTTGAAGTCGGACATCCGCACAATTACCTTTTTCGGGTAGGCGGAGGCGGCGATGGTGGCGATGCCTTCGGCCAGTTTGTCTACGTAGAAATCCACCGGTGAGGCGTAGCCGGCGATGCGCTCGTTAATCTGCGCCTGCAGTTCGGCATCTTGGCGGTCGAATTCGAGCAGGGCGCGCGGGTGGATGCCGATTTGGCGGTTGATGATGAACTCCATACGTGCCAGGCCGATGCCCTCGCTGGGCAGGCTGGCAAAGCCGAAGGAAAGCTCGGGGTTGCCCACGTTCATCATGATTTTCACCGGTGAAGCAGGCATGTTGTCCAGCGCCAAATCAATTACTTCCACTTTCAGCAGGCCGTCGTAAATCAGGCCGGTGTCGCCCTCGGCGCAGGATACGGTTACGCTTTGGCCGTGGGCGAGCACATCGGTGGCATCACCGCAGCCCACTACCGCCGGAATGCCCAATTCACGGGCGATAATGGCAGCGTGGCAAGTGCGGCCGCCGCGGTTGGTCACGATGGCGGAGGCGCGTTTCATTACTGGTTCCCAATCCGGGTCGGTCATGTCGGTTACCAATACGTCGCCGGGCTGCACTTGATCCATCTCGGCAGCGCTTTTAATCAGGCGCACGGTGCCTTGGCCGACTTTCTGGCCGATAGCGCGGCCCTCGCACAATACGGTAGATTTGTTTTCGATGCGGTAGCGGCGCAGGGTGCTGTTGCGTTCTTCCTGCGATTTCACGGTTTCGGGGCGAGCCTGCAGGATGTAGAGCTTGCCATCCAAGCCGTCGCGGCCCCATTCGATGTCCATCGGGCGGCCGTAGTGTTCTTCGATAATCAGCGCGTATTTGGCCAATTCGGTGATTTCTTCGTTGCTGATGGAGAAGCGTTTACGTTCGGCTTCGTCCACGTCCACCACCTGCACAGATTTGCCGGTTTCGGCGGTGTCGGTGAACACCATTTTAATCAGTTTGGAGCCCATGGTTTTGCGCAGGATGGCAGGGCGGCCGGCGCGCAGGGTGGGCTTGTGTACATAGAATTCGTCGGGGTTTACCGCGCCTTGCACCACGGTTTCGCCCAGGCCGTAGGAGGCGGTTACGAACACCACTTGGTCGAAGCCGGATTCGGTGTCCATAGTGAACATCACGCCGGAAGCGCCGCTGTCGGAGCGCACCATGCGCTGCACGCCGGCGGAGAGAGCCACCACGTCGTGCTCGAAGCCTTTGTGCACGCGGTAGGAGATGGCGCGGTCGTTATAGAGCGAGGCAAACACGTGGTGCATCGCTTCTTTCACGTTTCCCAGGCCTTGGATATTCAGGAAGGTTTCCTGTTGTCCGGCAAAGGAGGCATCGGGCAAGTCTTCGGCGGTGGCGGAAGAACGCACGGCCACGGAAATTTGGTCGGTGCCCGCATCAGCCACCAGTTTGTCCCATGCGGCTTTGATGTCGGCTTCCAGCTCGGCGGGGAAGGGGGTGTCCAAAATCCATTGGCGGATTTGCGCGCCCACGCGTGCCAGCTCGACCACATCGTCTACATCCAGCCCGGCCAGCGCGGCGGAAATGCGCTCATTCAAGCCGTTGTGCGACAAAAATGCGCGGTAGGCTTCGGCCGTAGTGGCAAAGCCGCCGGGCACGCGCACGCCTTTTTCAGCCAACTGGCTGATCATTTCGCCCAAGGAGGCGTTTTTGCCGCCCACCTGTTCTACGTCGGTCATACGCAGATTTTCAAACCAGATTACATTCTTGCCAGACATGATTCTATTCCGTCCTGTGGGTAGTTGAAGGGAAAACGGCGGTATTGTAGCCGCTGGCTGTATTTCTGTCATGGGCTACCTGAAACTTGAATCACAAAAGCTGCTAAAATAAGCCGTTTTCAAACCTGTTTACTCATCCCATTAAGGCTACCTGAAAGGAATAATCATGCCTCCCTGCACACGACACGCCATCTTTATTTCCGACCGCACCGGCCTCACCGCCGAGGGTATGGGCGATGCCCTGCTCAACCAGTTCGACGACATCGAATTCAAACGCTTCACCTATCCCTTTATCGACACCGCCGAAAAAGCCGAACGCGTAGTGGCCGAAGTGAATAAAATTGCCGACAGCTGCAACCTGCGCCCCATCATCTTCACCAGTATCGTGAGCGAAGACATCCGCCACATCATCCGCAACTGCAACGGCCTGCACCTGAGCTTTTTCGACGCCTTCATCAGCAAACTGGAAGAAGAGCTCGGCACCCAGGCCGTGTTGCAAGTGGGGCGCACCCACGGCATCCAAAACACCGAGCGCTACGACGCCCGCATGGAAGCCGTAAACTTCTCGCTCAACCACGACGATGGCGTATCCGCCAAAGACCTCGCCGATGCCGACGTGATTCTCATGGGCGTATCCCGCAGTGGCAAAACCCCCACCTGCCTCTATCTCGCCCTGCAATACGGCATCCGCGCCGCCAACTATCCGCTCACCCCCGATGATTTGGACAGCACCGACTTGCCGCGCATGGTTAAACCCTTCAAATCCAAAATCTTCGGCCTCACCATTGACCCCGCCCGGTTGCACCATATCCGCACCGAGCGCCGCCCCAACTCCCAATACGCCAGCCCGGAAAACTGTCGGCGCGAAGTGAACGAGGCCGAATCCATGTTCCGCCAGCATGGCATTCCCTACACCAGCACCACCCATAAATCGGTGGAAGAGCTGGCCGCCGGCATCATGCTCGCCTGCAAACTGCAACGGCGCACATAAGCTGCACTACGGCAATATTAAGAGGCTACCTGAAAACATGGCTTACCGTTTTCAGGTAGCCTTTTATATGGCAGCTTGCTCACTGGCTGGTGTTATCACGCCGATCAGGCTTGGCCTTGCCTTTATTGGTTTTCAGGTAGCCTCCAAACGGCGGGCAGCCGGGCTGCCAAACTGCTTTGCTATAATTCCCGCATCTAATCCACGAACCGCCCATCATGCAACTCACCAAATACCTGCAAGCCCAAGGCATCGGCAGCCGCAAGCAATGCCGCCAGCTGGTTGAACAAGGCCGCATTGAAATCAACGGCGAAACCGCCGAACAGCCCGCAGCCGAAATCGAGCCCGCCCAAGTGCAGCACCTCGCCATCGACGGCGAAGAGATTGCCGTCATTCCCCTGCCGCACTACTACATCCTGCTGCACAAGCCCGCCGGTTATGAAACCTCGCACAAACCGCGCGACTACCCCAGCGTGTTTTCCCTGCTGCCCGACCACATCCGCGCCACCGAGCCGCAAGCCATCGGCCGGCTCGATGCCGACACCACCGGCGTGCTGCTCATCACCAACGACGGCGCCTTCAACCACCACCAAACCTCGCCCAAGCACCATGTGTCCAAACTTTACCGCGCTACGCTCAAGCACCCGGCCGGCGAAAGCCTGTGCGCTGCTTTGCGCCAAGGCGTGCTGCTGCATGATGACAACGAAACCGTATCCGCTGCCGCGGCCGAATTGGAAAGTCCGCACAGCCTGCTGCTCACCATCACCCAGGGCAAATACCACCAGGTAAAACGCATGGTGGCAGCTGCCGGAAACCGCGTGGAAGCCCTACACCGCCTGCGCTTCGGCGATTGGGAATGTGAGGATTTGCTGCCGGGGCAATGGCGTTTTATCCAGCCTGAGGGTTGAGTGGCTTGCACATCTGAGGCTACCTGAAACACGGTGGGCGGGTTGAATACCCGCCCATTTGCTGGCAGGATGGCTGGGTAGGTCGGTGTGGCTATGCCGATATTTGATGAGCTGCTTTTCAGGTAGCCTTCCCCAGCCGCCATATGAAGCCCTGCCGTTTGCCTATATAATCGCCGCCATCACACACTATACGGAAAAATTATGATGCTTCCTTTGCTCACTGCCGCCACCAATGCTGATTGGCTCGACCAACTCGGCACCAATCTGCACGCCTTTTTGCTCAGCCTGTTTTCGCGTGAGGAATTCGGGCTGAACCAGCTGCTTGGCAGCTTATCCAAAATGCTCGGCTGGGTGGATTTGGTGTTGGCGTTGGCTTTGCTGGTGGGGGCGTATTTTCTCTCCAACCGGCTGCTGGGTAAGATGCCGGCGGAAGACGGCAAGCCGCATTTTTTACGCCATATTGGGCGCCGCATTGCTTGGCCGCTGTTGATGCTGCTGGGCGGAGCCTTGGCTTTGGGTGGCTGGTTTGCCTTTTTCGGGGCAACGGCGGTGTGGCTGCGCCTGTTGGTGATGGCGGCGCGTTGGATGATTTTGATTCGGGTGGTGTTGGCGGTGTTTCATTCGGCGATTCCGGCCAACCGGTTTTCCGAACGGATGGAATCTTCGCTGGCCGCTGCGCTGTGGGTCGCGTTTCTGCTGTGGGCTTCGGGTATTGACGATTTGATTTTGGCCTGGCTGCGCGGTTTGCAGTTTTCCGTTGGTTCGGCGCGGCTTTCGCTGTATACCGTGCTCACCGGATTGTTGTGGGTAGGCGTGATGCTGGTGGGCGCGATGTGGCTGTCGCGCTATATCGATGCACGGCTTAAAGGCAGCACGCGGCTGGATCCGAACCTGCAAATCGTGCTTTCCAAACTGGCGCGCTCGCTGCTTTTGGTGTTGTCGGTGTTGATTGCGCTGCCGCTGGTGGGCATTGATTTAACCGTGCTTTCTGTGTTCGGCGGCGCATTGGGCGTGGGCTTGGGCTTCGGCTTGCAGAAGATTGCCAGCAATTATGTGTCGGGCTTCATTATTTTGGGCGACCGCTCGGTGCGCCCGGGCGACCGGCTCACGGTAAACGGCTTCACCGGCTACGTGACGCAACTCACTTCCCGCTTCGTGGTGCTGCGCAGCGGCACCGGGCAGGAGGCGCTGATTCCGAACGAAACCTTCATCACCTCCACCGTAATCAACGAATCCTACACCGGCAAATCCCTATGGCAGAGTTTAGACGTTCAGGTAGCCTACCATACCGATTTAACCCAAGCGATTGAGATTTTGCAGGAAGCAGCCGCCGCACAGGAGCGCGTGAAGACCGATCCGCCGCCTAAGGCATATTTGATTAATTTTGCGGATAACGGCATCGATCTGCGGCTCGGCTTTTGGGTACGCGATCCTGAAAACGGCTTCCTCGGCCTTAGCTCGGCCATTTTGCTCACCGTGTGGCGGCGGTTTAACGAAGAAGGCATCGAATTCCCCTTCCCACAGCGTGAAGTGCGCATTTTGAACCAAGACCTCTCGCCCGATGCCGCCGCCCTGCTCAAAGCCAGCTATCAGGCGCAGGGCGATACCGCCTCCGACGAATTTGCCAACGCCAACCCTGATCCTGCCGAGCCATCGGAAAGCCAAGAGGACTCTCAGTCATGAGCAGCCCCGCCTACAAACGCCCGGAATCCGTGCTGGTGGTGCTGCACGACGGGCAAGGCCGCGCCCTGATGCTCGAGCGCATATCCCCGCCCGGCTTTTGGCAATCCGTAACCGGCAGCCTGGAAGAAGGTGAAACCCCGTTTGCCACCGCCATGCGCGAAGTGGCCGAAGAAACCGGCATCCTGCTCGCGCCAGAAGAATTAAAAGACTGGCACACGAAAAACGAATACGAAATCTACGAACACTGGCGCCACCGCTACGCCCCCGGCGTTACCCGCAACACCGAACACGTCTTCTCCGCCTGCATTTCTGCCGCCAGCCCCGTGCGCCTTTCCGAGCACGAACACCGCGCCCACCGCTGGCTGCCGCTGACCGAAGCCGCCAATCTTGCCTTTTCCCCTTCCAACCGTGAAGCATTGTTGCGTCTGGCCGCCGAAACCGAAGGCAGGCTACCTGAAAAATTGACTGCCCCACCGCTTTGATAGATGATGGCAGTCATCACCCCAAACGAGCCCTGTTATGGATACCCTGCTGCAAGAAGTTACTCAACAACTCGCCCAACGCGGCGAAACCATCACCTGCGCCGAATCCTGTACCGGCGGCCTGCTTGCTGCCGCACTCACCCGCCTGCCCGGCAGCTCCGCCTGGTTTGAAACCGGCTTCGTGACCTACAGCAACCACGCCAAACAGCAGCTCCTCAATGTGAACGCCGCCACCCTCAACCACTACGGCGCGGTAAGCGAAGAAACTGTGCGCGAAATGGCACTGGGTGCACTCATCGCCACCAAGGCCGACTACGCAATCAGCATCTCCGGCATCGCCGGCCCCGACGGCGGCAGCGAAGACAAACCCGTGGGCACGGTTTGGTTCAGCCTTGCCACCAAACAGCGCATCTGGGCCAAAGAGCAGCACTTTGAAGGCGACCGCGAAGCCATCCGAGCCCAAGCCGTGCGCTTTGCCCTAATGCTGATGAAAAAGTATTTGGAGCGATAGGCCATAAGGGTTGATTGGAATGGAAAAGGCTACCTGAAAATTTCAGGTAGCCTTTTTGGTGGCGTGTTTTAACGACGACCATCCCAATTGCAATGTTCTACAGGAGGAATTTCGCACAACTGAACACCGCTTTGTGTGATGAGCATTCTTGGAAATGCGCAGAATTTATCTATAAACCGCTTTTGGAATTCTGGACGCAGAATAATTCGGCTGGAGCCCAGAATGTTGCTGTCATTTGCAATCATGATAGATTGCCCATTCTCTGCGATCAGTCTAATCGCGCAATCGCTTAGTAAATAGCCAATATCGGCATAAGTAACAAAAAAGGTGCTAAAGCCCCCCACGCAAGCCTTATCCTGCA
>CAUUTP010000080.1:0-9320 GCA_963548155.1 uncultured Eikenella sp.
GCGACGGCATTTTCGACTTCAACGTCGGCTACATCACCAGCGCGGTGCTGGCCGTGGTGTTTCTTGCTTTGGGCGCATATGTGCAATACGGCAACGGCGAAGAAGTGCAGATGGCAGGCGGCAAATATGTGAGCCAACTGATCAATATGTATGCCGTTACCATTGGCAGCTGGTCGAAACCGCTGGTGGCCTTCATCGCCTTCGCCTGCATGTATGGCACCACCATTACCGTGGTAGACGGCTACGCACGCGCCATCGCCGAGCCCATCCGCCTGCTGCGCGGCAAAGACAAAACCGGCAATATCGAGCTCTTTGCCTGGAATACTTGGGTGGCCGGCTCCGGATTGGCCGTGATTTTCTGGTTTAATAGCGCCATGGCCGAGCTGCTCAAATTCGCCATGATCACCGCCTTCCTCTCTGCCCCCGTGTTTGCCTGGCTCAACTACCGCCTCGTGAAAGGCGACAAGCGCCACAAGCTCACCGCCGGCATGAACTTCCTCGCCATCATTGGCCTGATCTACCTCACCGGATTCACCCTGCTGTTCCTACTGAACTTGAGCGGTCTGTTGGATCCGCTGAAGTAAACATCATCTGCCAAGCAAAAGGCTACCTGAAAATTTTCAGGTAGCCTTTATTCAAATTCATATCCCTATAATGGGTTCTACATCAGAGCGTACACCACCAAGCATACGCCCTACCCCCGCTTCCCGCTCTTACGCCTCAAGTGCACCATGGCCAACGAACGTATTTCATACAGCACCGCGGTAGCCGTTTCAAATTCATTAAGCAGACCATGCTCAGCTGCGGAAAACGGCGGGGAATCGTTCCAAGAGTCCATGCCGCCGAACACATGGGTTTGTTCGCACGCCAGCTGCAAGCGTTCGTGTGCCGGTAGGGATTCGTTTACCAAGGTCTGCAGTGCCCGATCGAAAAAAGCCTGCTTCCAATGTTGCTCCCCAATCGCTTCGGCGAGTTGGGCAATATCGGTTAATGCTTGGTCAAAACGCCGTAACAACTCTGGCTCGGTCATGTGTTTTTTCCTGATTGCTGCAAATAGTGGCAAGCCTACCCATTATCTGTGCATAGCCAATCATTGGCATCACATTGCTCAGCCTGCCGCCCAAACAAAAGGCTACCTGAAAAGTTCGGCTGCGTTTGCAACCGGTTTTTCAGGTAGCCTCTGGCATACCAATCTTACTTATTCTTTATGCTGCAAGGCAGCTTTCACAAATGAGGTGAACAGCGGATGCCCTTTGCGCGGCGTGGAAGTGAATTCGGGGTGGAACTGGCTGGCGAAGAACCAAGGATGCGTGCCCTGCGGCAGCTCAATGGTTTCCACCAAACGTTCGCGCCCGCCGGATACGCCGCTGATCACCAGCCCGGCCTTTTCCAGCGCCGGTACGAAATGGTTGTTTACTTCATAGCGGTGGCGGTGGCGTTCTTTGATATTAGTGCTGCCGTAGATGGCGGCGGCCAGGCTGCCGGCGGTGAGCTCCACTTCCTGCGCGCCCAAGCGCATGGTGCCGCCCAAATCGGCGTGTTCGTCGCGCTTTTCCACCGCGCCGTCGGCGGTTTGCCATTCATCAATCAGCGCCACCACGGGATAGGGCGTTTTCAAATCGAATTCGGTGGAATTAGCGCCTTCCATGCCGGCCATGTGGCGGGCAAACTCGATAAGCGCAATCTGCATACCGAGGCAGATGCCCAAATAGGGCACTTTGTTTTCGCGGGCATAGCGGGCGGCAGCGATTTTGCCTTCCACACCGCGCACACCAAAACCGCCGGGCACGAGGATGGCATCGAAGTTTTTCAGGCAGTCGGTGCCTTCGGTTTCGATATTTTCGCTGTCGATATAGGTGATGCACACTTTGGTTTCGGTGTGGATGCCGGCATGCTTCAAGGCTTCGCTGAGCGATTTGTAGGACTCGGTCAGATCCACATATTTGCCCACCATGGCAATGTGCACGGTGTGCTTCGGATGCTCGATGGCATGCACGATTTTGCGCCATTCGGTGAGGTCGGCCTGCTGGATATTGAGTTGGAGCTGCTCGCAAATGGCATCGTCAATACCCTGGCCGTGCAGCATTTCGGGGATTTTATAGATGCTGTCGGCATCGTAGCAGCCGATTACGGCACGCTCTTCCACGTTGCAGAACAAGGCGATTTTGCGCCGCTCTTCTTCGGGCAGCAGCCTGTCCATACGGCAAATGAGCACGTCGGGCTGGATGCCGATTTCACGCAATTCTTTCACCGAATGCTGGGTGGGCTTGGTTTTGATTTCACCGGCAGCGGCGATGTAGGGAACGTAGCTTAAGTGGACGAACAGGGTGTTGGCGCGGCCGAGCTGGCTGCGCATCTGGCGGATGGCTTCCAAAAACGGCAGCGATTCGATGTCGCCCACCGTGCCGCCGATTTCCACAATGGCCACGTCTTTATTGGCCGCGCCTTCGTGGATGCGGCGTTTGATTTCGTCGGTGATGTGCGGAATCACCTGCACCGTGCCGCCCAGATAGTCGCCGCGACGCTCTTTGGCAATCACGTTTTCATACACCTGCCCGGCACTGAAGCTGTTGGCGCGGGTGAGCTTGGCGTCGATGAAACGTTCGTAGTGGCCGAGGTCGAGGTCGGTTTCCGCGCCGTCTTCGGTCACGAACACCTCGCCGTGCTGGAAGGGGCTCATCGTGCCGGGGTCCACGTTGATATACGGGTCCAGCTTGAGCATGGTAACGTTCAGCCCGCGCGATTCGAGAATGGCGGCAATAGAAGCGGCGGCGATACCTTTCCCTAAGGAAGATACCACGCCGCCGGTTACGAAAATAAATTTGGTCATGATGCAATGCCCGATTTGGAAAGCGTAATTTTACCCCGTTTCCCGCAAAAGCAAAAGCGCGGGGATTTTCAGCTTTCAGGTAGCCCTTGCTCGGGCAGGCTACCTGAAAACCACACGCCGACAAAGTGCAAAGCCTGATCCGCCGCCCTTTCAAAGCCCTGAATGCTATGCGATAATACGCCCGAATTTCAACTAAAAAATTTCCGCACCATGCAAGGCAATATTTTCGTTATTTCCGCCGCCTCAGGCACAGGCAAAACCACGCTGATCGCCCGGCTGCTGCAGCATCATTCCGACATCCGCGTATCCGTTTCCCACACCACCCGCGCCCCGCGCCGCGGTGAGGAAAACGGCAAACACTACCACTTCGTCAGCGTGCCCGAATTCGAGCGCATGATAGAAGAAGGCCAATTCGTGGAATACGCCAAAGTGTACGGCAACTACTACGGCACCAGCACCCAAAGCCTGGAAAGCCTCACCCGCCAAGGCGTCGACGTTATCCTCGAAATCGACACCCAAGGCGCGGAGCAAATCCGCCGCCTGCTGCCGCAGGCCTACAGCATCTTCATCGCCCCGCCCTCCTTGGCCACTTTGGAGCAACGCCTGCGCCAGCGCGCCGCCGACGCCCCGCAAGTGATTGCCGTGCGGCTGGCCGAAGCGCGCAACGAAATCGAGCAGGCGCGCCTGTTCGACTATTTGGTGGTGAACGACGACCTCACCGCCGCCGAAGCCGCCCTGCTGCACATCATCAAATCCCAGCGTTGCCGTTTGGAAAACCAAACGCCCTTCCTCAACGAACTGCTCGGCAGCGGCGACAACGCTTAATTTTATTTTTCAGGTAGCCTCCGGCTGCCCGCAGGCTACCTGAAAACATTTACCCCATTAATTCACCACATATAAGGAACACATCATGGCACGCATTACCGTAGAAGACTGCATCACCCGCATCCCCAACCATTTCAACCTCACCCTGGCCGCCGCCTACCGCGCCCGCCAGCTGGCCAACGGTTCCATGCCGCTGGTGGACGACATCCGCAACAACAAACCCACCGTAACCGCCCTGCGCGAAATCGCCGCCGGCCAAATCGGCGAAGAAATCCTCTCCCGCAGCAAGTAACCATGATTGCCCCCAGCGCCGATTATGCCGCCCCCGTTGCCGCCTGGCGTGAACACCTGTTTGCCCAAACAGACTACCTGAAAAAAATGGAACGCTGGGCCTTGCTCGAAGCCGCCTGCGTTTACATTCACGACACCGCCGCCAAGCAGGGGCAGCCCGAGCGGCTCGAACGCGCCTTCCGCCTCACCGCCGCGCTGGCCGAGGAAAAACAGCGCGTGCACGCCCTGTGCGCGGTGCTGGTGCAAATTGCCATGGAAGACCTCGGCACACAGGCTAACCCTGCCTTTTTGCAGGCCACATTCGGCGAAGTGTGCACCGAAATCGTCGCCCATATCCACACCGATACCGAAGCCGGCCAGGAAGCCCAGCTCACCCAGTGCCGCCGGCAAATCAACGAGGTATACCACCTCATCGTCGAACGCAGCCGCCAATCCCTGCTGCGCGCCGCAGGCTACCTGAAAACCGAAGACCAAAGCCTGCTCAACCGCGCCTGCGATTTCGGCATCCGCGCCCACCAAAACCAATTCCGCAACAGCGGCGTGCCCTACATCACCCACCCCATGGCCGTAGCCCAGCAGCTGGCCGAATGGCACATCGACGCCCAAGGTCTGTGCGCCGGCGTGCTGCACGACGTGCTTGAAGACACCGGCACGAGCAAAGAAGAGCTGGCCGCCGAATTCGGCCAGGCCATTGCCGATATGGTGGACGGCCTCTCCAAGCTGGAAAAACTCGAATACGACAGCCAGGCCGAACATCAGGCCGAGAGCTTCCGCAAGCTCATCATGGCGATGACCAAAGACATCCGCGTCATCATCGTCAAGCTCTCCGACCGCCTGCACAATATGCGCACGCTGGATGCCAAAAAGCCCGACAGCCGCCGCCGTATCGCCCGCGAAACGCTGGAAATCTACGCCCAGCTCGCCAACCGCATCGGCCTCAACCATGCCTACCGCGAGCTGCAAGACCTCTCCTTCAAATACCTGCTGCCCAACCGCTACGCTGTGCTCAAGCGCGCCCGCCAAGCCAGTCGCCGCAACCGCCGCGATGTGGTGGGCAAAGTATTGAGCGCCTTCAGCCAGCGACTGGTGAGCGCCAACATCGAAGCCAAAATCCGCGGCCGCGAAAAGAACCTCTACAGCATCTACAAGAAAATGCAGGACAAAAAACTGCATTTCTCCGAAGTGATGGATATTTACGGCTTCCGCGTTATCGTCAACAACATCCCTGCCTGCTACGCCGCCCTCGGCGCGCTGCACAGCCTCTATAAGCCCAAGCCCGGCCACATCAAAGACTACATCGCCATCCCCAAGGCTAACGGCTACCAAAGCCTGCACACCACCCTAGTCGGCCCCTTCGGCCTGCCCATCGAAGTGCAAATCCGCACCCGCGAAATGGATAAGGTGGCCGAAGAAGGCGTAGCCAGCCACCTGCTCTACAAAAACCCCGCCACCGACCCGGCCGCCCAACGCACCCACCAATGGTTACAAAACATCCTCGATTTCCAAGCCCAGGGCGATAATGCCATCGAATTCCTTGAGCACGTGAAGGTGGATTTATTCCCGCGCGAAGTGTATGTATTCACGCCGAAAGGCAAAATCCTAGTACTGCCCGAAGGCGCCACGCCGGTGGATTTCGCCTATGCCGTACACACCGACATCGGTCACCGCTGCATTGCCGCCCGGGTCAACAACAACATGGTTTCCCTGCGTACCCGCCTGCGCACCGGTGACAGCGTGGAAATCATCACTTCCAACACCGCCCGCCCCAATCCGGCCTGGCTCAACTTCGTGATTTCCGGCCGCGCCCGCAGCGCCATCCGCAACAAACTCAAAAACATCGACCGCGGCGATGCCGTGCGCCTGGGCGAGCAGCTGCTGCAACGCGCCCTCACCGCCCTGCTGCCCCAAGAGCTCCTACTCTCTGAAGACCTCAAGCAAAGCTATCTCGACGACCTCAGCCGCAAAAACACCAGCTTCGAAGACATCCTCTACGACGTGGGCATGGGTCGGCTTGCCCCCGTATCAGTGGCCATGCACATTGCCGAAATCGACGGCCGCCAGCCTGAGAGCAACGGCGTGAAAATAGCCCCCATCAGCGTGGGCAGCAGCGACAGCGGCCGCATCCAACTTGCTTCCTGCTGCCACCCCATCCCCGGCGACAGCATCAAAGCCCTGCTCGTGAAAGACCACGGCCTCATCATCCACCGCGACACCTGCCCCAACACCCTCAAAGCCCCGCCCGAGCAACAACTGGATGCTAACTGGGAAGGTATCGAGCAAAAGAAAACCTACCACACCAGCATCACCGTATCTGCCAAACGCGCCCACGGCCTGCTCGCCGCCATGGCACAAGCCGTATCCGGGCATGGCGCCGACATCGAATCGGTCGATACCCTCAGCTCCGCCCAGGAAAACAGCGAAGGCTTCATCGAATTCAGCTTCCGCCTGCAAATATCCAACCTCGAGCAGCTGGAGCAAATCATCAGCGCCCTATATGCCATTTCGCAGGTGCGCAAAGTGCAGCGCCAATGAAAACGGGATGTTTATTCCTGTAGCTGACCAGGTAATACGGCAGCTACAGGCATCCCGCTTCCAGCCCACGCCGCCATGCTTTAAACCATATCAATAAACGACACACATCATGTCCAAAAAATTTCCCATTTTCCCCAAACACCCCGAACGCATCTGCTGGGGCTGCAACAAATACTGCCGCACCGAAGATCTGCAATGCGGCAACGGCTGCGAACGCATCCAACACCCCATCGAAACCGACGGCCCCGAATGGTATAAACACGGCGACTGGAGCAACCTGCTCAGCGATGAGCAGCAAATCGAACTCGGCCTCAAAGCCGCCCCTGCACCCACCCCGGAAGCACCTTCCAAACCGGCCAAACCTCATATCAAACTGCCGCTCAAGCAGCATTAGTCCACATGTTTTCAGGTAGCCTTTTAGAGCAACAAAGGCTACCTGAAACTTTTCCCCATCACTCCACCCAACAAAAATACCGCCGGGCTTTCCGGCGGTATTTTCAATACAGCTGCAATCGTGCTTATTCACTTTTAGCGTCTTCGATATCTTCAGCAATGTCTTTTTCCAGCTGGCTGATCAAAGCATCGCACTCCTGTTTACGCTGTTCGGGAGTGGTCTTCATCATGTTTTCCTGGATGTTGCGCATGTTCTGGCGCAGGGGAGCGTAGATATCAGCAAATTCTTTGCGACGTTGCTCGTCTTTCACGCTGGCCAGGTATTCTTCGATTTTGTTTTCCCAAGGCTGACACCAGTGGTCGCCGGCAGCGGCAGATGCAGCGGCAGCCGGAGCAGAAGCAGCATCGCTGGCAGCGGGTGCGGAAGCAGCCGGAGCAGAAGCTGCGGAAGCGGCAGAGGCATCAGATGCAGCAGCCGGAGCGGGGTTGTCACCGCAAGCGGTCAAAGCGAAGGCGGCGATCAAAGCGGCGAATACGGATGTTTTCTTCATGGTTGGATCCTTTATAAAGTTGAAGGGAAGTGTCTACTATAGTAAATGAACAAAAAACGACACTGCGTTGATCCACCGTGCTAGCACTGCTTAGCACTATCTGCGGCGCACCGCTTTGTCTCGGTTTTCATTCACTATAAAAGAATGTGTTTATCCTAACATAAATGTTTTTTCTCCCCAAGCCCAATGATATGAAATAGTTTTCAGGTAGCCTTCAGCTTGGGCAAAGATGCCAATTTGTAATGATTTAAAACGCTATGGTTTGGCCGGCTGCTTCTACAGCAGCGGGCTGACCAGCCGCACGCAGCGTTCGACAAAGCGGCGGATGCGCGGGCGCTGCTGCCATTTTTTCAGCTCCACTTCTTCGCAGTCTTTCAGGTAGCCTTGCAACAGCGCAGCCACGGCAGTCACAGTGTCGGGCGAATAAAGGGCGAGGCTCACTTCGAGGTTGAGGTAGAAACTGCGCATATCCATGTTTACCGTGCCGAACAAAGCAAAGCAGTTGTCCACCACCACCGCCTTGGTGTGCAGCAAGCCGCCGCCATACATTTTCAGCCTCACGCCCGCATCCAAAAGCGGCTGGTAGTAGGCGCTGCTGGCGTAGCGCACCAGACGCGAATCGTTGCGCCGCGGCAGGATTAAGGTCACTTTCACGCCGCGCTGGGCGGTCATGGTGAGCGTGTTGAGCAAGGCTTCGTCTGGCACGAAATAAGGTGTGCTGATGATTACGGACTCCTGCGCCACGTTCAGCGCATTCACCAACACATCGTACACCAGCGAAGTATCGCCGCCCGGGTGCGAGGGCAGCACTTGCACGATTTCATTGCCGCTGCCGGCGAAGCGTTCGGGCGTGCTGCTGAGGTAGCCGCTGAGGTATTCTAGGGTAGCATTGAGGTTGTGCGCGTTTTCCACCGCCCAATCGCCATAGAACACCGCCGCCAATTCCTGCGCCGCCACGCCTTCGCAGCGCAGCACCGCGTCCACCCATTCGCCCACGCCCGCGCCCTGCTTGAAGAGTTTGGGGTCGACCAGGTTGTAGCTGCCGGTGTAGGCAATGCGGTAATCTACCACCAGGATTTTGCGGTGGTTGCGTAAATCGGCGCGCACCCACAGCGAGCTGATCAGCCCGAAGGGCAGGGCGGGGGTAACCTCCACCCCGGCCTCGCGCAACCGCTCCGGCCAGTCCGACAGCCAAAAGCCCTGGCTGCCCAGCGAGTCGGCCAGAAGCTGGCATCGCACGCCGCGATCCGCTGCGCGCATCAGCGCATCCAGCACCGCCTCCACCCGGCCGCTGCCTTCCACGATATAAAACTCCAGCAGGCAGCAATGCTGTGCCGCATCAATATCGGCCACGAAGGCCTGCAAAATCTCGTCGGTATCGGACAGCAGGCGAACGCTGTTGCTGCCCGTGGGCGCGTAGCCCACCTTGCCCTGCACGAAACGCGCCAACTGGCTGAATCGGATATCCTCCACCGGCGCCGCTTCTGGCGGCAGGAAACGGTCGGCAAATTCATCGTGGAAAGCATGCAGCTCCGCCCGGCGCACCGCACGCAAACGCCCCAGTTTCGGCTCGCCGATCAGCAGATAAGCCGCTACGCCTACAAACGGGAAGGCAAACAGAAGCGTGAGCCAAGCCAGCGCCGCACTGCTCGAGCGGCGGGCGTAAATCACCCGCAGGGCAATGCCCAACGTGAGCAAAAAGTGCGTGCTCAGGAAAATATTCGACCAACTCATATGTTTTCAAACCAAAACCGGGGAAAGGCAACAGTATAGCCGCTGTGAAGGCTACCTGAAAATATAGCCGCAACAAAATGGAATCGTGTGCGGCAGGGTTGCGGCAAAGGTATAGTGGATTAAATTTAAATCAGGACAAGGCGGCGAGCCGCAGACAGTACACA
>CAUUTP010000081.1:0-9044 GCA_963548155.1 uncultured Eikenella sp.
TATATGTGGCTTTCCCTGCTGTTTTTGAAACTGTTCGGCCATTTGCCGCCGTATGAGGCGGTGCGCATGGTGAACGCCTTGCTCGCGGCGGTATCGCTCGCGGCCATGGGCGGCGCGGGGCGGATGCTTTTGGGGCGGCGCAACGGGCGTACGGCGGTGTTGGTGCTGATCGGCTGCCCGGGCCTGCTGATGATGAGCCACTTTATCGGCGGGCAAATCGTTACCCTGTGCGGCCTAAGCCTGAGTTTCTACGCGCTGGCGATGGCGCGGCAGAAAACCGTGAAGGCGATTGTGCTCACGCTTTTGGGTTGGATGGTATTGTCGCTTTCAGGTAGCCTGTTGCCGCTATTGGGCGTGATGCTCACCACGGCGCTGTTGCCGCTGGATTCGCATTGGCACAACAAGCGTTTCTGGCTCACGCTTTTGGCGGCGGCGGGGCTGACGCTGCCTTTGCTGTTTGTGTGGCCGCTGGTGCTCAACGGTTTGTCGCACGAGGCCTTCCTGCAATGGTGGCGGTATCACGCGCTCGCGCCGTTCGGCGGCTTTGCCCGCTTGGATTTTGGTTTTCCCGCCGCTTATTATCTGAAAAACCTGCTGTGGTTTGCCTTCCCGGCCTGGCCGCTGGCCTTGTGGACGCTCTACCGCCAGCGCCGCCTGCCGCGCCACGGCTGGAACAGTCTGTGCCTGATTTGGCTGGCTGTGTTCGGCCTCATGCTGGCCGCCTCGCCGCAACATATGGAAGACAATTTAATGTTGCTGTTGCCGCCTTTGGTGTTGGCGGCAGCGGCGCAGGCCGACCAGCTTCGGCGCGGCGCGGCGGCGTTTTTCAACTGGTTCGGCATCATGACGTTCGGCTCGCTGGCGCTGTTTGTGTGGCTCGGCTTTTTCGCCATGAACTTCGGCTGGCCGGCCAAGCTGGCCGAACGTGCAGCTTATTTCAGCCCGTATTATCAGCGGGATATCGATTATTTCCCGGTTATCGTGGCCGTGTTGTTCACGCCGGTGTGGCTCTTGGCGATTACGCGCAAATACGTGCGCGGCCGGCAGGCGGTAACCAACTGGGCGGCCGGGCTCACGCTGTGCTGGTCGCTCATCCTCACCCTGTTCCTGCCCTGGCTGGACGCAGCCAAAAGCTACCGCCCCGTGGTGCGGCGGCTGGAAGCCGAATTGCCGGCCGATGCCTGCGTTTCCGCGCAACACGCCGTGGTGCGCCATGCCTGGCAGGAATACGGCCGCTACCCCTTAGGCGAAAACTGCCGCTTCGTCGCCACCCTGCGCCATGAAGCCGTGCCCGACGCCGCCGAACTCGCCAGCGCCAACCGCCCGCGCGAGAAGCACGAGGCGTTTGTGTTGTGGCAGCGGCAAAAATAATTTAAAGGCTACCTGAAAATATGGTGTTGGTTTTCAGATAGCCAGTTATGATGCCGATAATTAAGTTCGTTGGTTCACCTATCACTCAAGGATAAATATGCGCTTGGCTACTTTAACTTTGTGCTCCATATTGGCATTGCCCAGTTTAACTTTGGCTGCACCATCGGCACAGTCACATCCTGTAACTAAGCAACAATGTCTAGGCTACTTAAAAGATGGATATGAGATTGTTGCCCAGGCTGTTATGTGCCAACCCGGAGTCAATCGGGATCAATATGGAGCCGCCTTCTCTAATATTATGAATACGTTCTTCTCTAATATTATGAATACGTTTAAAAATAATGGGTGTGAAAATATATTAGCTGAAGCAGAAGCGAACGCTTACGTTAGAAGAGAAACTGCCGGCAGCAATAATATACAACAATATTGCAGAGATATTCGCCCTTCTATCCAACAGATTATGCAGCTATATGGTGGACAGAAGGCCAATCAATAGAATAGAAATGGTAGCGAGCACAAGCAATTCTATACCCGTATAAACAAGAGACATTGAGCATCACCCACTGAAGTAAAACCTAAAGGCTACCTGAAATTTCATGTGCCCATCCCCCTACCACATAAGGAAATCAAAATGAAACCCCGTGCCCTAGCCCTCCTTACTGCCGCCATTCTTCCCGCACTCGCCATCGCCGCCCCCGCCAAACCTTCATCCGGCCGTGCATCCCAATCCAAACCCGCACAGAGCAGGTCTCAAGAGCGTACTTCCTCCGGCAGAAACTCATCTTCCAAACCGCAGGACAACAAACCCCAGCGCGGCCGCAACGGTCAAAGCAGAACCCAAGACAACAACAAACCAGCCAACGGCCGCGCCAACTCGCGCCAGCAGCAGGAAGCCAAACCCGCCCGCGGTCGCAACAGCCAAAGCAGGGAGCACGACAACAACCGGTCCGCCAACGGCCGTGCACACTCACGCCAACAACAGGAAACCAAACCTGCCAACACCCGCACCAACGCCCGCCAGCAGCGCGATACCGGACACAACGCCGCCCAACCCCCAATCCGGCACAGCCGGCCAACCCGCCAGCAAGATAACGAACAACCCGCCCAAGCACACCGCGTACACACCCAAGAGCGCCCGCAGCCTAGCCCCGAGCCACAAGACAACAGCCCGCAAGACAGCGTCCAAGCTGCCGAACACGCCGCCGCAAAAGCCCAATGCCTGCGCTACGTTGTCGATGGCAACAACCTCTCCGCCTTTACCGAAGCCTGCCGTCCCGATTCCGCCACCAGCGAGCGCTACCAAACCGCCTTCAAAAACACCCAGATCCAATTCGAGCACAACAGCTGCCTAGACATCGTCAGCGAAGACGAAGCCCAAGCCGCCATCAATCTTGAACTCCAGCGGCTCGGCCAGACCAGCCGCCTGTTCTGCCCCGCCGTCAAAGACGAACTGCCAGGCATTGCCCACCGCTACCGCAACGTCAAATAACCCACAGGCTACCTGAAAAACCGAAAAGCAATTTTCAGGTAGCCTCTTCCCAGCCACACACAAGGAATTCCTCCAATGAAACTCCGCACCCTGGCCCTCCTTACTGCCGCCATTCTCCCCGCCCTTGCCCAAGCCGCACCTGCCCAAGCCAGCAAACAACAATGCCTGGGCTATCTGAAAGACGGCTTCCAAATCGTCATCCACGTCTCTGCCTGCGAGCCCGCCGCAGCCCAAGACGAACGCTACAAAAACGCCTTTAACGCCGCTCAGCAGCAGTTCGAACAAGCCAACTGCGAAAGCCTACTGAACGAAGCCGAAGTTCGCACCTTTCTTGACAGCCAAACCGCAGGCAAATCCCAGCAACAATACTGCGCCGCCATCAAAACCCCCGTACAGCGCAGCCTGCAACGCTACAACAGCGGCCGCCGCTAAGCCTTTCGCCGCTGCATTTTTCAGGTAGCCTCACGCTTAAATTGAGGCTACCTGAAACCCCTTTTTTGGAGAAAACATGAACACCAGCGCCCCAAATGTCGATGCCGCCGAAATCGACAAATTCAGCCGCCTAGCCGCCCAATGGTGGAATCCCGAGGGCGAATTTAAGTCCCTGCATGAAATCAACCCGCTGCGGCTAGGCTTCATCCGCGAACATAGCGGCGGGCTGTCCGGCAAAAACGTACTCGACGTAGGCTGCGGCGGCGGCATCCTCAGCGAAGCCCTTGCCCGCGAAGCCGCGCAAGCCACCGGCATCGACATGGCCGAAAAATCCCTTCAGGTAGCCCAAGCCCATGCCGAACAACAAGGCCTGGCCAACCTGCACTACCGCTGCATCAGCGTGGAAGCGCTTGCCAACGAGCAGCCGGCCGCCTACGACGTGGTTACCTGCATGGAAATGCTCGAACACGTGCCCGACCCCGCCTCCGTGATTGCCGCCTGCGCCAAACTGGTCAAGCCCGGCGGCAGCCTCTTTTTCTCCACCCTCAGCCGCACCGCCAAATCCTACGCCCAAGCCATCATCGCAGCCGAATACCTACTCGGCCTCGTGGCCAAAGGCACCCACGACTGGCAGCGCTTCATCAACCCTGCCGACCTCGCCCGCCTCTGCCGCCAAGCCGGGCTGAACATCACCGCCACCAGCGGCCTCACCTACAACCCCCTCACCCGCCGCTACCGCCTCTGCCAGCGAACAGACGTCAACTACATGATCGCCTGCCGCCCGATCGGCACAACTTGAGCCCAGCGCCACATAGCAGCCAAAATGTAGGCTACCTGAAACCGGTCAAACCGTTTGAGGTAGCCTTTTTACTGTCTCTCTACCCGCTTTTTCTGACAAACAACGGCAGGCCTTTTCTAAATTATCCAAATACATCTCCTAGCCAGCCATGCATTGCAAGCAATACGGCTCTTACACGTCAGCACACCAAGCACAGATTTTGCCGTTAATTGCCAAAATAATCTGCGGCAAACAACTATCCAATAGCAATAATAGATTGATAAATATCAATAAAATAGGACAATATGAGCGCGATACTAACAATCTTAGCAGATGACGCCTATTAAGCAATAGCGGCCGAGTACCAAAGGAAGAAATTGCCTAATTTTACGCACCCTCATCTAGTAGATGGCAGTAAAATTGCTTGCCATTAAAGGATATACCCTTATTTTTCTTTATATGGAAACGGGTTATAATAGAAACTGCCGAGCAAAGTAAACCTTGTCTATTGCAATGTTTTGATAGGGTTTGTTGATCCAGGAAGGCGCTACTCAGTCTACTTAAACATGGAATGACGAAAATGAAAACCTCTAATATACAAAAACATTTTAGGCCGACGATGCTGGCGGCTGCCATTTTTGGCATCAGCTGTGCCGCGCAAGCGGCAACGGTGAGCATCAGCAACAAACCGCTCACCGGCGTTACCATTGCCCACGGCCCAAACATTACCCTGACGCCATCCGTAGAGCACCCGACAGCCGGTGCGGCTTATTCTGATAATTCATTTATGTTTGAGGGCTACCCAACCTTAAGAATAAGCCAGCAGAACCAATGGAAAACAAGATACTTAGGGTATTTTGACAATACCAAATGCTATAAATTCTATGACTACGATAGCAATGCAGATAACGGCTATTTTGCTGTTTCTTCGGTAGCGACTACTGATAGTTACGGTCGAGTCGGCCTATGTAGCGGGGATGATGAGGAATATAGTGGTAACTTCCTAAACTGGGCCACAATGTCCGCGCTGGATATTTTCCGCTACACCCTAACCGGTGGTAACCGTGCCCGCGGTATCGGCAACAGCCCGACTAACTATCAAGCCGGCGATTCTCCAACGGAAACATTTCTCCGCCGTGCATATGTGAATACAAGCACCAATGGTCACAATCAATACCGTTTGCGCTATAGAGGGATTGAGTTAGGTCACAATCCGTCAGCGCAGGATTTGGCGTTTTTAAAGCGGATTATTCCTTCCAGCATGGTAGATAGCTTTGCTACGACAAACACTACCGCAGGCTTGCCACGTGCATTAGGCTTCCGCTATCACCCTGTCGTACCTGGCAGAAAAACTCCACATCAGTTGGTGGATGCAAATGTACCGCTTGCATATAACAATCGTATTTTCTTCCTAAACGAAGGTTTCTACGTTACGCCCGTTCGTTTTACTAGAGATGAAGTGATTTATCAGGATCGAAACGCAATTAATGTGGGTGCAGCGCCATCGTCTGTGCGTTCTATTGTGCAAAAAGCTGCTGACGCCTCTCGCGGCAAACCTAATGTTACCGGCTATCGATTGCCCGTTGTGGTGCAAGTATGTAATCCGGCTACTGCTGGTGGTACAGCAGGCTTGCCGAGCGCTTGTCACTCATATGGAAGTCATTACAAACCGGAAGGCTTGATGCAGCAATATGGTCGTGGCGATGGGCCGGATAGCCGCCCTGCTCGTTTCTCTGTATTTGGCTATCAGCTGAGCTCTACCAATGCTGTGAGTGGTGGCGTATTGCGTGCCCGTATGAAATACTTGGATCGTACACAGCACGAAAACGGTATCACTTATGGTAAGGAGTGGGACGAAAGAACGGGTGTGTTGGCTGTAAATCCGGACCCGGAAGACGCCCACAAAACTAATGTCTCTAATAGCGGTGCCATCAACTATATCAATAAGTTTGGTGATAGCGGCCACTATAAAAGTCTTGATACTGCAGCGGAGCTGTTCTATACCGCTCAGCGTTATTTGCGCCATAAAGGGATGCCCGCATATTACGAGCGGACTCAGCGCCAATTTGGTATTAACCCGACTTCGGCTGATGGTTTTCCAATGATTTACGATTGGGATGACCCCCTCACTCGCGGCTTGGCTTCTCGGGATGAGGCACAGTGTCGCTCTAACACCATGATTCTGATTGGCGATACCTTCACTCACGATGAGAAAGACTTGCCTAACTTTGGTCCCCAAAGTGGTGTAACAGATGATTCTGAGATTAAAACTAAGGAGATTTTGGAAAGCATCTTAGATCAAGAGAAATTCAAAGGCCTAGGTCGAGAATCATGGTATACATCTCGCGGTTCATATGCAAATCACGCTTCTGGTCGAAATGTAACAGGTTATTCACCGGCCGGTATCGTGGCATTGGCTTATTGGGGTAGAACACAAGATATCCGTCAAGATATTCCGGGCGATCAACATATTAATACCTTTACCATCGACGTA
Source organism: uncultured Eikenella sp. (assembly GCA_963548155.1). Classification (GTDB taxonomy): domain Bacteria; phylum Pseudomonadota; class Gammaproteobacteria; order Burkholderiales; family Neisseriaceae; genus Eikenella. Next base: position 6,565 of record CAUUTP010000081.1, read on the forward strand.
TTAGAAGCCGGTTTCGGCCGTTTTGAACAAAATAATCCCGCTTCACTTGGTAACACATATTACTGGGCAGCAAAATACGGCGGTTTCGACTACAAACCCGGTATTACTATGCCCAATGCATCCCGTGGTAGCTGGACCAGCGATGCGCCAGGGGTTAGCAGCTCGCCGGTACTATTCCCCGACGGCATGCCCAAAAACTTCGCCCTGGGCAATAACCCAGAAAATATGGTAGAGGCACTGAAAAGAGCTTTTGAAAAAGCTGGATCATATACCGACCCATCTCAGGCATTCGTAGGTGTTACCGAACACCAAAACTCGGTAGTAGATGTCGGTGCCAATAAAACCTTAGGCCTGCAGTCTTCTTATAACGTAGATAGCCTTTCAGGTGACGTGATTGCCCAACGCATTGGTTCACAGGGCAACGGCTTAACCTTTACTCCGGCATGGCGTGCGTCAACCAAAATGGAAGCTTTCCATACTACATCTGGTTGGTCTGCCCGCAAGCTGTTTACTGAGGCACCAAATGGCACCACTACCGCCTTTACTCCAGGCAACGTAGCGCAACTCAGCACTGCACTGAATGCTGGTGCTTCTGCTGCCAGCCTGGTGCAATACACCTTGGGCGACCCAAGCTTGGAAGGCGTTGCTTGGCGTAAACGTGAAAACGGCCTGCTGGGTACTATTATTAACTCCGGTGTACAGCCTATTCTGCCTCCGAAAAATAAACCTGCGGCTTGTAATTATGCGAACAGCAACATCATGGTTCGTAAAAACTTCTATGTAACCGCCTCAAATGCTGGCGTACTGCATGTTCTGAACCAAGATGGTCAGGAAGTGATGGGCTATATCCCTTCTACAGCTCTACCGAAACTGTATAGCTTATCTTTACCTGTGTCATCACATGCCCAGCCGACTCACCAATATCTGAATGACGGCACCCCGGTTACAGATGAAGTTTGCTTCGGCAACACTGCAAAATCTATTGTGGTGGGTACTGCCGGCCGTGGTGGTGCTTCGGTGTATGCTCTGGATGTAACTGACTTGAGCAATCCCGGCGCTCACAACGTAATGTGGGAATTCTCCAATGCTGATGACCCTGATCTTGGTCTCACTGTTGGCAAACCCTCCATTGCTAAAGATAAAGACGGCAACCCGATCGTTATCTTCAGTAGTGGCGTAAATAGCGGCTCCAGCAATGGCTACTTGTACATTCTGCGCGCAGACAATACTGGCAACTGGCAGTTGAATACCAACTACTGGAAAGTGCCTTTGGGCCAAGATGGTGTGGGTGAGCCGGCCGTATACGACCGCGACGGCGACAAAATGCCTGAAGCCGTATTTGTTGGTGATTTGAGCGGCAAAATGTGGCGCGTGGATTACGACAAATCCAACGGTTCATGGGTTAAAGCCTACAACAATCAGCCTTTGTACACTCCAAGCGGCACTGGTGCGCCAATTACCGCAGCTCCGGTAATCACCCAAACCGGTGGTCATCTGTATGTAGTAGCTGGCACAGGCCAATACTTCTCCCTAACAGATATTTCACCAGGTGTGCAGAACTATGCTCTCGGCCTCTTTGCTGAACAGGGTCCGATCACCGATGCAGATTTGCTAGGGCAGAACTTTATCGGTAATGGGGAAAAAGTGGATGCCATCTACTCCAGCAATAAAACCCTGACACAGAAGATTTATCAAGTGTCGCAGAACGCTATCCAAAGCCATCATAAAGGCTGGCGTCTGAGTCTGCTCCCAGGTCAGGCTATTGTGGCTCAACCGGCAATCCGTCGTAATAAAGTGGCTACCTTTACAGCTGTCCGTACCACTCCGACCGGCAACGTATGCTCGGTAAACGGTGCTACTGCACTGATTGCTGTAAGCTTGCAAAATGGCGGTCAATACAATTTGCCGGCTTTTGACACCAACAAAGATGGTCGTTTTGATGGCAATGATAAACCAGGTGGTATGCTGGAAGTGGGTGGGATAATTGCTCCGATAGGTACCTCTAGGGAAGCCAACATTGGTGGTAACAACAGTATCCGTAATATCTTGGCTGGTGATACCGGAACTATTGACGTACCGATCAACACCTTTGACGAATCCCTCATCCGCCGTATCTCTTGGCGTGAGATTTTCTAAGTCTTATCGTTGTCACAAAGCCGCCTGAATTATTCAGGCGGCTTTTTTTAGTTCAAATACCCAGGTTGCCTACCCATGTAACACCTACTTATCTCTAACTTTATATAGCCACAACAATTATTTGCTCATATAAGGCCGTGAGCTACAGGGGTACAACTCGCAAAGAGATGAGAGCCAAGTCGTTGAAGAACCAAATGCTTTAGCTATAAAAATGTGTCTTTATACCAAACCAACCAAATAAGCGCTCAGCCAAACAAAAAGCCCTGCATTAAGCAGAGCTTTTGAAATAATGGCACGCCCACGGGGATTCGAACCCCGGTTGCCGCCGTGAAAGGGCAGTGTCC
>CAUUTP010000082.1:0-8972 GCA_963548155.1 uncultured Eikenella sp.
GTGTTATCTTCATATTTCGAGGGTAACATATCTGCTAATCTAGTACAGCCCCTTATGTTTTCAGGTAGCCTTTTCTTATATCCCGCGGTTTAGGCGGCGTTTAAATCGAAGCCACTATGGCGGAGTAGGGCGTCGATGCTGGGGGCGCGGCCGCGGAAGGCTTGGAAGGATTCGGCGGCGCTGCGCGAGCCGCCCACGGCGAGGATTTCTTGCCAGAAGCGGCGGCCGCATTCGGCCACATTGCCGCTTTCTTCAAATGCGGCATAGGCATCGGCGCTGAGCACTTCGGCCCAGGCATAACTGTAGTAGCCGGCCGAGTAGCCACCGGCGAAGATGTGGCCGAAGCTGTTGGCGAAGCGGTTGTAGGCGGGCGGCTGCACCACGGCCACTTCGCGGCGCACGCTGTCTAACACTTGAGCCCAGCCGGCAAGGCGGGCGGGATCGGTTTCGCTGTAAATCAGCATATCAAACAGGGCGAATTCCATCTGGCGCACGAGGAACATGCCGCGCTGGAAGTTTTTGGCGGCGAGCATTTTGTCGAACAATTCCTGCGGCAGCGGTGCGCCGTTATCTTCGTGTTCGGACATGCCGCGCAGTACATCGTATTCCCACACGAAGTTTTCCATAAACTGGCTGGGCAGCTCCACGGCATCCCATTCCACGCCGTTGATGCCGCTCACGCCAAGCTCGTCCACTTGGGTGAGCAGGTGGTGCAGGCCGTGGCCGGTTTCGTGGAAAAGGGTGAGGATTTCGTCGTGGGAGAGACGGGCTTCTTTGCCGGCTGCGGGCGGGGTGAAGTTGCACACCAGATAGGCTGTGGGGCTTTGCAGCTGGCCGTTGGGCAGGCGGCGGCGGCCTTTATAGTCGTTCATCCATGCGCCGCCGCGCTTGCCTTCGCGGGCGTACAAATCCATATACACGCCGCCGATGTGTGCGCCGTTCTGCGAGAGCTCGAAATAGCGCACGTCGGGGTGCCATACGGGCACGGTTTTTTCGGTGAAATCCACGCCGTAGAGCCGTTTGATTTGGGCGAACAGGCCAAGGAGCGCTTTGCCCACGGGGAAGTATTTTTTCACTTCGGTTTCGCTAAACGAATATTTGGCCTGGCGCAGTTTTTCGGAGGCATAGACCAAATCCCAGGGCTGTGGGTTTTCGATGGCGAGGGTATCGCGGGCGAAGGCCTGCACTGCGGCAAAGTCCTGCTCGGCGAAGGGTTTGGCACGTTTGGCTAAATCGCGTAGGAAATCCAGCACTTGCGCGGGTGAGTCGGCCATTTTGGTGGCCAGCGAGAGCTCGGCGAAGTTGGTGTAGCCCAGCAGTTTGGCTTCCTGCAGGGTGATTTCCAGGCGGCGGGTGATGTTGGGGCTGTTGTCGAACCGGCCTTCGTTGGAAAGCTCGCTGGCGCGGGTAACGTAGGCGCGGTATACCTCTTCGCGCAGTTCGCGCTGATCGGCGTATTGCATCACGGCGAGGTAGTGCGGCATTTGCAGGCCGATTTTGTAGCCGCTTTTGCCTTCGGCTTGCGCGGCGGCGGCAAACATGGCCATGGCGTCTTCAGGTAGCCCGGAAAGCGGCTCAGCATTGTCGAAATAGAGGGCGAAGGCATCGGTGGCATCGAGCACGTTTTGCGAGAATTTGGCGGCCAGTTGTGCGCCTTCGGTTTGCAGCGCGGCGAATTCAGCCTGCTTTTCGGGCGGCAGCTCGGCACCGCTGAGCACGAAATCGCGCAGGTCGTGGTTGAGCTTGGTTTGCTGCGCCGGGCTTAGGGCGGCGAATTCGGGGGAGCTTTTGATGGTTTTGAAGCGTTGGTAAAGCTCGATGTCTTGGCCGATTTCGGTGAAGAACACGGTGATTTCCGGCATCAGCTCGTTATACACGGCGCGCAGCTCGGGGGTGTCGGCCACGGAGTTGAGGTGCGATACCACGCCCCAGATGTGGCCGACGTGCTCGGTGATGTCGGTGAGTTTTTCCACGGTGTTGCCCCAAGTGACTTTGTTTTGAGCCTTAACGGCAGCAATGCCGGCACGGGCTTCGGCGAGGGCGGATTTGAGGGCAGGGCGGATGTGGGCGGTTTGGATTTGGTCGAAACGCGGCTCTTCGCCGAGTTGGAGCAGGGGATTCACGGGTTTTCCTTTTGATGATGGGGATGATACGGGCAAATAGGGGCGGGGCGGGTTTTCACAAGGGCAGGGGCAGGGTTAATTGGTGTTTTCAGGTAGCCTGGGTTTGAGGCAGCTTGAGGCTACCTGAAAATAAGTATCTGACTGTTGCGGAATGGGGTGGTTTGGGTTTGTTGCGCTATGCCATGCGGTTTCAGGTAGCCTTTGTTGATGAAGCTGTTTGACTAATGGCTCAATGGGATGGTTGGTAGGCTTTCAACAGCCGGTAAAACAGTTCTACTGCTTGGGCGTGCTGCTGTGTGGAAATCGGGTGGGATAGGAAGTCCGGCCAATCGAGATCGCTAGGGTGGAAGCCGCAGACGTAGGCCAGGATCATGTTGGCAAAGCCGGCGGTGGATTCGGCATAGCCCAGTTGTTGGGCAACGAAATCGTGGAAGGGGCGGAGGGTGTCTGGTTCGTCGATATGGTGGCAGCGGGTGGCCATGGTGTAGCCGCTGATGAAGTTCATTAGGCTGGGAAGTGTGGGCGGGTTGATATACATACCGAGCCGGTTTTGCATTTGGAAGAGCAGGGCGGAAAGGTTATTGGAAAAAGGCATGGTGTGGGTTTGGGGCTACCTGAAAAGTGGGCATGATTATAGCCAAAGCACACTTTGCTTCCTACTGCGGTGGCTTGTCTTGCGGCTTGCCGGTGGGTGGGGAAAAATTGTTTCGGCTATGGCGAAAGAGTCAGTTTCAGGTAGCCTCGGTTGCGGTGTGAATACGGATAAAAACTGCCGACCTTTCCATAATATTTGCGGAAGGGTCGGCAGGGCAGGCTACCTGAAAACGTAATGCGGGCAGCCGGATTATTTGCCGTTTGCTGCGGCAGGAGCAGATGCGGCTTCTGCTGCGGCTTGGGCCGGCGTTGCTGCTGCGGTCGGGGCAGCTTCAGTGTGTTGCTTGAGGCCGCCGCCGAGGGCTTTATAGAGGTCGGCCAGGTTTTCCAGCATGGAAAGCTGGGTGGCGAGCACGGCGGCATCGGCGGAGTAGCTGCTGCGTTCGGCATCGAGCACTTCCAGCGAGCTGGATACGCCGTGGCGATAGCGCAGATTAATCAGGCGCAGGCGGTCGTTGTAGGCTTTTTGGGTTTGCACGCGAGCATCGTATTGCTGTTGCAGGGTTTCGCGCGCCACCAGGGCGTTGGATACGTCTTGGAAGGCGGACTGCACGGCTTTTTCATACGCGGCCACGGCCGATTGCTGGCGCAGTTTGGCCACATCCAGGCTGGCGCGCAGGCTGCCCCAGTTGAAAATGGGCACTTTGATGGTGGGGGAGAACACCCAGGTGCGGTTTATACCGTCGAACAGGCGATTCATTTCGGTACTGCCGGTACCGATGCTGCTGGTGATGCTGATGCTGGGGAAGAAGGCGGCACGGGCGGCGCCGATATTGGCATTGGCCTGGCGCAGGTTATGCTCGGCAGCTCGGATATCGGGGCGGTTTTGCAGCAGGTCGGAGGAGAGACCGGCGGGCAGCTGGTTGATGCGGAATTGCTTGTTCAGCGGCAGGCCGGCGGGCAGATTATTGGGCACGGGCTGGTTGATCAGCACGGCCAGGGCGTTGTGTGCCTGTTCGCGGGCGCGCAGGGCGGCGGCGTAGTCGGCTTTGGCCGATTCAATCAGGGCTTCCATTTCACGCAGGTTGACGGCAGAAATTACGCCGGCATTGTGCTGGATTTGGTTAAGCCGGTAGGTTTGCTCGCGGGTTTGCAGCACCCGCTGGGCGAGTTTCATGGATTCTTCAGCGTAGCGTTCGTTGAAATAGGCTTTGGCCACGGCGGAAACCAATGCGAGGTGGGCGGAATCGCGGGCGGCGGCGCTGCTGAAATAGCCTTGCAGTGCGGCTTGGTTGTTGCTGCGGGCTTTGCCGAACAGGTCGAGCTCATAGGAGGCGATGCCGAGGCCTACGTTGTAGGATTCGGCGATATAGGAGCGGCCGGTGGCGCTCAAATCCTGTGCCACACGGGCACGTTGGCCGGTGCCGCTGGCGTTGATGCCGGGCAGGGAGGCGGCGCGGGTGATGGCATATTGGGCGCGTACCGCTTCGGCATTCAGGGCGGCCATGCGCAGGTCGGGGTTGTTTTGCAGCGCCAGGGTAATCAGGGATTTGAGGCGCGGGTCGGCAAAGTAATCTTCCCAGCCGGTGTCGGCGGCGCGGTTGCTGTTTTGGCCGGCGGCGGTGTCGTAGCGGAAACCGGCGGGCACGTTTACTTCTGGCTGCTGATAGTGCGGCGCGAGGGTGCAGGCGGAAAGCAGCAGGCTGAAGGCGAGGCTGCCGGCAATCGGTTTTAAAACGGTTGTTCTCATGTGCTTTGTCCTTATGGTTTTCAGGTAGCCTCCAATGCGGCAGAGGCTACCTGAAAACGTTTTACTGGTCGTTATGCAGGTCGCGTTTCTCTTCTTCGCTCAGCCCCTCTTCGGCGGCGGCAACGTAGAGTTCGGCCTGCTCGGGGCTGATGTTGGTGTGGGCAGCCGCCATTTCGGTTTCGTGTTGGGACGGTTTAAACAGTTTGCGTACCAACACGTAGAATAGCGGCACCAGGAATACTGACAGCAACGTACCGACAGACATCCCCCAGAATACGGTGGTGCCGATGGCGCGTTGGCTGGCGGAGCTGGCGCCGGAGGCGATATACAGCGGCACCACGCCTAAGATGAAGGCGAAGGAAGTCATCAGAATCGGGCGGAAACGCAGGTGGGCGGCGGCCAAGGCCGATTCCATCGCGCTCTTGCCTTGCGCTTGCAGGTCTTTGGCAAATTCGATAATCAGAATCGCGTTTTTCGCGCTCAAGCCGATTACGGTAATCATACCGACCATGAAATAGATGTCGTTGAAGAACACCTCTCGGATGTGGAATACGCCGTTGAATAGGTTGCGGCCGAACACGCCCAGCACCACGCCGAGGAAGCCCAAGGGAGCAACCAGCAGCACGGCAGCGGGAATCGACCAGCTTTCATACAGGGCGGCCAGCACGAGGAAGGTGGCCAGCAATACGAAGCCGTAGAGCATGGTACGCTGGGAAGAGCCGCTGGCCTGTTGGCGCGATTCACCTGCCCATTCCACGCTGTAGCCGTCCATCTGCGACACGATGCGTTCTACCTCGGCCATAGCATCGCCGCTGGCGAAGCCGGGTTTGACCGCGCCACTAATCGACATGGCGGGATAGCCGTTGAAGCGGGTGCTCTGCTCCATGCCGGCTTCCCATGAGGCGCTAACCACAGTGGAAAGCGGTACGGCCACGCCTTGGCCGTTAGGCACGGTCATAGCCAGAATTTGCTCGGCCTGCATACGGGCCTGGGGCACGGCTTGCACATACACTTTTTGCAGGCGGCCGTTATTGGGGAAGTCGTTTACATATGCTCCGCCAAGAGCCGTACCCAAGGTGCTGCGGATAGAAGCCATGCTGATGCCTTGTGCGGCAGCGGCGGCGCGGTCGATGGTGAGCTTGAGCTGCGGTGCGTCTTCCAAGCCGGCGGCACGGGTGTCGCCGAACATCGGGTTTTTGCGCATTTCAGCAATCAGCTTGTTGCGTGCTTCCACCAAGGCTTGGTGGCCGTGGTTGTTGCGGTCTTGCAGGTAGAACTCCAAGCCGCCGTTACCCAGCTCGCGGATGGGCGGCGGATTCACAGCGATGGCGAAACCGTCGCGGATCATGCCGCTGCCCATGAAGGCACCGGTCAGTTTTTGAGAAATACTGGCCGCGTCTTCGCCCGGGCCTTTACGTTCGTCCCAGTTTTTCAAAATCACAAAGCCCATAGCCATGTTCTGGCCGCTACCTGAAAAGCTGAAGCCGGATACGGTAAATATATCTTTCACGCCGGGTGTATTTTGAGCAATCTGCTCCACGGCCAGCAGGGTTTTGTCGGTACGCTCTTTGGTGGCGCCAGCAGGCAGCTGGATGCTGACCATCAGGTTGCCTTGGTCTTCCGACGGCAGGAAGGAAGACGGGATATGGGTGTAGAGCAGGCCGGCGGCAGCTACCAGAGCCAAGTACACAATCAACATACGCCCGGCACGGTGTAGCAGGGCGGCCACCCAGCCTTCGTAGCGCTTGTTACCGGCGGTGAATTTGCGGTTGAACCAGCCGAAGAAGCCGGTTTTTTCCTCGTGATATCCTTTCTCAATCGGTTTGAGCAATGAAGCGCACAAGGCCGGCGTGAGCGACAGGGCGAGGAAAGCGGAGAAGGCGATGGAGAGTACCATGGTGATGGCAAACTGCTGATAGATTTTGCCGGTGGCACCGCTGAACATGGCCAGCGGTACGAACACGGAAATCAACACGGCGGTAATGCCGACCACGGCGCCGGAGATCTGACCCATGGCCTTATGCGTGGCTTCACGCGGCGGTAGGCCTTCTTCCGACATGATGCGTTCCACGTTTTCCACCACCACAATGGCGTCGTCTACCACAATACCGATTACCAGCACCATGGCAAACATAGTCAGTACGTTGATCGACATGCCGAAATAATAGATGCCGGCAAAACCGCCCAAGAGTGAAATCGGCACCACGATGGTGGGGATTAAGGTGTAGCGGATGTTTTGCAGGAACACAAACATCACAATGAACACCAACACCATGGCTTCCACCAAGGTGTGTACCACCTGTTCGATGGAGATTTCCACAAAGGTGGACGTATCGTACGGGGCGCTCCAGGTAACATCACCGGGGAAATACTGCTCCAATTTTGCCATACGTTCTTTTACCAGCGTGGCAGTGGCAGTGGCGTTACCGCTGTTGGACAGCATCACGGCCATACCAACGGTCGGCTTGCCGTTGAGGCGGGTGCTGGCAGAGTAGTCTTGCGAACCCAGCTCGATTTTGGCCACATCGCGCAGATAAACGTTGGCACCGTTTGTGTTGCTGCGCAGGATGATGTTGCCGAACTCTTCCGGAGTGCTGAGCTGGCCGTCGGCGGTGATGGTGGCGGTAATGGTTTGCCCTTGGCTGGCCGGCAGCGAACCGAGCGAGCCAGCGGAAATTTGCACGTTTTGCGCGCTGATGGCGGCGGAAACGTCGGCAAAAGAGAGGTTGAAGTTTTGCAGTTTCTGCGGGTCTACCCAAATACGCATGGCGCGCTCGGCCGCAAACAGACGTACCGCACCCACGCCTTCAACACGCTGCAATTCGGGCACGATGTTGCGCTTGGCATAGTCGGCCATTTCTTCCAAGTCTTGGGTTTGCGAAGAGAGCGCCACCACCATCAGGAAGTTGGAGCGGGATTTGGATACGCTCACGCCGTATTGTTGCACGGTAGCCGGCAGGCTGGACAACACTTCGTTCAGCTTGTTGTTCACTTCCAGCTGTGCCACGTCTTCATCGGTATCGGGGGTGAAGGTGAGGGTAACGCTACCTGAACCGCTGGAGTCGGCAGAAGTAGACATATAGTCCAAGCCTTCTACGCCGTTCATATTACGTTCGATCACAGCCAACACGCTGTCTTCCATCACCTGGGCGGAAGCGCCGGGGTAGGTGGCGGTGAGGTTGAACGTAGGCGCGGCAACAGATGGATATTGCGATACTGGCAGTTTTTGGATGGCCAGTACGCCCGCCAAAATAATAAAGATGGAAATAACCCATGCGAACACGGGGCGGTCGATAAAGAATTTAGCCATTTACACACGCCCCTTTATTTGGCTTGGGAAGCGGATTGGGCGGCCGGAGCAGAAGCTGCCGCGCCGGATTGGGCCGGAGCAGAAGCGCTGTTGGGCCTGGCCGGAGCGGCAGGTGCGCCGGATTGCTGCGGTTGAGAGGCTTGCCATTCTTGGGTTTTCACTTTTTGCGCCCCCCTCATGCCGGCAATCATGGTGCCGTCCATGGCCACTTTGTCGCCGTCTTTCAGCCCGCCGGTAATAATCCAGTTGTTGCCGCTTTGGCCGGCAATGGTTACTTCTTGTGGGCGCATCGAGCCGTCGGCGGCCACGACAACCACGGTGTCTTTCGCACCACGGGTAACAGCACGCTGCGGAATGAGGTAGGCGCTGTTGGCTTGTGCCTGTGGTAGGCGTACGCGCACATACAGGCCGGGCAACAGGATGTTGTCATCGTTCGGCACTTCCACCCGCAGGGAAACTTGGCCGGTGGTTTCGTTTACTGTCGGGTCAGTAAACAGCAGGCGGCCTTTTTGCGGGTATTCACTGCCGTCTTCCAGAATAATGGTTACCTCCACCGCGCCGTTTACCGCGCTCATCTGGCCTTCGGCAATCTGGCGGCGCAGTTTCATCACCTCCAGCGCAGACTGGGTAACGTTCACATACATCGGATTGGTTTGTTGGATAGTGGCCAGCACGGTTGCACCGCCGGCAGTGAGCAATGCGCCTTCAGATACGTTGGAGCGGCCGATATAGCCGGAAATCGGCGCGGTGATGCGAGCGTGGTTTACATTTACCTGTGCCGAGCGGATAGCGGCGCGGGCGGCGTTTACATTGGCCGCAGCAGAGCGTTGGGCGGCCACGGCAGCATCGTATTCCTGTTTGCTGATGGCATCGGCGGCCACCAAGGGCTGGTAGCGTGCCAAATCGGCATTGGCTTTAGCCTGAGCGGCTTCGGCGGCAGCCAGCTGGGCGCGTGCGCTGGCGAGGCCGGCTGAGTAGCTGGCGTCGTCCAGTTGATACAGCGCCTGGCCGGCCTGTACATAACTGCCTTCTTGGAACAGGCGGCGTTTGATGATGCCGCTCACCTGCGGGCGCACTTCAGCAGAACGGAAAGATTCCAATCGGCCGGGCAGCTCAGTGCTGATTGTGGTGTCTTCTGCCTTTACGGTGAGCACGCTTACCACTAATTCTGGCGCCCCTTGTTGTTGCTGCTGTT
>CAUUTP010000083.1:0-8717 GCA_963548155.1 uncultured Eikenella sp.
CAATACAGCATGGCGATTAATTGGGTGATGTCTCTTAATGTAATCATGTTTTTCCTAGTTAATTTTGTTTTGTCCGGCAGCAGCATATCCGGAATCTTGAGAGGCTACCTGAAAACCTTTCCTTTGCTCTTCACCAATCTTCACCGCCTGTTTTCAGGTAGCCTCTTCCGCACCAGTACCCGTCAAACAAAAACACCGCTGTGCGCAGCATGAAGGCCATGCTGGCGGCAGCGGTGTTGCTGTTGGTGCGGCGGTACGGCGTGTTCGCGGGGGGAATCCATTTGGGCTCCGGATTAGGTCGTATCGGTATCGTTTATGTGCGGCATGGTAGCCTGCGGGGGCGGCAGCTGGCAAGCCGATGTTCTGTATGGCAGGTGTGCGGAGCGCACGTGCTCGGTTTTTATCTTCGTTGAAGCTGCGTTTGTGCTGTGCAGAAACTCACGGCGTTCGTTTTGGCGAAACTCGCTGCGCTCGTTTTAGCGAAACTCGCTGCGCTCGTTTTCAGGTAGCCTTTTAGTGGCATAGCAAACCAACTGAACTTCCGCTACGGCCTGGGTTCGCCTTGCTGTGCTTTTGTGCTGTCTGCGGCTTACTGCTTTGTATTGGAAGCCACTTCAGCCCGCTATATGTTTATTTGTTCTGCCCCATTTTGGCGTTGAGCATATCGAGCATGCTGCGCAGGTTGGCTTTACCTTCTTCGTGGCTCACGATGGGTTCGCCGCCTTTGCGGCCGAGGATTTTGAGGTCGGCTTGGGGCATTTCGCCGATAAAGCGGCTGGGCTCGGGGAATTGCCAGCCGCCCTGGCGGCGGCGTTTGACGCAGTGGGTGAGGGTGAGGCTGTGTTTGGCGCGGGTGATGCCGACATACATGAGGCGGCGCTCTTCGTCGAGGTTGCCTTCTTCTACGCTGTCGGCGTGGGGGAAGAGGCCTTCTTCGCAGCCGGCGAGGATAACGTGGGGGTATTCGAGGCCTTTGGAGGCGTGCAGGGTGGAGAGGGTGACGGTGTCGGTTTCTTCTTTGCTGCGGCTGTCGAGCAGGTTCATCAGGGCGATGGTTTGGGAAAGTTCGATCAGGGTTTTGCCGTCTTGTTCGCCTTTTCTGGCCAGCCAGGCGCATAAATCTTGCACGTTGCGCCATTTGATTTCGCCGCTTTTGCCTTCTTCGTGTTCGAGCAGGTAGGTTTCGTAGCGGATGTCGGCCAGGAGCTCTTGGATGAGGCTGCCGGCGGGCTCGCTTTGGGCGCGGCTTTGGTAGCTTTGCATAAGGGCGGTGAACTGGCGCAGGGCTTCGCGGCCGGCGGTTGGGAGCCGGGCTAGGGCTTCGGCGGTGTTGGCGGCGGCGTAGAGGCTGCAGGAGGCTGCGGCGGCGTAGTGGTTGAGGCTGCTGAGGGTGGCATCGCCGATGCCGCGTTTGGGGGTGGTGGCGGCGCGCAGGAAGGCGGGGTCGTCGTCGGGGTTGGCGAGCAGGCGCAGGTAGGCGAGGATGTCTTTGATTTCGGCTTTTTCAAAGAAGCTTTGGCCGCCGGAAACACGGTAGGGGATGTGGGCGCTGCGCAGGGCTTCTTCAAACAGGCGGGCTTGGTGGTTGCTGCGGTAGAGGATGGCGAAGTCGGCGTAGTTGAGGCTGTCGCCGCTTTGGTTGCGCCGGCGGATGATGCTGCCGGCGGCGTATTCGGCTTCGTGTTGTTCGTTTTGGCAGGCGATGATGCGAACGGGCTCGCCTTCGCCGTATTGGCTCCAGAGGGTTTTGGGGAAGAGCTTGGGGTTGTTGGCGATGACTTGGTTGGCCACGCGCAGGATGCGGGCGGAGGAGCGGTAGTTTTGCTCGAGCTTGATGATTTTGAGAGCGGGGTAGTCTTGCTGGAGCAGGCGGAGGTTTTCCATATTGGCGCCGCGCCAGGCGTAGATGCTTTGGTCGTCGTCGCCCACGGCGGTGAAGCGGCCTTCGGCGCCGGTGAGCAGCTTCATGAGGGTGTATTGGCAGGTGTTGGTGTCTTGGCATTCGTCCACCAGGAGGTGCAGCAGGCGCATCTGCCATTTGATTCGGATGCCGGCTTCGTTTTGCAGCAGGCGGGTGGGCAGGAGGATGAGGTCGTCAAAATCGACGGCTTGGTAACTGTGCAGGGTTTCCTGATAGCCGGCGTAGAGCTGGGCGGTTTGGCGCTCCCATTCGTTGGAGGCTACCTGAAAGGCTTGCTCGGGTGTGAGCAGGTCGTTTTTCCACAGGGAAATTTTGTGTTGGGCGCGGAAGACGGCGTCGCGGCCGCTGCTGCCGAGCAGCTCGGCGATGATTTTGCCGCTATCGGAGCCGTCGAATATGGAGAAGTTTTTTTTGTAGCCGATGTGCTGGGCTTCTTCGCGCAAGAGGCGCATGCCGAGAGAGTGGAAGGTACAGACGGTGAGCCCGCGGGTTTGGCGGCTGCCGAGCATGGCGGCGGTGCGCTCCTGCATTTCGGCGGCGGCTTTGTTGGTGAAGGTGATGGCGGCGATGTTGTGCGGGGCGTAGCCCACTTCGCGGATGAGGTGGGCGATTTTTTCGGTGATGACGCGGGTTTTACCGCTGCCGGCACCGGCCAGCACAAACAGGGGGCCGCCAAGATAATGCACGGCTTCGAGCTGCTGGGGGTTGAGTTGGAAGGGTTGTGTGGACATGGGGGAGTGGATAAGGCTGCCTGGGCTTTCAGGTAGCCTGTTGCTGGTGTATCGAAAATTTAGCTTCTCAGGAATTCGCTGTGTTTGTTTTGGCGAAACTCGCTCGCTTGTTTTTGCTACGCAGAAACTCACTGCACTCGTTTTCAGGTAGCCTTATCTTGCTTTGGCGGCTCGAATGTTTTGCAGCAGTTCGTTTATATCTGCACCGGCGCCGTTTTTGAGGGCGGCCTCCGCCCATTTTTCTGCGTTGTGCAGTGTGGTTGCTTGCCGGTCGGTTTGGTATTGGTCGAAGAAAATATGGGCGAGGTTGGCCTGGGCTTGCAGGTGGCCCAGCTCGGCGGCTTTGATGTGCCAGTATAGGCCGGCCTCATGGTTTTGCTCGTAGAAAGCGAAATGGGCTGACAATTTCAATGCGGCTTGGCTGTCACCTTCGGCAGCAGCTTGTTTGAAATGCTCCAGTTCGTTGGCGGGGATGGCGGCGAAGCTACTGATGGATGGGTTGGAGTCTGGCAGGGGCATAGGGTGTTCACTTTGAGCATGGACACTGAGGCTGAGGCAGATAAGGATTAGAGCCGGTATGGCGGCCGGCCGGATGGGTTTGATTGGGCGCATTGTGCTCATATTTTCCTGTGCAAGAGGCTACCTGAAAACGGTTTGTTCGATTTTCAGGTAGCTTCTTTTTTCTGTTTGGCGGCGGCTTTGCGGCGGCGGTTTTCTTTCGGGTCGATGAGCAGGGCGCGGTACACTTCCACGCGGTCACCTTCACGCAGCTGGGCGCTATCTTTCACTTTTTTGCCGAAGATGCCGATGGGCGCGGCGGCAAAATCAACGTGCGGAAATTCGGTTACCAATGCGGATTGCAGCACAGCCTGCCGCGCGGTGGTGCCGCAGGCTACCTGAAAAGCCAGCAGGCTTTGTTTGCCCGGCTCGGCGTAGGCCACTTCGATATTGAGCGGGGGATTGCTAGGCATAGCGGCGGCCTGCCTCTTTCACGAAAGCATCCACCAGCGTGCCGCTGATGTGGCTGAACACGGGGCTGATGAGCGCGGAGAGCACGCGGCTGGAAAATTCGTAGTGCAGCTCGAATTCCACTTTGCAGGCATCGTCGCCTAGGGGCAGGAAGTGCCAAGTTCCGTTCAGGCTTTTAAACGGCCCCTCCAGCAACACCATACGGATTTCGCGGCCGGGGATGTTGCGGTTGTGCGTGGCAAACGATTGGCTCACACCCATATAGTCCATAAACAGCCGTGCTTTCAATTCGTTGCCGCTGCGCTCGATGATTTCGGTGCGGCTGTACCACGGCAGAAACTGCGGATAATCCTCCGCTTTATCCACCAGCTCGAACATCTGCTCGGCAGGATGTGGCACGAGCAGGGATTTCTTCACGGTTTTGAGCGACATACAAACGGCCTTGGCAATGCAAAGTGCGCATTATATAGCGAAACGCCAAGCCGCCCCACCGCCAAGCACGCATATGGCGCTTAAAAACACAGATTGTCAATCATAAACAATGAATTAATCTAAATCTACTATTCTTGGCTCGAAACTTGCTTGAAGTTTGTTCGATACCGCTCGGCCGCCGCCGATCTACTTCTTCAACCCCATCCCCCGTACACGTAAAACACATGGAAAACTCCGCAGAACGTTTGGCTTGGATACAGCTTGCACTGATGCCGTATATCGGCGCGGAAACGTTTTACGAATTGTGCCGCCACTACGGCTCGGCCGGTGCCGTGTGGGCGGCTGAGCAGGAAGTGGGCGCCATTCTGCCCAGCCGCCCGGCGCAGGAAGCTTGGCGCAGCCGCCGCCACGAGGCCGAAGCCGCTGCCGAAGCCGCGTTGGCATGGGAGCAGCAGGCAAACTGCCGTTTATTGTTGGCTTGCGACGCAGATTTTCTACTGCAATTGGGCGAAGGCATCACCGCACCGCCCTTATTGTTTGCCCGCGGTAATACTGAATGGCTGCACCGGCCTTCGGTGGCCATCGTGGGCAGTCGGCATGCTACGCCGCAGGCGATGCGGATTGCCGGCGAATTCGGCGAAGCCTTGGCCGCTGCCGGCATCGTAACCGTATCCGGCATGGCTGCCGGCATCGACAGCGCCGCCCACGAAGGCGCGTTGCGTAAGCAGGGCGGCACGGTGGCGGTGTGGGGTACGGGCATCGACCGCGTGTATCCCGTAGCCAACAAAGCCTTGGCGCACCGCATTGCCGAACAAGGCTGCGTGCTCTCCGAATTCCCCTTGGGCACGCGCCCGCTGGCTGGCAACTTTCCGCGTCGCAACCGCCTGATTGCCGCGCTCTCCTCTGCCGTGCTGGTGGTGGAAGCCGCTTTGGAATCCGGTTCGCTGATTACCGCGCGGCTGGCGGCAGACATGGGGCGCGAAGTATTCGCCGTGCCCGGCTCCATCGACAACCCGCACAGCAAAGGCTGCCACGCGCTGATTAAGCAAGGCGCGAAGCTCACCGAAACGCTGGCCGATATTTTGGAAGAATGTCCGCAGCTGCCGCAAACCGTAGCGCCTAACCGCCAAACGACAGTCCAAGCCAAAAGGCTACCTGAAAACGAGCGTAGCGAGTTTCTGCGTAGCAAAAACGAGAGTAGCGAGTTTCGCCAAAACGAACATAGTGAGTTTCTACAAAACCAAAACGCAGATGTCGAACATCGCCAAGCCGAATCGCTCCCAAGCGAACAGCCCGTCTTGGCTGATACCGCGCCGGAACCGGCAGAAATTGAAACGGAAACTTCACCGCTGCTGCAAGCCATGGGTTACGACGCGGTACACCCCGACAGTCTGGCCGAGCTGCTCAAATTGCCCGCGGCCGATGTGTATGCCGAACTGACTTTATTAGAAATCAACGGCCAAATTGCCCCGCTCTCCGGCGGCCGCTACCAACGTATTGCTCCAAATAGGAATGCCAAATGATTGACGTAATTGCCTTTTTGATAAACAACTTCCAAGACTTCGATACCTGCCCGCCCAGCGAGGCCTTGGGCAGCCTCTTGGAGCAGGTGGGTTTCCAGGATGAGGAAATTCGTGATACGCTATTATTTATGAACGTGCTCCAAGAACGCAGCCGCTCGCTACACCGCAATTTCCGCGAAGAGCAGGCAATGCGCGTGTATCTGCCCGAAGAGCTTGCCGCTTTGCCGCCCGAGGCTTTGGGTTTGCTGCACTTTTTGGTGCAAAACGGCGCGCTCTCTGTGGAACAACGGGAATTTGTGCTGCTGGCGCTGATGCACCTGGCAGACAAGGCGGACGAACCGCTCACCGATGCGCATGTAAAAGTGCTGTCGCTCTTGGTATTGTGGGCAGACAAATCCGAGCTGCCGATGCTCATCAGCGACGATTTGGTCAATGCCCTGCTGCACGGCCAGGCGGTGATGAATTGAGAAAGGCCGCTGCTCTTTAATCTATAAAGGCTACCTGAAAAATGAAGGTTTTCAGGTAGCCTTTGATTGAATACGCCGCGCTTGCACCAAGATGGATTAAAGGCTACCTGAAAGCTTGCTTTTAACAGCTAAAGCACTATATCTCTTCAGCTACAGTGTGGCCAAAAACAAAAGTATTATGCGAGGAAACTATGTCGAAAAACCTGCTGATTGTGGAATCTCCCAACAAAATCAAATCTATTAAAAAATACCTGGGCAGCGATTTTGAAGTGTTGGCCTCCTTCGGCCACGTGCGCGATTTGGTGCCGAAAAACGGCGCCGTTGATCCCGAGCACGATTTCGCCATGAAATACGAAGTGCCGGCCAAGAGCAAAAAGCATATTGATGCCATCGTGGCGGCCGCCAAAGAAGCCGACACCCTCTATCTGGCCACCGACCCGGACCGCGAAGGCGAAGCCATTTCCTGGCATATCTACGAAATCCTCAAATCCAAACGCGGCATCAAAAATCTGGACGAGCGCACCCTGCGCGTGGTGTTCCACGAAGTCACCAAAAAAGGTGTGCAGGAAGCCCTCAAACAGCCGCGCAAGCTCGATATGGGCTTGGTGGATGCGCAACAGGCACGCCGCGCCTTGGATTACCTGGTCGGCTTCAATCTCTCCCCGCTGTTGTGGAAAAAAATCCGGCGCGGCTTGAGCGCCGGCCGCGTGCAAAGCCCGGCCCTGCGCCTGATTTGCGAGCGCGAAAACGAAATCCGCGCCTTTGAAAAGCAGGAATACTGGAGCATGCACCTCGACAGCCACAAAGGCCGCCAAAAATTCGCCGCCAAGCTCACCCAATGGCAGGGCAGCAAACTGGAGCAGTTCTCCCTGCCCAACGAAGCCGCCCAGGCCGCCGTGTTGGCTGCCATGCAGGGCAAACCGGCGCAAGTGCTCGATGTGGTGAAGAAAAAAGCCACCCGCAAGCCTGCCGCGCCCTACACCACTTCCACCATGCAGCAAGACGCTGTGCGCAAGCTCGGCTTCACCACCGACCGCACCATGCGCACCGCCCAGCAGCTGTTTGAAGGCGTGGACGTCGGCCAAGGCTCGGTCGGCCTGATTACTTATATGCGTACGGACAGTGTAACCCTGTCGCAAGACGCGATAGCCGAAATCCGCCACTACATCGACAACAAAATCGGTGCCGGTTTCCTGCCCAAATCGCCGCGCATGTACCGCACCAAATCCAAAAACGCCCAAGAGGCGCACGAAGCCATCCGCCCCACGTCGGTGTACCGCTCGCCTGAAAGCGTGAAGCCCTTCCTTTCCGCCGACCAATTCAAGCTCTACCAAATGATTTGGCAGCGCACCATGGCCTGCCAGATGGTGGAAGCCAAATTCGATGCCACCACCGTAGACATCGGCGTGGGCGAAGGCGTGTTCCGCGCCACCGGCCAAGTGCTCGTATTTGCCGGCTTCCTGAGCGTGTATCAGGAAGGACACGATGAAGACGACGAGGATGAAGACAACAAAAAACTGCCAGAATTGGCCGTGGGCGACGATCTGCCTGTGGACAAACTCTATGGCGAGCAACACTTCACCCAGCCGCCGCCCCGCTTCAACGAGGCCACGCTGGTGAAGGCCTTGGAGGAGTTCGGCATCGGCCGCCCCTCCACCTACGCCAGCATCATCAAAACCCTGAAAGACCGCGAATACGTAACCATCGACCAGCGCCGCTTCCTGCCCACCGACACCGGCGAAATCGTGAACAAATTCCTCACCGAACACTTCACCCAATACGTGGATTACGATTTCACCGCCAAGCTCGAAGACCAGCTCGACGACATTGCCAACGGCAAACGGCAGTGGATTCCCGTGATGGACAAATTCTGGAAAGGCTTCCACAAACAGATTGAGGAAAAAGCCGGCATCGAGCGTGCCAAAATCACCACCGAAGAGCTGGACGAAACCTGCCCCAAATGCGGCCAGCACAAGCTGCAAATCAAATTCGGCAAACGCGGCCGCTTCATCGCCTGCTCCGGCTATCCCGATTGCGACTACACCCGCAACCTCAACGAAACCGCCGAAGAAGCCGCCAAAGCCGCCAAAGCCGCCGAAGAGCCCACTATCGTAGAAGGGCGCGAATGCCCCAAATGCGGCGGCCAGCTGGTGTATAAAAAAGGCCGTTTCGGCAAATTCATCGGCTGTGCCAACTATCCCAAGTGCAAACACATCGAGCCCTTGGAAAAACCCAAAGATACCGGTGTGGCCTGCCCCAAATGCGGTAAAGGTAGTCTGATTGAGCGCAAGTCGCGCTACGGTAAACTGTTCTACAGCTGCAACACCTACCCCGACTGCGACTACGCCACCTGGAACCAGCCCGTGGCCGAAGAATGCCCGAAATGCCACTGGCCGGTGCTCACCATCAAAACCACCAAGCGCTGGGGTGTAGAAAAAGTTTGCCCGCAGAAAGAGTGCGGCTGGAAAGAGCAAATCGAACCGCCCGCTCCGAAAGGCTAAAGCAGCAAAGAAGCGAAAGGCTACCTGAAAATGAGCAATATTTTTCAGGTAGAGACCTTTGCAAAAAAGCCCTTCCCTCGACAACCGAAACCCAAAAACAGGTTTTCGGCTGTTTTCGCCCCCAATCACTCCTAATTTTACCCAAATACCCCCTTAATCCTCCCCGGATACCT
>CAUUTP010000084.1:0-8623 GCA_963548155.1 uncultured Eikenella sp.
TCGCACACGCCTTCGGCAACATGAGTCCGCGCGACAAAGCCGCCGAAGTGCAGAAGCTCAAAGCCGCCGGCAAAACCGTGGCGATGGTCGGCGACGGTATCAACGACGCGCCCGCACTCGCCGCCGCCAACGTCAGCTTCGCAATGAAAGGCGGCGCGGACGTTGCCGAACACACCGCGTCCGCCACGCTGATGCAGCATTCGGTCAACCAGCTCGCCGATGCCCTGCTGGTGTCGCAGGCGACGTTGAAAAACATCAAACAAAACCTGTTTTTCGCCTTCTTCTACAATATCTTGGGCATCCCGCTCGCCGCACTCGGCTTCTTAAACCCCGTCATCGCAGGTGCGGCAATGGCGGCAAGCTCGGTTTCGGTATTGAGCAATGCCTTGCGCTTGAAACGGGTGAAGATTGAGTGAGGCGTGGCAAAGGCCGTCTGAAACGCATACACCCAGTTTTATTTTTCAGGTAGCCTCAAACTAGGAATCAACCGATGAAAAGTTATACGCTCGATATTTCCGACTTTGAATATCCAAAATCATTTGAAAAAATCGTCGAACTGAATTTAGTCGATTTCGATATTTGGCATCTGCTCTATAGTCATTGGGCAGCCGAACTATACCGAGGCTTGCAAACGCGCTATCCCAATAGAAAACTGATTCCCTTCGCCAAACGCAGCGATTGCGATGACACTGCCTGCTTCGAAATCGGCAAAGGCGGCAAAGTCCAACTAATCCACGACTTTGCCGACCCCGGCTGGGAGCAACGTCAAGAATTCCCCGATTGCTGGGCATGGCTCGCCCAAGCGGTAAACGACATGATCGAATACAACCGGGAAGGCGGTATCCGGTAAACCTCAAACCGGCTGATGGGCAAACATCCATTTTCAGGTAGCCTGCCTTGAAAACCGCCGCATATGCCAGCAAATAACATCTCTCCTGGATGCCGCATATGGTGCGGCACGTGTCAGCACCCGCCGCATCCGCTACCGTTTCAACGGCGAACAGTTTGTCCGCTTGAATTAAACCCGCCAAAACACCATCCAACCCACCCGACACTTTTCAGGTAGCCTCCAAGGCTACCTGAAACCCGCCGCCATGCTCCGCCACGCCCTCATCGCCCTGCAAACCCTCTTCGCCACCCCGCTGCATGCCCGCCATGCCGCCAAAAC
Source organism: uncultured Eikenella sp. (assembly GCA_963548155.1). GTDB lineage: Bacteria > Pseudomonadota > Gammaproteobacteria > Burkholderiales > Neisseriaceae > Eikenella. The sequence continues at coordinate 1,169 of CAUUTP010000084.1, forward strand.
TGACACCGCCCTCGCCGCCGCCCTGCGGCATAACGGCAACCCGCCCGCCATGCCCTTCGCCGAGCAGCTCGAAGGCTACCTGAAAACTACCGAATCCTGGGCCTGCCGTTTTAGCCAAACCCGCGCCGCCGGCCTGATGATCCACAGCAGCGCCGACGGCCGTGTGCGCAGCTTCACCCCGCCGCACAGCCCCAGCAGCCTGCTCCAAGCCCGCAGCCCCGGCGGACACACCAGCGTGCAAACCCTGCCCGGCCACATCGAACGCCTGCACACCATCCGCCTCAGCGGCTACGGACACGCCTACCTCCTGTTCACCGAACACACCGATGGCGACCACACCGAAAAATCCCTCGTCCTCCTCCAATTCGCCGCAGAGCAGCTCCAAGCCCTGCCCCTCATCCAAACCGCCACCGCCGCCGAGCCCACCCACCGACTCAGCATCGCCTACAGCGGCCAACACGCCAACAACTATTTCTTCTACGAACCCGGCAGCCACACCATCAGCCAGCCGCAAATCAGCAGCCATACCCACACCCCCACCAACCGACGCCTTAAATACCGCTTCAACGGCCAATTGTTCGTACCGCACAATTAAACCAACAATAAGGCTACCTGAAAACCATTCCGCATTTTCAGGTAGCCTTAAATCTAGCAGTTAAATCGCCCGCCCTCTCATCTCATTCTGGCCAAACATTCTTTCGCCTGAAGTACCTGCCACTTTCAGCAAGCAAATAAAAACTACTTGCAAACAAAAATAGTTCGCACTAATATGCCGCCCTATCATGCAAAACGAAAACCGTCTTTTATCCCCGATTGCGCTCTTATTCGTGGTTGCTGCCCATGCCCTGCTGTATTGGCTGCTGACCTCGATTAAGCCGCCGGAACTGCCGCCCGAACCGCCCGGGCTGAGCTTTGTTGATCTCGGCGAGATTGGCGGCGGCGGGGGTGGCGGCGGTACGGGTGGCGACACCATATCCGAAGACGAGCCGCCCGCCGGGCCACCGGAGCAAACCCTGCCCGAAGCGCCCAAACCTGAACAGCCCAAACCGCAGCCGGCCAAGCCCGTGCCGGAACAGCGCGCGCAAATCAAACCGGTGGAACGGCAAGACAAACCTGCCGATATCGTTCAGCCCAAACCTGCCGAGCCCAAACCGCAGCCTCAAGCTCAAGCGCAATCCCGCCCCGAACCCCAGCCGCAGGCGCAGCCTGAGCAGCCGATTGCCCCTGCCAACCCGAATGCAGGCCATAATGCCAACGCAGGCGGTGGCGGCGGCAAAGGTACGCCTTCCGCCGGAGAAGGCGGTGGCCGCGGCGGCGGCCGTGGTATCGGTCATGGCCAAGGTGAAGGCGATGGAGAAGGCCCCGGCAAAGGCGGTGGCCGTGGCGGCGGCGAAGGCGGCGGTGTCGGCAACGGCCAAGGCCCTGGCGGCGGCGGCGGTGGTGGCGGCGACAGCGCGCCCACCCACCTTGGCGGCTACCTGAATAACCCGAAACCGCCCTATCCGAAGCAACTGGAAGAAGAAGGCATCAGCGGCACAGTAAAATTGCGCGTGATGGTGGAAGCCAACGGCAAACCTTCCAGCGTGGAAATCGTTTCCGCCTCCCATCCGCTGTTCGGCAGATCGGCAGCCGACACCGTGCGCCAGAGTTATACCTTCGTTCCGGCCAAACGCAACGGCCAGCCTGTGCGCCAAAGCTATACTTTTACCCTGCGTTTTAAAGCCCCTTAAAAACCCAACTAAACTAATTACCCAATCTCATTACCTTATATTAGGAATATCATGAATTTAGGACACGTTTTCGCCCAAGGCGACATTGTATTGATTACCGTATTTCTGCTGCTGTTGCTGATGAGCGTCCTCACCTGGTGGATCATCATCATGCGCAGCTTCCGCCTGCACCAAGTGCGCCACGCCAATCGGGGCACGATTGAGTCTGTAGCCACCGTAGCCTCGCTCGATGATATGCTGCGCCTGGCCAAAGCCCACCCCTCCCCGCTGGCCGACCTTACCGAATCAGCCATTCAGGCCGCGCGCCAATACCGCGCCAACCCCGCCAGCCAGCTCACCAGCATTCCCTTGGGCGACTATTTGGTGCAACACATCCGCCATAAAATGAATATTGCCAAACGCGGCCTCAACGGCGGCCTCACCATTCTCGCCTCCGTAGGCGCTACCGCTCCGTTTATCGGTCTGTTCGGCACGGTGTGGGGCATTTACCACGCGCTGGAAAACATCAGCCTGCAAGGCCAAGTAAACATCGCCACCGTAGCCGGCCCTATCGGCGAAGCGCTGGTGGCCACCGCCGTCGGCCTGTTTGCCGCCATCCCCGCCGTGCTGGCCTACAACTTTATCGTGTTCGGCAATAAGCAAGTGGTGCAGGACATGGACGCCTACGCCTACGATTTGCACGTTAAGATTATGAACAATAAGGAGTAAAAGCATGGCCTTCGGTTCGATGAACAGCGACGACGATTCGCCCATGGCCGACATCAACGTTACCCCACTAGTAGACGTGATGCTCGTGCTGCTGATTGTATTCATGATCACCATGCCGGTGATGACCCACTCCATCCCGCTGGAACTGCCCACCGCCTCGGCCAAACAGGTGGCGGAAAACGCCGCCCAGCCCAAAGACCCGCTGCGCATTTCCATTTCCGCCGACGGCAGCTATCATTTAGCCGAAGGCGAGCCGATTACCCTACAGGCTTTGGAAAGCCAGCTGCAACAGCTGGCCAAAACCAATCCCGACCAAGTGATTGCCATCGCCGCCGATAAAAACGCCCAGTTCGACTACGTAGAAAAAGCCCTCAGCGCCGTACGCGATGCCGGCCTGAGCAAAGTCGGCTTCGTTACCGAAGAAAAAGAGCGCACCCAGCCGCAGCAGTAAACCGCTGCCCAAGCCAATAGAACCAACTAAGGCTACCTGAAACTCTAGCTGCACAGAAACTCTGCTGCACTTAAGTTCCAGGTAGCCTTTTTCAAGTGTGTAGCCAATGCAAAATAAGCTTAAGGCTGAGCCAGCCGCTACAACATTCAAGGCTACCTGAAAACACCTCCGCCCGGTTTATCACGGATTACTCAGCTGCAACCCCGCTTTCAGGTAGCCTTTTGTGCCAAATCCTTATAAAATCGCCAACTTGTTTTTTTATTTACCCCGGCACGGCCGGCAAGCTACAACTGCCCGCCGCACAGCCGTACTCAAACCATTCCGAGACCACCATGACCGACTACGCCAAAACCGTAAACCTCTACGAATCCCCCTTCCCCATGCGCGGCAACCTTGCCAAGCGCGAGCCTGCATGGGTGAAGCAGTGGCAGGACGAAAAACGTTATCAGAAGCTGCGCCAAATCGCGGCCGGCCGCCCCAAATTCATCCTGCACGACGGCCCACCCTATGCCAACGGCGACATCCACATCGGTCATGCGGTCAATAAAATTTTGAAAGACATCATCATCCGCAGCAAAACGCTGGCGGGCTTCGACGCGCCCTATGTGCCGGGCTGGGACTGCCACGGCCTGCCGATTGAAGTGATGGTGGAAAAACTGCACGGCAAGGAAATGCCGCCCAGCAAGTTCCGCGAGCTCTGCCGCCAATATGCTGGCGAGCAGATTCTGCGTCAGAAAAAAGACTTTATCCGCTTGGGCGTGATTGGCGATTGGGAAGACCCTTATCTGACCATGGACTACCAAACCGAAGCCGACACGGTGCGTACGCTGGGCGAGATTTATAAAGCAGGCTACCTGTATCGCGGCGCCAAGCCCGTGCAGTTCTGCTTGGACTGCGGCTCGTCGCTGGCCGAGGCCGAAGTGGAATACAAAGACAAGGTATCGCCCGCGATTGACGTGGCCTATCGCTTCCAAGACACCGCCGCGCTGGCCAAGGCTTTCAGGCTACCTGAAATTTCCGGCGAAGCCTTTGCCGTGATTTGGACTACCACGCCGTGGACGCTGCCTGCCAGCCAAGCCATTTCCGCCGGCGCAGACATCGTGTACCAACTCATCGACACGCCGCACGGCAAACTGGTGCTGGCCAAAGATTTGGCCGAAGCCGCACTGGAACGCTACGGTTTTTCAGGCAGCCCCGTCCTTGCCGAATGCACCGGCGCGGATTTGGAAAACCTGCACGCCGAACATCCCTTTATCGAACGCGATATCCCAGTTTTAAACGGCGACCACGTCACCACCGAAGCCGGTACCGGCCTCGTGCATACCGCACCCGCGCACGGTTTGGAAGACTATTTCGTCTGCAACCAATACGGCATCGCGCTCATCAACCCCGTGAACGCGCAAGGCCGCTATGCCGCCGACACCCCGCGCCTGGCCGGCATGACCGTGTGGGAAGCCAACCAGCCGATTATTGCCTGGCTGCAGGAAAACAACCGCCTGCTCGCCCACGGCAAAATCGAACACAGCTACGCCCACTGTTGGCGGCACAAAACCCCGCTGATTTACCGCGCCACCGGCCAATGGTTCATCGGCATGGACAAAGCCGGCACAGACGGCAAAACCCTGCGCGACAAAGCCATGAAAGCCGTGGACGACACCGAATTCTTCCCCGCCTGGGGCCGCGCCCGCCTCGAAGCCATGATTGAAGGCCGCCCCGACTGGGTGGTGAGCCGCCAGCGTTTCTGGGGCACACCGATGACCTTCTTCGCCCACAAAGAAACCGGCGAGCTGCACCCCGATTCCGCCGCGCTGTTGGAAAAAGTTGCCCTGCTCATTGAGAAAAAAGGCATCAACGCCTGGTTTGAACTGGATAAAGCCGAGCTCTTGTCGCCCGAAGATTGCGAACAATACGACAAACTGCCCGACACCATGGACGTGTGGTTCGATTCAGGCAGCACCCACTTCTCCGTGCTGAAACAGCGCCCCGAGCTCGCCTGGCCGGCCGATTTGTACCTTGAAGGTAGCGACCAGCACCGCGGCTGGTTCCAATCCTCCATGCTCACCGGCTGCGCCACCCTCGGCCGTGCACCATACAAGCAACTGCTCACCCACGGCTTCGTGGTCGATCAGAACGGGCGCAAAATGTCCAAATCCATCGGCAACGTGGTTGCCCCGCAGGAGGTGTATAACGAATTCGGCGCCGACATCCTGCGCCTGTGGGCGGCCGCCACCGATTACAGCGGCGAATTGGCGATTTCCAAAGAAATCCTCAAACGCGTAACCGAAAGCTACCGCCGCATCCGCAACACGCTCAGCTTCCTGTTTGCCAACCTCAAAGACTTCAACCCGATTGAAGACGCCGTACCGCAGGCCGACATGGTGGAAATCGACCGCTACGCCCTCGTGCTGGCGCGCCAGTTGCAGGAAAAAGTTTCAGGTAGCCACTATCCGCGCTACGCCTTCCACTTCGCCGTGCAGGACATCGTACAGTTCTGCTCCGAAGACCTCGGCGCGTTCTATCTGGATATTCTGAAAGACCGACTCTACACCACCAAAAAAGACGGCCACGTCCGCCGCAGCGCGCAAACCGCGCTCTACCACATCACACGCAGCCTCGTACTTTTGATGTCGCCCATCCTCTGCTTCACCGCCGAAGAAGCGTGGGACATCATCGGCGGCGGCGAAGAAGACAGCGTGCTCTACCACACCCTGCACGACTTCCCGCCCATCCCCGCCGCCGGCGAAGCCGCGCTCACGGAAAAATGGGCGTACATTCGCGAAGCCCGCGCCGTTGTAAACGCCGCCATCGAGCCGCTGCGTGCTGACAAAACTGTCGGCTCGTCCTTGCAGGCCGAAGTCGTCCTCACTGCACCCGAACCGCAATACGGCTACCTGAAAGCACTCGGCAGCGAACTGCGCTTCGCCATGCTCGTGTCTAAAATCGAGCTGCAAAAAGGCGACGAACTCACCGCCGAAGTCCGCCCCAGCACTGAGGCCAAATGCGAACGCTGCTGGCACTATGTGGACAGCGTAGGCAGCATTGCCGCCCACCCCACCCTGTGCGCCCGCTGCGCCGAGAATGTGGACGGCAAAGGCGAAGAGCGGGATTACGCCTAAGCCGGTTGAGGCTACCTGAAAGCGTCAGCTTCAACGAAGCTAAAATATCCGCAGCAAAAAAGGTGGGCATTCGTTGCCCACCTTTTTTCAGGTAGCCTGAAAGCGCATATAACCGAAATAATGATTTCTATAGCCAGCATACGAAAGAGTTGATACACGGATAGGATGGGTCTCCACCCATCAATCCTCATATGCCTCACAATGGTGGGCTGAAGCCTACCCTACAAATGTATCTATTTCAAAATATGTTAGCTATACATACACAGTATCGAGTCGCGGCAGTCCTCGGTCGGGCTTTTGAATCTAACGCTTGCTTGCTATTTACTGAATAAGATACATAAAATTTTAGGAGCAATGGAAATGACTAACCTAGCAGGGTTATTTTATAGATATAATCTAGATAAATGTATTACCATTCAAGTCAAATCCTATATGGCAATATTTCCCATTTTTGCTATATTAATATCTTTTTATAAAAAATTAATTATCTCATTATTTATATATAAAAGCCTAATATTGCTTATACCTATCGGCATCTCAATATTACAATATTATATTTTTATTGTAGATTTTTCAAAACTAGACAATCAAAGCAAAAGAAACTTCTTTAACGATTTATTCCCATTAGAATGGGAGCAAATCCTAACGAGAGGATTATCTGGAACAAGAAGTATATACCTGTTATATATCTTATCATTACTTATCTTTTTGTATGATACTAATAATGAAATGAGTTTATCATCAATCATTTTTACAGGTATATTAATGTTCATTCATACTCTATGTATATTTCTTATTTTTCTACATATCCATTATTGTACTAAATTTAGAAATCAGTAAATCACTTTATAAATAAGCGCAACCCACATGAGCAGAATGTATACGGAATGCACACGGTTTTCAGTTTCGGGCAGCAGTTGTAGGCCAAATTCTCGAATCTGAAATTTGGGTATAAATACCAAGTATCCGATACCTGCGTTTACTGCAAAAAGACGGCCAAACCCATTTGCTGGAATTCGTACGCCAAGACGAACGTATTCCACCCAATCCCAACAAAGAACCCAGCCTAGCATATGAAGACGGGGAAATCGCCGACTATTTGATGTATCAGCATAAAAACGCTTGGCTGGTGGTGTAGGCAGGCCTGTCTATGCGACAAAAGGCTACCTGAAAATCAGTTTTCAGGTAGCCTTTCCTCTCCCGCCATGCCAACCATGCTTGACAGTTTGTTAAAGCATTTTTACAATACACAATGTCACATGGGTCGTTAGCTCAGTTGGTAGAGCAGCGGACTCTTAATCCGTAGGTCGAGCGTTCGAGCCGCTCACGACCCACCAAAACAAAACCAGACTAAGCAATCACTTAGGCTGGTTTTTGTTTTTCGCATAGCGCTTCAAATTATAGTGGATTAAATTTAAATCAGGACAAGGCGGCGAGCCGCAGACAGTAC